>NZ_VOSW01000299.1 GCF_009690905.1 Paraburkholderia madseniana
AGGAAATTAGGAAGAGTCGGGACGGAACGGAGAGGAATGCTTATTTCGCAAGATCGTAGAACTGCTCGGCGACTGAACGATGCCGTCGACCGTCACTCTTCATCTGTCCTTTCGCTATCATGTGCATGAGTTCGATACCGCCTAAAATGACGCGGGCGCAACGAAAGCTCTTGAATCCTAGCATTGGCCGTACGATCCGTTTGATCGCTCGATGGTCCTGCTCGACCACGTTGTTCAGATACTCGATTGTCGAATTTTGATCGGCACTTCGCGATCAGCATTGATCGAATTTAGCCCTGCGAGATTCACCCCGCTCTTGTCGATCGTCACCGTCTCAGGTACGCCGTTTCCAAAGATCGCCTTTTCGAAATTGCGCCGGGCCGCGGCCTTGTCCCGCCTGGCGCGGAACAGGAAGTCAACCGTGTCGCCAGCCTTATCGACGGCCCGATACAAGTACTTCCATTCGCCCTTGACCTTGATGTAGGTCTCATCTATTCGCCAACTTCGACCGACCTTTTGCTTGCGCGGTCCGAATACCTTACCGAGCGCAGGCACCTACTTGATAGCCCACCGGTGCACCGTCGAATGATCGACCGACACTGCCCGCTCGGACATCATTTCTTCCAGGTGACGCAGACTCAACGGATAGGCGACGTACCAACGTACGCATGTCAGCATTATGTCCAGCGGGTAATGCAGCCGTTTGAGCGCCTTGCTCACAGTGGCGTTCGAGGTCTTGATCATTCGTTACATCGCTCGTCTCGGGACCGCCCACCATAGCAGATCGGCC
>NZ_VOSW01000300.1 GCF_009690905.1 Paraburkholderia madseniana
GTGGCCATCGACGGCAGCAAGTTCAAGGCGGTGAACAGCCGCGACAGAAACTATACGGCCGGCAAGATCGACAAGCGTCAGCAACAGATTGAGGAAAGCGTTCAGCGATATCTCGACATGATTGAGACTGCAGACCGTACTAGCCCAACGGGTTTCGACGTGAAGACCGTGCGCCTATACGAGAAGATCGCGATATTGCGCCAGCGGATGCGTGAGCTCGAGCAGATCAAACAGCAGTTGAAGGATGAACCGGACGGACAGCTATCGCTCACTGACCCGGATTCCCGCTCCATGACCAGCGGTGGCAAGAGAACCGGAACGGTCGGCTACAACGTCCAGACAGCAGTTGATACGAAGCATCATCTTATTGTCGAACACGAGGTGACGAATATCGGAGGCGATCATGGTCAACTCAGCAAGATGGCGCTGTCGGCAAAGAACGCGATGGGCAAGCCAAAGCTGAAGGTGCTGGCTGACCGGGGCTACTTCAGTGGTCCGGACATCCGCGCGTGCGAACTGGCAGGGATCACGGCGTATGTCCCGAAACCGCTCACCTCAGCGTCAAGGAAGAAAGGGCTCTTCACCAAACGCGACTTCATCTACGTTGCAAGAAGCGATGAGTATCGATGTCCCGCCGGTGAGCGCGCAATTCTTCGATTCAAGACCGTCGAGAAAGACATGAATCTGCGCGTGTACTGGCCCAGCGCATGCCCGCGTTGCCATCTCAAGGAGCGATGTTCGCCCAGCGACTATCGCCGCATCCGACGATGGGAGCACGAACA
>NZ_VOSW01000301.1 GCF_009690905.1 Paraburkholderia madseniana
ACCGCTACCCATGTGCGTGAATGCATGTAAAGCGGCGGTACGTCGGGATCCTGGAGAGGGTCTTCCGTTAGGTGATTGATACTGGAGCAGCCAATGAACGCAATCAGAACACTCAAGCTCGCTGGTGCTGTATTGATTGTTGTCACTTCCGTCAATGCGTGGGCACAGGAAAGCGAATCGTCTGCCATATCGGCGACAACGCAAGGGACGTCGAAATCCGCCGTCAGAAAGGCGAATCGGGCATTAAGCAGAAAAGTGGTTCAGGCGCTTTCGAAGGGCGGTGTCGATACCACGGGCATCAATGTACTCGTAAAAGGTGGTGCAGTAACGCTAGCTGGAAGCGTCACCGATCCGGCACTGATCGACAAGGCGGCCTCGATAGCGAAAGGCGTTTCTGGCGTTACGTCCGTGAAGAATGCTCTGACGATTCGCGAAGGTGGGCCGTAATACCGCCCACGTGCCAATAGCTGCGACTCAGCACACCGGCAACAGACTGATCGTCAGTGTCATTCCTGCTTCGATTTCGGTTGTTGGGGTTGCTGTCGAGGCTCAGATCCGCGTTGTGTCGGCGCCCTCGTACATGCGTCCGGGGGCATTACGTAGGGCACGTCGTCGCAGCAGCACTTATACACCGGAAACCCGTGCGCGTTCGTGCGGATGATGGTCGTTGGCCCGTGCAGCGGGCACACCGCTTTCATGGTGTCTCCTGAGACTCATAAGTCAACTGGTCCTATCGTACACGCAGCTCGCCGGTCCGGTATGG
>NZ_VOSW01000302.1 GCF_009690905.1 Paraburkholderia madseniana
TGCGGATGGTGCCGCACAAGAACGGCCAGGCCAACGAAGGCCACGCGTGCGTGAAGGGCCGCTTCGCCTGGGGCTACGCGACGCACAAGGACCGCATCACCAAGCCGATGATCCGCGCGAAAATCACCGATCCGTGGCGTGAAGTGAGCTGGGAAGAAGCGCTCACGTACGCGGCGTCGGAATTCCGCCGCATTCAGGCGAAGCACGGCCGCGATTCGATCGGCGGCATCACGTCGTCGCGCTGCACGAACGAAGAAACGTATCTGGTACAGAAGCTCGTGCGCGCCGCCTTCGGCAACAATAACGTCGACACCTGTGCGCGCGTGTGCCACTCGCCGACCGGCTACGGCCTGAAGACCACGCTCGGCGAATCGGCCGGCACGCAAACCTTCGCCTCGGTCGACAAGGCCGACGTCATCATGGTCATCGGCGCCAATCCGACCGACGGCCACCCGGTGTTCGGCTCGCGCATGAAGCGCCGCATCCGCGAGGGCGCGAAGCTGATCGTCGTCGATCCGCGCCGCATCGATATCGTCGATACGCCGCACGTCAAGGCGTCGCATCATCTGCAATTGCGTCCGGGCACCAACGTCGCGGTGGTCAATGCACTCGCGCATGTGATCGTGACCGAAGGCTTGCTGAACGAAGCGTTCATCGCCGAGCGCTGCGAAACGCGCGCGTTCGAGCAATGGCGTGCGTTCGTCGCCCTGCCCGAGAATGCACCGGAAGCGACGGAGGAACTCACCGGCGTGCCCGCCGCATC
>NZ_VOSW01000303.1 GCF_009690905.1 Paraburkholderia madseniana
CGCTTGTATGCTCGTACAGGCGACTCAGCAGGTGGAATAGCAACGCCCCGCCGGCCTGGCTGAAGGGCAGATATCCGAGTTCGTCCAGAATGACCAGGTCGAGGCGAAGCAGGCTCGCCGCGATCCTCCCGGCGCGTCCCTGCGCCTTCTCCTGCTCCAGTGCGTTGGCCAGATCCACGGTCGAGTAGAAGCGCACCCGCTTGCCGTGGTGCATGATGCCGGACACGCCTATGGCGGTCGCCAGATGCGTCTTGCCCGAGCCCGGGCCGCCGACCAGAACCAGGTTGTGCGCGCCCTCGGTGAACGTCATGCCGGCCAGTTGCGTGACGAGCTGACGGTCGACCGGCGAGCCATCGAAGTCGAAGTCCGCGATGTCGCGATGCACCGGGAACTTCGCCGCGTTCATCTGGTGGCTGACCGAACGCACGGCCCGATCCGCGACCTCGGCCTGCAACAGCCGTTCGAGCAGCCATTGCGAAGACGCCGCCTCGACATTCACCTGTTCGAGCAGTTCGGCCCAGCCGGCAGCCATGCCGTGCAGCCGCAAGTGTTTGAGTTCGACAATCAGATCACGCATGACCGGCCTCCGGCTGTTGCAGTGCCGGGCGCAGCCCGTCGTAGCGCGAGGTGTCGGCCAGCGGCGGTGTCGTCAGTTGTAGCGCAGTATCGATCTTCGGCGGCATCTGCACGCTGCGCATGCGCGACAGCACGTTCACCACATGCTCGACGCTCACGCGCCCGGAGGGCGGCGCCT
>NZ_VOSW01000304.1 GCF_009690905.1 Paraburkholderia madseniana
TACGTCGGCATTGCGCAGTACGCGGACTACACGTCGCGCAATCTGTCGTACGGTCACCAGCGCCGTCTGGAAATCGCCCGCGCACTGGCAACGGATCCGAAGCTGCTCGCGCTGGATGAACCGGCTGCCGGCATGAACGCAACGGAAAAGGTCGAGCTGACCAAGCTGCTCGACAAGATCCGCAGCGACGGCAAGACGATTCTGCTGATCGAGCACGACGTGAAACTGGTGATGGGTCTGTGCAACCAGATGACGGTGCTCGACTACGGCAAGGTGATTGCACAAGGTCTGCCTTCAGATGTGCAGAAGGATCCGAAGGTGATCGAAGCTTATCTGGGTGCGGGGGTCCACTAATGGCAACGGCAATGTTGAAAATCAAGGGCCTGCAGGTCAATTACGGCGGCATCCAGGCAGTCAAGGGTATCGATCTCGAAGTTGCACAGGGCGAACTGGTCACGCTGATCGGCGCGAATGGCGCAGGCAAGACCACGACGATGAAGGCGATCACGGGTCTGAAGCCGTACTCGGCAGGCGACATCGAGTACATGGGTGAGTCGATCAAGGGCATCCCGGCGCACGAACTGCTCAAGCGTGGTCTGGCGATGGTGCCGGAAGGCCGCGGAATTTTCTCGCGCATGTCGATCGTCGAGAACATGCAGATGGGTGCGTATCTGCGCAACGATACCGACGCCATCAAGGCAGACGTCGATCGCATGTTCGGCTTTTTCCCGCGCCTGAAGGAACGGGC
>NZ_VOSW01000305.1 GCF_009690905.1 Paraburkholderia madseniana
CGGACGGGCGCTGGTGCCGGTCAATTGTGAATGACTTTCTTTGGAGATAGGCGATGAAGCTTCTAAACGGCGCCACGCTGCGCACGCTGCAGTTCGGATCGATAGTGCTTGCGACCAGTGCGCTGGTTGCGTGCGGTGGTGGAACCAATAGCGGCGGCTCGCCGGTCGGGACGGTGGGTGGTACAGCCGCTGTCGGCGTGGCGCTGGCTAACGCGAGCATCACCCTGACATGCAAGAACGGTTCGGGTAGCGCGACGGCTAATTCCAACGGCGCTTATACGGCGACGTTCGGGTTTGACGGTCCTTGCACGATTACGGCAACCGGCGGCGCGATCACGATTCATTCGTTTGCGGCTGGTGCGGGTACGTACAACGTGACGCCGTTGACGGAGTTGTTGTTGGACTACCTCGCGGGGCAGTTGGGCACGACGGTTAGTGGGTTGCTCGCGGGGATTACTTCTAATCCGTCGTATCAGAGCGCGCTGTCGAATAGCACGGTGATTGCGAATGCTGAGGCCGCGGTTGTCACGCTGATCAAGAACACGTATGGGATCACGCTTTCTTCTTCCTCGTTCTTGACGGTTTCGTTTACGCCGGGCGCTCCGGGGGCGGATGCGGATCTCGATACGTTGCTCGCGGCTGGGGCGATTACGAGTAATGGGCAGCCGGCGGCTTCGTTGGCTGCGGCCGCGCAGGCGGCTGGGGCGGCGGCGCCGATTGGCAGTGGGAGTGGTGG
>NZ_VOSW01000306.1 GCF_009690905.1 Paraburkholderia madseniana
CCAGTGGAGAGGTGCACTTTCTTTCTTCTTCCTCCCCCCCTCCCTTCCCTTTCTTTCCTTTTCTTCCTTCTCTTCCTTTTCTCTCTCTTTCTCCTCTCTCTTCTTCCCCTCCTTCTTCCCCTCCCTCCTCCTCTCCCCTCTCCCCCCCTTTCCTTCTTCCTCCTCTCCTCCCTCTTCCTTTCCCTTTCTCTCTTCTCTCTCCTTTCTTCTCTCTTCTCTTCTTCTTTTTCCTCCCTCCCTTTCTCTCCTCTTTCTTTCTCTTCTCTTCCCTTTTTCTTTTTTCTCTTTCCCCTCTCCCCCCCCTCCTCCCTCTGTCTCTCCCTCCCCTTTCTAGCCGTCCCTCCCCCCTTCCCCCTCCCCTCCCCTCCTCTTCCTCTCCTCTCACTTTTTCTCCCTTCTCTCTCCCTTCCTCTTCCCCTTTTCTCTTTTCTTTTCTTCTCGTCCTCCTCTCCCTCTTTCTTCTCTCTCCTTCTCTTCTCCCCTCCTCTTCCTCCTTTCTCCTCCCCCCCTCTCTCTTCCTTCTCTCTCTCCTTTTTCCCTCCTCTCTCCTCCTCCCTCCTCCTTTCCTCCTCTTCCCCTTTCTTCTCCTCCCCCCCTCTCTTCCCCTCCCCCCTCCTCTCCCCCCCCCCCCTCCCCCCCCCCCCCCCCCCCCCACACCCCCCCCCCCCCCCCCCCCCGCCCCCCCCCCCCCCCCCCCCCCCCTCCCCCCCTTCCCCCTCCCTCCC
>NZ_VOSW01000307.1 GCF_009690905.1 Paraburkholderia madseniana
CCGATACGTGGGCCACTCGTGTCGCGCTAAACCTTTGCACTGACCGGCTGCGCGCCCGCCGCGAAGTCCCGCAAGCCGACAGGCCCGACGAGATCGACCCCGCCGCGTTGCCCGACGCCGCGCTTGAAGCGCGCGCCCAGGACAAGCGCGTTCGCGAGGCGCTCGCCGCATTGCCGGCACGACAGCGCGAGGCGCTGGTGCTGAATTACTACCAGGAGATGTCGAACATCGACGCTGCCGCCCTGATGGGCATCACGGTCGATGCGCTGGAAAGTCTGCTGGCACGTGCGCGCCGCAATCTGCGCGCCCAACTGGCCGGCAGCGGCCTTAGCAAGGACAAATCATGACGCCCGAAAGATTCCATCAGATCGTCGAAGCCTACGGCGCCGATCCGCGCCGCTGGCCGCAACACGAACGCGCGGCGGCAGAGGCCTGGGCCGCGGCGCATCGTGCCGAGGCCGACGCGTTGCTGGCGGACGCGGCCGGCCTCGATGCATGGCTGGCCGCCGACAAGGTCGATCCGCCTGGCGCGGCATTGCAGCAGCGCATCATCGGCAGCGCACCGGTGCGGCGGCCGAGCGCACCACGCCGGAAATTGTGGTGGTCGGGTGCGGCGGTGGCGGGCGGCGGCGGGCCGGGGGGGGGGGCCGGGGCCCGCCCCCGCCGCCCCCCGTCTCCTTTTCCACTCTCCGCGGCCCCCCGGCCCCTCCTCATCTC
>NZ_VOSW01000308.1 GCF_009690905.1 Paraburkholderia madseniana
TCTCCCGATCAAAATGACGTCCATCGAACAACTCCTTCAGGCTCTTCAGTTTGGTCATCACCGGTTATCAGTTCGTTTTGCTCCAACAACTCTAACCGATTCGCCGATCCTATTTGCACCAGAACCGTTGCGAGCCTCCCCAACTTTTGCGCGCTCTCGACTGAGGCGAAGTGACACTTTCATTGCGCTCGGAGTGGAAGCAAAACTGTCACCTCGACTCCACTTGGCCACATCGCGCTGTGGTGCGGCCAGTGACAGATTTATTGCGCTCTACGCCATGAGGCGATTCAATGATTGGGATAACTACAAGTTCTGGCGATTCTCATATGCAAGGTGGCGAGATCGGGCGCGCAGAAGCGAAGCCGGATTAGCGGCCATCTGATTTCGGTCAATTTATATGAGCATGCGATCCGGGCACGGGCGCACGCCAGTCAACTGGTATGCAGACGCGGGCAACTCACAATGCTCCGGGGTCCGGAAATACAGGCCGGCGCATGCTGCGTCGGATCTACTGGCCAGCCAGTGAAAAAAACTCGGTGAAGCACAGGCACCGGCCATACCGGCAAGCAGGTCGATCAGTAACGGTCCAGCCGGTTTCCGTCAATCCGCACGCGGTCGCCCGGACGGAGATCGCCGGGTGAGGGCACGTCGAAGGAGCGTGACGATCCGTCATTGAGTTGAACAACGATTCGATACGCGCTCGGGGC
>NZ_VOSW01000030.1 GCF_009690905.1 Paraburkholderia madseniana
GAATTTTCTCGCGCATGTCGATCGTCGAGAACATGCAGATGGGTGCGTATCTGCGCAACGATACCGACGCCATCAAGGCAGACGTCGATCGCATGTTCGGCTTTTTCCCGCGCCTGAAGGAACGGGCGACGCAATACGCGGGCACGCTCTCGGGCGGCGAACAGCAGATGCTGGCGATGGCGCGCGCGATCATCAGCAAACCGAAGCTGTTGTTGCTGGATGAGCCGTCGATGGGTCTGTCGCCGATCATGGTCGAGAAGATCTTCGAAGTGGTGCGGGCGATCTCGGCTGAAGGCATGACGGTGCTGCTGGTTGAGCAGAACGCGCGTCTCGCGTTGCAGGCGGCGAACCGCGGCTACGTGATGGACTCGGGTCTGGTGACGATGTCGGGTGACGCGAAGCAGATGCTGGATGATCCGAAGGTGCGGGCGGCTTATCTGGGTGAATAAGCTGGGTGAATAAGCCGGACTAAGTTTGCCTCAGCCGTAAAAAAGGCCGCATGCGCTTCAATCGCGCATGCGGCCTTTCTCAATTCAGGCGATTGCCTGCGCTTAAGCCGCCGGCGTTTCCGCCAGTTCGCCCAATCGTTTGCCGAGACTGATCACGGCATCCGCGCGATAACCGAGCGCTTCATAGAACGCGCGCACATCGGCCTTCGCGGACAGCACCTGCAAATTCAGCTTCGGGCATCCACGTTCGGTCAACGCGTTTTCGACATGTGCGACCAGCCGCGTGCCGATGCCGTGACGACGCAACGATTCATCTACCGCAAGCGAATACAGCCAGCCTCGGTGCCCGTCGTAGCCGCCCATCACCGTGCCGACGATACGCTCGCCGAACACCGCGACAAAGAACAGTTCCGGTTGCGTCGCCAGCTTGTTGGCGATCGACAGATGCGGATTGCGTTGCGGCCTTGTCACGTCCCGATACTCGGGGAACGCTTCCTGCCACAGCGCGACCACGGCATCGGTGTCGCTCGCGTCGAAGCGGCGGATCGATAGCGTTGCGCTCGTCGTCATACGCGCTTTCCTGTGTGATTACAGCGTGTCGAGAATTGAACGCAGCATCGCCATCATCTGGTCGATTTCTTCGTTCGTGACGTTCAGCGCCGGCATGAAACGCAGCAGGTTCGGACGCGCCGCGTTCAGCAGCAGGCCGTCGGGTTGCATCACGCGCGCCTTCTCGACGATCTGGTTGCCGATGTCCTTGCCGAGCAGCAGGGCGCGCAGCAGACCTTCACCGCGTTCGCCTTCGAAACCGCGTTCTTCCGACAGTTCGAGCAGCTTCGCGCGCAGATATTCGCCGCGCGCACGCACGTCTTCGAGGAAACCCGGCGCCGTCAGTTGCGAGATCACCGAGTAACCGACCGCGGTCATCAGCGGATTGCCGTTGTACGTACCGCCCTGATCGCCGGCTTCGAACACAGCAATGTCGGCCTTCGCCAGCAGCGCCGCGAGCGGCACACCGCCGCCGATGCCCTTGCCGAGCGTCATGATGTCCGGCTCGATGCCCGACAACTCGTAGGCGAATAGGGTGCCGGCACGGCCACAACCGCTTTGCACTTCGTCGACGATCAGGAGCAGGTTGTGCTTTTTAGTCAGCGCGCGCAGTTGCTGCATAAATTCGCGTGTGGCGGGAATCACGCCGCCTTCGCCCTGAATCGGTTCCAGCATCACCGCGACGGTCTTCGCATTGATCAGCTTTTCAACCGACGCGATGTCGTTCAGATCCGCTTTCGGGAAGCCCGGCACTTGCGGTGCGTAGATCGTGTCCCAGCCCGGTTTGCCACTTGCCGACATGGTAGCGAGCGTGCGGCCGTGGAAGCTGTGATCGAACGTGATGATTTCGAACGCGCCGTCCTTGAACTTCTTACCCCACTTGCGCGCGAGCTTGATTGCGCCTTCGTTCGCTTCGGCGCCGCTGTTCGCGAAGAACACCTTGTCGAAACAGCTATGCTGGGTGAGCAATCCGGCGAGCTTCGCCATCGGCTCGTTGTAGAAGGCCGGCGACGGATTCAGCAGCAGCTTCGATTGCGTGTTCAGCGCTTCGATCATGCCGTCGTTGCAATGACCGAGGCTGTTGACCGCCCAGCCCTGGATGAAGTCCAGATATCGCTTGCCGTTATTGTCGTAGAGCCACGAGCCCTTGCCGTGCGTGAAAACGATTTCGGGCCGGTTCGTGATGTACATCAGCGACTCGATCGGGTACTCATTGAAATTCATGACGGCAAGCTCCAGACAGCGGGGTGAAGGGTGAGTGAGCGGCTGGCCTCAAATGAAGCAGCGGCCGGTGAAAACAAAAAAAGCAAACAAAAAAGCCACGGCATGCCGTGGCTTTCATGATTCGAACTGCTTGCGCCTTTGTGCGGCGCGAATCCGTGACGAAGCCAGCGGCGCCCCTAAGGGAGCGGCGAGCGGCGACGTCGGAGTTCGGACTGGATGCGGTTCATGCGCGAAAGAATACGACAAGGAAAGCGCTGGTGTAAACCATGAATTTGCACAAATTCGCGTCAACGCGGATTTATGCAAGTCTGCCAGCGTGCCTGTTTCGTTTTGATGAACGGGTTGATCTGATGACGATCAACCCGTTCATCGCCTCAAACCGCGTTCGCCAGATCCGCCGCGCTCGTGAAGGAATCCGCGTAGAACTCGTCTTCCGGCAGCCCATGATGCTGGGTGAAATCGCGCTGTGCCGACTCGACCATCACCGGTGCGCCGCACGCGTACACCTGGTACGGCGACAGGTCCGGCAGGTCCTCGATCACCGCGCGATGCACGAAGCCGACGCGACCCGTCCAAGCATCGCCCGCGTCCGGTTCCGACAGCACCGGCACGAACTTGAAGTTCGGAATCTCGCGAGCCCATTGCTCGGCGATCTCGAGCAGGTACAGGTCCTTCTTGCGGCGCGCGCCCCAATAAAGCGTCATGGGCCGGTTCAGGTTTTTGAACACCGCATGTTCGACGATCGCCTTCAGCGGCGCGAAGCCCGTGCCCGAGGCCAGCAGCACGATCGGCTTGTCCGAGTCTTCACGCAGGAAGAAGGTGCCGAGCGGGGCTTCGAAGCGCAGGATGTCGCGCTCCTTTATCGTGTTGAATACGTGGTCCGTGAATGCGCCGCCCGGCATATGACGGATGTGCAATTCGATCGGGCCTTCGGTGTGCGGCGCGTTCGCCATCGAATAGCTGCGGCGTTTGCCGTCTTTCAGGATGAATTCAAGGTACTGGCCGGCCAGATATTGCAGACGCTCGTTAGCGGGCAATTGCAGCTTCAGCACGACGACGTCGTCGGCCTTGCGCTCGATCGCGTTCACGCGGCACGGCAGTTTCTTGACCTGCACGTCGCCCACGCCGGCCACTTCGCGGATATCCACTTCGAGATCGGAGCATGCCGTCGCGCAGCAGAAGAGGGCCATGCCGCGCGTCTTTTCGTCGTTCGACAAAGCCGATGACGAATGCTGACGCTGTTCGATCTGACCGCTGACCACGGTGCCTTTGCATGAGCCGCAGGCGCCGTTCTTGCAGCCGTACGGCAGACCAATGCCCTGGCGCAAGGCCGCGATCAGGACCGGTTCGTCCTGTTCCACCTGAAACTGCCGGCCGCTTTGCCGGAGCGTGACGTTAAATGCCATAGAGTGTTCGAAATCGAAAAGTCGGTAATCGTTATCGGACCCGCTGTACAACTGTGCGGTACCTGCCGCGCTTGACGGCTACAATTCGTCCACCATGAAAGCGACACGAAATTTACGCCGGCCGCGCGTGTTGATTGTTGGCTGCGGTGATGTCGGCATGCGCTGCGTGCCCCTGTTGCGGCCACGCACACATGTCTTCGCGCTCACCAGCCACACTGAACGCAGCGCCGAATTGCGCGCCGCCGGCGTCACGCCGCTGGTCGGCGACCTCGACGCACGGCGCAGCCTGAAACGGCTCGCCGGCCTCGCGCCGACGGTGCTGCATCTCGCGCCACCGCAAAAGACCGGCGATGACGACCGCCGCACCCGGGCCTTGCTCGCTACGCTGAGCGCGCGCCGTGATCGGGCGATGCGTGCCGCGCGCGGCACGGTGGCGCCGGTCGGGCGGCTGCGCCGCGGGTTGCGCAACATGAGTGCCTCATGGGCGGAATCTGAAGCAGCCAATATTGTACCCGACAGGGTGCGCTGGACCGCCGCGCCGCACGTGCCTGTGAGGCTGGTGTACGCGAGCACGACAGGCGTCTACGGCGATTGCGGCGGCGCGTGGATCGACGAGACGCGCGCGTCGCAGCCGGCCAATGCGCGTGCCAAACGCCGCGTGTCGGCCGAGCGGCAATTGCGGCGCGCCACCGCGCGAGGCGTGGTCGCTGCCAGCATCGCGCGGATTCCGGGCATCTATGCGAGCAACCGTCTGCCGCTCGCGCGGCTGGAAAAGCGCACGCCCGCCTTGGTCGACGCAGACGACGTCTACACCAACCATATCCATGCCGACGATCTGGCCGCGATCCTCGTGCGTCTCGCCACACGCGGGCGGCCGGGGCGCGTGATTCACGCGTCCGACGATACGTCGCTGAAAATGGGAGAGTACTTCGATGCAGTGGCCGATGCGTTCGGTCTCGAGCGCGCGCCTCGCATCACGCGCGCGGAGGCGGAGCAGCAGATCGAGCCGACCTTGCTGTCCTTCATGCGCGAATCGAGGCGGCTCGTGAACCGGCGCCTCAAAGAGGAGTTGCGTGTGCGCTTGCAGTATCCAAGCGTCGAGGATTTTCTGCGCATGCGGCCCGAACGGAGCGCCACTGTGCCACATGCCGAAGCAAAAGCGCGCGGCTGAGAAAACACGCGATCAGGCGATGGGTCTCAACGCGTTCAGCCGCGAACAACAAACCGCCGGGCCGTGCATCTCCCGGCGATACTCCGCGCGCGCCGGCCTCTGCGCCAGCCGCGCGCGCCCCCGTTGGTTTACGTCAGCGCCGGCAATGCCTCCAGCAACAGGAAACACAGCATTGCGCCGATTAGCGCGCCGATCAGGTTCGGATGATATTTATGCCGCAGCCGCATCATGACCAGCAGTCCGCCAATCAGAACCAGGCCGAGGCACACGAAAGCGATCATCACATACGAAATCGCGATGGTGTCGTGGATGACCATGGCGCCCCTCCTTGAACTCTTTGTAGTCTTTGTTTAAACGAGTATAGGGCGAGTTGTAAGCAAGAGCATGCTGCGATGCAGCGTGCAATCAGGTGTCCGCCGGGGCTTGTGTGCGGGGGCGCACACCATTCTCCTGACGCATCAAGGCTCTAAAGGGGACCTACCTGTTTACCCGCTCCGTAAAGATCCGAGGTCGGTTTCGTCGAGCCATTGCCACGCGCCTTCCGCGAGCGTCGCGGGCAATGCGAGTCCGCCGATCCGCTCGCGATGCAGCGCCTCGCAACGGTTGCCCGCAGCCGCGATCATCCGCTTGACCTGGTGATATTTGCCTTCCATCACGGTGAGCGCTAGCGCGTGCTCACCGCGCGCCTCTACGTCGACGGCGACGATCGGCTTGGGCTCGCCGTGCAGCAAGACGCCGTCGCGCAAGGCACGCAACTGGGCATCGTCGATGGGATGGCGAGTAGTCGCAATGTACAGCTTCGGCACTTTGCGTTTGGGCGACGTGAACATGTGCACGAACTTGCCGTCGTCGGAGAGCAGCAGGAGGCCGGTCGTGTCCTGATCGAGGCGGCCCACGCACTGCACGCCGCGTTCGGCGAACTGCGGCGGCAGCAGGCTGAACACGCTCAGATGATGCTGCGGATCGCGTGAACATTCATAGCCGGCAGGTTTGTTCAGCAACAGATAGGCGTGCTCGCGATACGGCCAGACGACCCCGTCCACGCTGAAGCAGAACGTGCTGTCATCGGTTGGGAAATCGGCGTCGGCATCGGCGCAGACTGAGCCGCCTATGCTCACGCGGCCGTCGCCGATCAGTGCCCGGCATTGGCGGCGCGAGCCGAAACCTTGTGTGAAGAGGATGCTTTCGAGATTCATGGCGAGCGAAGAATAACACCGCAAGAAGCGGAGCGCCGCGCTGCGCCATAGCGACCACGATGGTCTCCCACATCCCGTCGCAGGAGTTCATCGATGCACGCCGCTTCCTCTTCGTCGTCTTCATCCGCGATTCGCTTGCCGGCCGCATTCCAGCGGCTCGCATGGTCGAATCTGGTCGCGCAATCGGCTGAGCAGATCAGCCTTGCCGCCGCGCCGCTCGTCGCCGTGTTCGCGCTTGGCGCCGGCGCACGCGAGACCGGTCTGCTGCAAACCGCACAGACGTTGCCGTTCCTGTTGTTGTCGATTCCGCTCGGCGTATGGGCCGACCGCCGCTCGCGCCGCACGTTGATGACGCTCGCCGAAAGCGTGCGCGTGATCTCGATGTTGTGCGTGCTGTTGCTCCTGATGACGCATGCGCTGAGCTTGCCGCTGCTCGCCGCGCTCGGCTTCATTGCCGCGACCGGTACGGTTGCATATAACGTTGCGGCGCCTTCGCTGGTGCCCTCGATTGTGCCGCGCGAGGCGTACGCCCAGGCCAACGGCCGGCTCGAACTGGCGCGTAGCGTCGCGTATTCGGCGGGACCGGCGCTCGGCGGACTGCTGGTCGGCTGGGTCGGCGCGGGATGGGCGTATGGCTGCGCGGCCGGGCTATCGGCGCTGGCCGTCGCATTGCTCGCGGGGCTGCGCGAACCGCCGCGAGCGGCTGCTCCCCAGCGTCACTTCCTGCTGGAACTGCGTGACGGTACGCGCTTCGTGCTGCGCGACGCGCTACTGCGTCCGATGCTGGCCACCGCGATCTTCTTCAACCTCGGTTTTTTCGTGCTGCAGGCGGTATATGTGCCGTATGCCGTGCATCGGTTGGGCTTGAGCGCTTCGATGGTCGGCGTGACGCTCGGCGCGTACGGCGTCGGCATGGTGTGCGGCGCGCTCGCCGCACCGGCCATTGCGCGGCGTCTCGCGTTCGGCCGTGTGCTGATCATCGGACCGTCGTGCGGTTTGCTTGCTTCGCTCGTGATGGTGGCGACGATCGTCACGCCGTCGTTCTGGCTCGCGATGCTGAGCTTCTTCCTGCTCGGCGCCGGACCGATTCTGTGGGTGGTCGGCTCGACCACGCTGCGTCAGGCGATCACGCCTGAACGGATGATGGGCCGCGTCTCGGCGCTCAACAGCACCGCGACCTATGGCGCGCGGCCGTTGGGCGCGTTGCTTGGCGCGGCGATCAGCGCGCGCTGGGGGATGGACGCGTGTCTGGTTGCGGCTGCGGCGGCCTTCTTCGTGCAGGCGCTGATCATCGTCATGTCGCCGGCGGCGCGGCTCGCGCACATTCCGGAGGGCGCAGCAGTCGCGCAATGAAAACTGGTTTTCATCGGATGGCCGCGTTGCATGCCGACGTGCCTGTGGGCGTCCGTGAAAACCCTCGAAAATGAAAATGAATTTTTTTCAGCGAGATTTCTATGTAAATATACTTTCATGCATTTTGCTTACATCCCGAAGGAAGTCCTCTTTGAGGACAGTTACCAGGCCGCCTTGCTCGCATGATCCATCACTCGTCCGTCGCTTCGAACCCCGCCGAGCAGGCCATCGCCGCGCGCATCGCCGCGGCGATGCCAACTCTCACGCCGATCCATCGGCGCATGGGCGAATACGTGCTGGCGAATCTGTTCCGCGCGGCGACCATGCGGATCGACGAACTGGCGAGCGTGGTCGGTGCGTCGGTGGCGACGGCGAATCGCTTCGCCCGCGCGCTCGGCTTCGACGGTTATCCGCAGTTTCGGGAAGCGCTCGTTCGCGGTTTCGAAGCGACGCTCGCGCCGGTCGAGCGGCTGCGTAGCGCGCAGGAATCGCTTGCTTCCGGCGACGATCTGATTGACGCGTCGCTCGAACAGGCCGCTACCAATCTGCAATCCACGCGTTCCGCGATCGATAGCGCCGCCGCCGAGGCCGCCGTAGAAGCGATCATTTCCGCGCGTCGCGTCTTCGTGCTCGGCGCCGGTTCAAGTGCGTTCCTCGCGGGCCTGATGGAGCACGGCCTGATGCCGTATCACGACAACGTGCAGTCGCTCGCGTTCGTCGGCGGACCGTCGCATGCCGCGCGGCGTCTGTTCTCCTCGAATGAAGGCGATCTGGTGATCGGGATCGCGTTTCCGCGTTACGTCGAAGACACGATCGAACTCGCGCGGCGCGCGGCAAGTCGCGGGGCACGTGTGCTTGCGCTGACCGACAGCCCGCGCTCGCCGCTCGCGCAATTCGCCGATCTCTCGCTCTATATCCGCTCCGAACGGCGGCTCGCGGCCAATGCCGATTCAGCCGTGCTGGCCGTTATTGAAGCGCTGTGCGACGCGGTCGCCTACCGGGCGAAACGCTCGGTGAAGGCTGCCGCCGAAGTCACCGAATTCGTGCTGCCGTGGCTCACAGATCCGCAAGCGGCTGTCGCCAGCACTGTTGATCAACCCGCGCGCGTTTCTACCCGCACCACCCGCACTACCAAAGCCAAAAAATGAACACCAACGCAGTCATTGCCATTCACGGCGGGGCAGGCACGATCCTGCGCGCGTCGATGTCGGCCAGCGCCGAAGCCGACTATCACGCTGCCTTGCACGCTGTGCTGAGCGCCGGACAGCGCGTGCTCGCCGACGGCGGCAGCGCGCTCGATGCCGTCAGCGAAGCCGTGCGTTTGCTCGAAGACTGTCCGCTCTTCAACGCGGGCCGCGGCGCGGTCTACACAGCGGCCGGCACGCATGAACTCGACGCAGCCATCATGGATGGCAGCACGCTCGACGCCGGCGCGATCTGCTGCGTGACGCGCGTACGCAATCCGATTCTGGCGGCACGCCGCGTACTCGAACGCAGCGAACACGTGTTGTTTACGGGCGAAGGCGCCGAAGCCTTCGCGGCCGCGCAAGGGCTCGAATTCGTCGAGCCTGAGTATTTCCACACCGAAGCGCGCTATCGCCAATGGCAACTCGCACGCGGTCAACAGCGCGCAATGCTCGATCACGACGGCGCGACGCTGGCCTCCGCGCCATCGTCGAGCGACGACGATCCCACGCCGCATGAGCCGATTGATCCGAATCGCAAGTTCGGCACCGTCGGCGCGGTCGCGCTCGACCAGCATGGCCACGTGGCGGCCGCGACATCGACTGGCGGTGTCACCAACAAGCAGGTGGGCCGGGTCGGCGATACGCCGCTGATCGGTGCGGGCTGTTACGCGGACGACGCAACCTGCGCGGTCTCGACCACTGGTTCCGGCGAGATGTTCATGCGCATGGTGGCTGCCTACGACGTCGCGGCGCAGATGGCGTACCGCAACGTCTCGCTCGAAGAAGCAGCGCACGACGTGGTGATGAACCGTTTGCCGAAGATCGAAGGACGCGGCGGTCTGGTCGCCGTCGATGCACGCGGCAACGTCACGCTGCCGTTCAACACCGAGGGCATGTATCGCGGTTTCGCGCGAATCGGCGAGACGCCGGTGACGGCGATCTATCGCTGATGCGGTCTTGCCGCGTCGTCGCTTGAACTGCCGCTTGAGTTGCCGCTTAAGTTTTCGTTTGAACCACCGCTAGCCGCGTTCGAATCCAAAGGAACCATCGTGCCGACTTCATCGCACACCGCTCGTCCGCTTATCGAAACCTTGCCGCCGCAACGCGTGCTTGCGGTCGACGATCTGTCGGTCGCATTCCGCAGCGGCGACAAGACCGTCAACGCGGTGCGCAATCTCTCGCTGACGGTCGAGCGTGGCGAGACGCTGGCGATCGTCGGCGAATCGGGTTCGGGAAAATCGGTGACATCGCTCGCCCTGATGCGGCTGATCGAGCATGGCGGTGGGCGCCTTGCCGGCGGCAGCATCGCTTTCCGGCGCCGCGACGGCAGCGTGCTCGACCTCGCGAAAGCGTCGTCCGGCACGATGCGTTCGATTCGCGGCGCCGACATCGCGATGATCTTCCAGGAACCGATGACCTCGCTGAATCCGGTGTTCACGGTGGGTGATCAGATTAGCGAAGCGATTGCCTTGCATCAAGGGAAGAGCCGTTCTGCCGCGCATGCCGAAACGCTGCGTCTGCTCGAACTCGTGCGCATTCCGGAAGCGCGCCGGGTGGCCGCACGTTTTCCGCATCAGCTATCCGGCGGTATGCGCCAACGCGTGATGATCGCGATGGCGCTGTCGTGTAAGCCCGCACTGTTGATCGCCGACGAGCCGACCACGGCGCTCGACGTCACGATCCAGGCGCAGATCCTGCAATTGATTCGCGGCCTGCAAGACGAGATGAACATGGGCGTGATCTTCATCACGCACGACATGGGTGTGGTGGCCGAGGTGGCCGATCGCGTGCTGGTGATGTATCGCGGCGAGAAAGTGGAAGAGGGAGCCTCGGATACGCTGTTCGCCGCGCCGTCGCATCCTTATACGAAGGCATTGCTTGCGGCGGTCCCGCGCCTTGGCGCAATGCAGGGCACCGATCAGCCCGCCAAGTTTCCGATTCTGACCGTCGAGCAGGCGGCGCTCACCGGCACCGACGAAGCCGTTCGTCCCGCAGCCGCCGTCGCACAAGAAAACCAACCGCTGGTCCACGACAGCACGCCGCCGATTCTGCGCGTGCGCGATCTGGTCACGCGCTTTCCGGTCAAGAGCGGTGTGTTCGGGCGTTTGACGGGCCGCGTGCATGCGGTCGAGAAAGTCAGCTTCGATCTGCGCCCGGGCGAAACGCTCGCGCTGGTCGGCGAATCAGGTTGCGGTAAATCGACGACCGGCCGTTCATTGCTGCGCCTCGTCGAAAGCCAGAGCGGCTCGATCGAATTCGACGGCAAGGAAATCAGCTCGCTTACAGGCCCTGCGTTGCAAGCGCTGCGCCGAAATATCCAGTTCATTTTCCAGGACCCGTTTGCTTCGCTGAATCCGCGCTTGACGGTCGGCTTCTCGATCATGGAGCCGCTGCTTGTGCACGGCGTCGCTCAAGGCGCGGAAGCCCAGGCACGCGTTGCGTGGCTGCTCGAAAAGGTCGGCCTGCCACGCGAGGCCGCAGGCCGCTATCCGCACGAATTTTCGGGCGGACAACGGCAACGCATTGCGATTGCGCGTGCGCTGGCATTGAATCCGAAAGTCGTCATCGCCGACGAATCCGTCTCGGCGCTGGACGTCTCCGTGCAGGCGCAGATCGTCAACCTGATGCTCGATCTGCAGCGCGAACTCGGCGTTGCGTATCTGTTCATTTCGCATGACATGGCGGTGGTGGAGCGTGTCAGCCATCGCGTGGCGGTGATGTATCTCGGCCAGATCGTCGAGATCGGTCCGCGCCGCGCGGTGTTCGAAGCGCCGCAGCACCCGTACACGAAGAAGCTGATGGGGGCGGTGCCGGTCGCCGATCCGGCGCGCCGTCACGCGAAACGCATGCTCGCCGCCGATGAGATTCCAAGCCCGATCCGCGCGCTGAACGACGAACCGAGCGTGGCGCCGCTGATTGCGGTCGGACCAGACCATTTCGTGGCTCAGCATCGGGTCGGCGGGGCTTACTAGATAGACGGGATAGACGCCGCATACCCGTGCGCAGACCTGAACCGCTCGCTAAACCTGAAGCGAAACCATTTTCTCTCGCAGCACATAACCCTGTTTCAATTCGCAGCCTGGAGCCAACCTCATGAACCTGCTGGTCCCGTCTTCTCCGTTTCGTTTGCGCGCGCTGATCAGCGGCGGCGCGGTGGTGTTCGCGATGCTCGCGGGCAGTGTGGCGCACGCCGATACGACGGCCGTGATGGCCGTTGCGTCGACCTTCACGACACTCGATCCGTACGATGCTAACGACACGCTGTCGCAGGCCGTCGCCAAGTCGTTCTATCAAGGTCTGTTCGGTTTCGACAAGGACATGAAGCTGGTCAACGTGCTGGCAGACAGCTACGAAGCGAGTCCGGATGCCAAGGTCTACACGTTCAAGCTGCGTCACGGCGTGAAGTTCCAGGACGGTACCGACTTCAACGCCGCGGCAGTGAAAGCGAACTTCGACCGCGTGACCGATCCGGCGAACAAGCTCAAGCGCTACAACATGTTCAACCGTATCGAGAAGACCGAAGTGGTCGATCCGTACACGGTGAAGATCACCCTGAAGGCGCCGTTCTCGGCGTTCGTCAACGTGCTGGCGCATCCGTCGGCGGTGATGATTTCGCCTGATGCGCTGAAGAAGTACGGCAAGGACATCGCCTTCCATCCGGTCGGTACAGGTCCGTTCGAACTGGTGAAGTGGGACCCGGCCGGCGACCTGACCGTGAAGAAGTTCGCGGGCTACTGGAAGAAGGGTTACCCGAAGGTCGATGCGATCGACTGGAAACCGGTGGTCGACAACAACACGCGTGCTGCGTTGATGCGCACCGGTGAAGCGGACTTCGCGTTCCAGGTGCCGTTCGAACAGGCGGCGCAATTGCAGTCGAGCCCGAAGGTCGATCTGATTGCTTCGCCGTCGATCATCCAGCGCTATATCAGCATGAACGTCAACCAGAAGCCGTTCGACAATCCGAAGGTGCGTGAAGCGCTGAACTACGCGGTCAATAAGGATGCGTTGATCAAGGTCGCGTTTGCCGGGTACGCGACGCCGGCTGAGGGCGTGGTGCCGCAAGGCGTCGAGTACGCGACGAAGCTCGGCCCCTGGCCGTACGATCCGGCGAAGGCGCGTGAGTTGCTGAAGGACGCGGGTTATCCGAACGGTTTCGAAACGACACTGTGGTCCGCGTATAACTACTCGACCGCGCAGAAGGTGATTCAGTTCGTGCAGCAGCAACTGGCGCAAGTCGGCATCAAGGCACAGGTTGAAGCGCTCGAAGCGGGTCAACGCGTCGCCAAGGTGGAAAGCGCCCAGGATCCGGCGACCGCCCCGGTGCGGATGTACTACGCGGGCTGGTCGTCGTCGACGGGCGAAGCGGACTGGGCGATCACGCCGCTGCTCGGGTCGGTCTCGTTCCCGCCGAAGATGGTCAACACCGCGTACTACAAGAACGACACGGTCGATACCGATCTGAAGCAGGCGCTCGAAACCACCGACCGCACGCAGAAGGCCACGCTCTACACCGACGCGCAAAAACGCATCTGGGCCGACGCGCCGTGGATCTTCCTCGTCAAGGAGAAGGTTGTGTACGCGCGCAGCAAGCGTTTGTCGGGCGCCTATGTCGCGCCGGACGGTTCGTTCAACTTCGACGAGATCGCGATCAAGTGATGAGCTGACCGTTCGGCGCTGTGTGTTCTTCGCGAACGCACGGGCCGGACGGTCGCATACTGCGCTGAAAGATCTATCGTTGCCCGCATCATTGCCGGATTGGGTTTCATGCTGAACTTCCTCGTCAAACGTATCTTTGGCCTGCTGCCGACGCTCTTCATCGTCGCCGTGCTGGTGTTCCTGTTCGTGCATTTGTTGCCCGGTGATCCGGCGCGCCTCGCGGCCGGTCCCGAAGCGGATGAGGCGACCGTTGCGCTGGTGCGTGCCGATCTCGGCCTCGACAAGCCGATGCCGCAGCAATTCGCCAACTTCTTCGTGAAGATCGCGCACGGCGACTTCGGCACGTCCACGCGCAGCAAGCGGCCGGTCAGCCAGGAAATCGGCGAGCGCTTCATGCCGACGTTGTTGCTTACGCTCGCGAGCATGGTGTGGGCGGTGGTGCTCGGCATGGGAATCGGTATCGTCTCGGCGGTGTGGCGTAATCGCTGGCCGGACCGGCTTGGCATGACGCTGGCGGTGTCGGGTATTTCGTTTCCCGCGTTCGCGCTCGGCATGCTGCTGATGGAGATCTTTTCGGTGAAGCTCGGCTGGCTGCCGATCGTCGGCGATGGGTCGTGGAAGAGCTACGTGCTGCCGTCGCTCACGCTCGGCGCGGCGGTGGCGGCGGTGATGGCGCGCTTCACGCGTGCTTCGTTCGTCGAGGTGATGAATGAAGATTTCGTGCGTACCGCACGCGCCAAGGGTGTGCCCGAATGGCTCGTGATCGTCAAACACTGCCTGCGCAACGCGATGATTCCTGTCATCACGATGATGGGGCTGCAATTCGGCTTTCTTCTGGGCGGCTCGATCGTGGTCGAAGTGGTGTTCAACTGGCCGGGGCTCGGGCGCCTGCTGGTGGACGCCGTGGCGATGCGCGACTATCCGGTGATTCAAGCGGAAGTGCTGCTGTTCTCGCTTGAGTTCATCATCATCAACCTGGTGGTGGACGTGCTGTACGCCGTCATCAACCCGACCATCCGTTTCAAGTGAGGCCCGCATGAGCATCTCAGTCACCGAGGCGAATGCGGCCAAGTCCGCCCTCGTAGAAAACGCGATCCGCACACCGTGGAGTGAATTCTGGCGCAAATTCCGTAAGCAGCATGTGGCGCTCGGCGCCGGCATTTTCGTGCTGCTGCTGGTTGCGGTTGCGATTCTCGCGCCGCATATCGTGCCGTACGATCCGGAGAATTTCTTCGACTACGACGCGTTGAACGCGGGCCCTTCGGCCGCGCACTGGTTCGGCGTCGATTCGCTGGGCCGCGATATTTTCAGCCGCATTCTGGCCGGTTCGCGTATTTCGCTCGAGGCCGGTTTTCTGTCGGTGGCGATCGGCGCGGTGATCGGTACGTTCTTCGGTTTGCTGGCCGGTTACTACGAAGGCTGGTGGGACCGCATCACGATGCGCGTTGCCGATGTGCTGTTTGCCTTTCCCGGCATTCTGCTGGCGATCGGTGTGGTCGCAATCCTCGGCAACGGCATGATCAATGTGATCTGCGCGGTGGCGATTTTCAGCATCCCAGCGTTTGCGCGGCTCGTGCGCGGCAATACGCTGATGCTCAAACAACTCACCTATATCGAAGCGGCGCGCAGTATCGGCGCATCGGACTGGACCATCATCGTGCGGCATATTCTGCCGGGGACGATTTCGTCGATCGTGGTGTACTTCACGATGCGGATCGGTACGTCGATCATCACGGCGGCGAGCCTGTCGTTTCTCGGACTCGGCGCGCAACCGCCGATGCCGGAGTGGGGCGCGATGCTCAACGAAGCACGCGCCGACATGGTCACCGCGCCGCATATCGCGCTGTTTCCGAGTCTGGCGATTTTCCTCACCGTGCTGGCATTCAATCTGCTCGGCGACGGTTTGCGCGATGCGCTCGATCCGAAGCTTGACCGGCCATGAGTTTGACTGAAACGGCAGGTGAAAGCGCTCCGCATATCGGTGTGCTACCGAGCGGCCCACGTGGAACGATTGCCGACGTAGAAGGCGTGACGGTCGGACATTGCACGCTGGATGAAGGCGCAGTGCAAACCGGCGTGACCGTGATTCGTCCGCATCGTGGCGATCCTTTTGTGAGTAAGGTGCCGGCTGCGGCTTCGGTGATCAACGGGTTTGGGAAAAGCATCGGGCTCGTGCAGGTTGAGGAGCTCGGCGTGCTGGAGACTCCCATTGCGTTGACCAATACCTTTGGCGTCGCTGCTGTCGCGCAAGCGCAGATTCGCGCGGCTATTCAAGGCAATCCAAAAATCGGACGCGAATGGTCGACCGTCAATCCGTTGGTGTTCGAATGTAATGACGGATACCTGAACGATATTCAGGCATTGGCGGTAAGCGAACGGCATTACAACGATGCATGTGAAGCGGCAAGCGTTGACGTCGCGAGCGGTTCGGTTGGCGCAGGCCGCGGCATGTCTTGCTTCGATCTGAAAGGCGGGATCGGCAATGCGTCGCGTGTCATTGACGTAGCAGGGCGCAGCTATACGGTTGGCGCATTGGTGCTGGCGAACTTCGGCCGCCTGCCGATGCTGACGATCGACGGTGCGCCGCTTGGCCGTGTGCTGGCCGAACGCGCGGCCAAAGCTGTCGCCGCTAGCGCGGCGACATCAGCAACCGCCTCGAAACCCGAACAAGGCTCGATCATCATGATCGTTGCCACCGACGCGCCGCTCGACGCTCGTCAACTCAAGCGTCTGTCATTGCGCGCCGCGGCCGGTCTCGCTCGAACCGGCTCGGTGTATGGCCACGGCAGCGGAGACATCGCGTTGGCGTTTTCAACGGCCTACACTGTGCCGCACGAATCCGACTTTGTCGCTTTGCCGCCCGTGCTTGCCGACGCACACCTCGATCCGCTATTCCGTGCCTGCGCGGACAGCGTCGAGCAAGCGATCGTCGATGCACTATGGAGTGCCACGTCCGTGACGGGCCGCGACGGTCATCATCGCCTGTCGCTGCACGACACCGCACCCGACCTCGCTCAACTTCTCAAGCAATCTTCCTGATGAAAGTCCTGATTTCCGTCGACATCGAAGGCGTGGCCGGCGTGTTCCATCCGGAACAAACGCGCGCGGGCAACGGCGAATACGAAGCCGCGCGCCGCTGGATGACGCTCGAAGCCAACGCCGCAATCGTAGGCGCGTTCGCCGGTGGCGCCACGCATGTGTGGGTCAACGATTCGCATGGCGGTTTTCGCAATCTGCTGCCCGATCTGCTCGACGCACGCGCCCAGATCGTGCTCGGCAAACCACGCACGCTTGGCATGATGGCCGGCCTTGAGTACGGCGCCGCGTTGGTGTTCATGATCGGCTATCACGCCCGGTCGCAAACGCACGGCATTCTCTCGCATACGATCAACAGCTTTGCGTTCGCGCGTGTTTCGCTGAACGGCGTCGAAGTCGGCGAGGCGGGATTGTACGGCGCGCTGGCGGAAGAATATGGCGCACAGGTAGCGCTTTTATCCGGCGACGATGTATTCGCCGAGGAAACCGCGCCGCGTTTTCCCGGCGCGCGTTTCGTGGTCACCAAGAGCGCGACGGGGCATGCGAGCGGCGTCACGCAAACACCGGCAAGCGCTCGCGACGCGATCGAAACTGCAGCGCGCGAAGTGGTTCGGCACTACATCGACAACGGGCATGCGCCGCAAGCCACGCGCGCTGCCGCAAGGCCCGTCGAATGCGAGTTGCGTGTGCAAACCAGCGCGCTTGCCGATCTGTTCTGCCAATGGCCGACGCTCACGCGTATCGACGCTGTCACGTTGCGCTTTGGCGCGGAGTCGGCGGAACATGCGGTGCGCATGCTGAACTGTCTGTCGGCGATGTCGTTCATGCTGCGCTGAGCCGTGTGACGGAGGGTGTGACCGGCGACAGCCTGGCCACCACCTACTGCTGCCGGCTCAACTCCCGCGCTGCGCGATCGATCACATCCGCAACCGCGCCCGCATGCGACACCGGCACGAGATGGCTCGATGAGATCGGCACGATCTTCGCGCCCATCCGGTTGGCCATGAACTGTTCGACTTCGGGCGATATCGCACGGTCTCTCGTCGTCACGATGTACCACGAAGGCTTTTCGCGCCACGCGACCTGACTGACCGTTTCGCTGAAGGCCCTGGCCGAGATTGGCTGTTGCGCGGCGGAGAGCACGCGCGTCAGATTCTCGGGCACGTCGGCGGCGAAGTCGGCGTGATATTTGCTGCGGTCGAGCCAAAGAAAGCCTGTGGAATCCGCGGTGATGGCTTGACCCGCCGGCGCCGGCGCCGCGCGCTTCATCAGGTCCATCGTAGATTCGTGCAGGTCCGGTGCGATCGCCGCCACATAGACGAGACCGGCGACGTTCGGCGCGTTCGCGCCCGCCTCTGTGATTACGACACCGCCCCACGAATGTCCTACGAGGATGGTCGGACCATTCTGGCGCGCGAGAACACGACGGGTGGCGGCGACATCGTCGGCGAGCGACGTGAGCGGATTCTGCACCGAACTCACGTGATAACCCTTCTGCTGCAATTTCGCGACCACACCGTTCCAGCTCGACCCGTCGACGAACGCGCCATGAACCAGCACGACGTTGTGTACGGGGCCGGTCATCGGCGCTGCGCGAGGTTTGGCGGCACTCGCCGTTGGCGCAGCGGGTGCTGCGGGCGTGGGGGCGGTGGCGGCAGGCGTCGCGGGTACTACGGCCGGTGCGGCGGGCGGCGGTGGCGGCTCCGGTGCTTCCGGTGCGCTCGACTCCATGCCCGGCATGTCGGCCGGTTCGGCGGCGGGTTCTGCCGTGGGCGCCGCCGTTTGCGCGAGGGCACCCGCCGCAGCGAAGCAGAGACACAAAGCAGCGGCGCAAAGCAGACGTTTGGGCGACATGTTGAATCTCCGAAGGCAGAAACCTCGACTAGGGCAACATACAGAAGCCCCACGCCAGTGACAATCACTATCCTCGCCGTTAAGTGCGGCGCAGAACCAAGCGCGGGTTGCTCCCAGTATTTAGGTAATATCGGCCGCGGTAAAATTTCAGGTTCTGCCCGGGCAGACCATAAGTCTGATCGGGCGATCGATATCCATACACTGGGGCGCAATTTTGAATAGTGCACAGCAGCAAGATGGCCTGAAGCGCGGGCTTAAGAATCGTCACATCCAGTTGATCGCGCTGGGCGGGGCGATCGGCACGGGCCTGTTTCTCGGCTCCGCCAGCGTGTTGAAGGCTGCCGGCCCGTCGATGATTCTCGGCTACGCGATCGGCGGCATCATCGCCTTCATGATCATGCGCCAGCTCGGCGAAATGGTCGCGCAGGAACCGGTTGCCGGTTCGTTCAGCCACTTCGCGTACAAGTATTGGGGTGATTTTCCCGGTTTTCTGTCCGGCTGGAACTACTGGGTGCTGTACGTGCTCGTGAGCATGGCCGAGCTGACCGCGGTCGGCACCTACGTGCATTACTGGTGGCCGGGCGTGCCCACGTGGGTATCGGCGCTGGTGTGCTTCGCCGTCATCAACGCGATCAATCTCGCTAACGTTAAAGCGTACGGCGAAACCGAATTCTGGTTTGCGATCATCAAGGTGGTGGCGGTGATCGGCATGATCCTGTTCGGCGGCTATCTGCTGATCAGCGGCCATGGCGGTCCGCAAGCGTCGATCACCAATCTCTGGGCCGACGGCGGCTTTTTCCCGCACGGTTTTCATGGCCTGTTCATGATGCTCGCGGTCATCATGTTTTCGTTCGGCGGGCTTGAGCTGATCGGCATTACGGCCGCTGAAGCGGCCGATCCGCAAAAGAGCATTCCGAAAGCCGTGAATCAGGTGATCTACCGGATTCTGATTTTCTACATCTGCTCGCTGGCGGTGCTGCTTTCGTTGTATCCGTGGAATCAGGTCGCGGCCGGCGGCAGCCCGTTCGTGATGATTTTCTCGCAGATCGGCTCGACACTGACCGCGAACATCCTCAACGTGGTGGTGCTGACCGCGGCGCTGTCGGTCTACAACAGTGGCGTGTATGCGAATAGCCGCATGCTCTACGGTCTCGCGGAACAGGGCAATGCGCCGCGTGCGCTCATGAAGGTCGACCGGCGTGGCGTGCCCTATATGGCGATTGGTTTGTCGGCGCTCGCCACGTTCACCTGCGTGATCGTCAACTATCTGATTCCGGCCGAAGCGCTCGGCCTGCTGATGGCGTTGGTGGTGGCCGCGCTGGTGCTGAACTGGGCGCTGATCAGCCTGACGCATCTGAAGTCACGCAAGGCGATGGTGGCGGCGGGCGAGACGCTCGTGTTCAAGTCGTTCTGGTTCCCGGTCAGTAACTGGATCTGCCTCGCTTTCATGGCGCTGATTCTCGTGATTCTGGCCATGACGCCGGGCCTGTCGGTTTCGGTATGGCTCGTGCCCGCGTGGCTGGTCGTGATGTGGCTCGGCTACGTGTTCAAGCGCCGGCGTGCATCAATGCATGGCGGCGCGCAGGTGGCAGGGCGGTAAGGCAGATATTGGGCGCCGGCGCCGTTGGCGTCGGACCGCCCAATGTCGAGAAGCGCTTCAATATCCGGCGGAGCGTCACATATTGCTTGGGCAATTATTGCCTAAGCTGATCAGCCGCGTCGACAGGTCGCGGAAATGACATGGCATGGCATGTGTGCGGATCAAGAGGTCGAGTACCAGCCACATTTATCGTCACTCGCTATTGCGCAACCGCCGCACGACAACCCGGGTGACTATTTTGACGAGATCGGAAAGTCGCAAATCAGGTGGATATATCCCCATTCAGTTCCTCATCCGTATCGTCCAAAGCCGTATCTTCCGCGACGTATATTCCGTACGCGACCATTCGCCGATATAGCGTGGCGCGCGAAATTCCGAGGGCCGTCGCCGTTTCTCCCGGCCGGTGATCGTGGCTTAGCAAAGCGGTTTCGATCGCACTGCGCTCGGCTTGTTCGCGTATACGGTCGAGCGTCATCCTTTCTCCGGCCGGCTGCGATTCGAGGTCGAGATCACGGGGTGTCAGCAGCCTGCCTTCGGCCATGACCAGCGCATGGCGCACGCGATTGATCAACTCGCGCACGTTCCCCGGCCAGTGGTAGCTGCACATGGCGTCGATGGCCGATGGCGTGAAGCCGTGAATCTTGTGGGTGCTATCGGTCTTGTACTTCTGCAGGACGTAGTGCGCGAGGATTTCGATGTCCTTGCCGCGTGCGCTCAGCGGCGGTTCGTTGATGCGCAGCACGCACAGGCGATGGAACAGGTCGGTGCGGAAGCGGCCAGCGAGTATCGCGGCTTCGAGGTCGACGTGGGTCGCTGAGATGATGCGTATGTCGACGGGAATCGATTCGTTGCCACCGAGCCGTTCAATTTTGCCTTCCTGCAGAAAGCGCAGCAGGCCCGCCTGGGCTTCGAACGGCATGTCGCCGATTTCATCGAGAAACAGGGTGCCCCCGTTCGCCGACTCGATGCGGCCAATCCTGCGCCCGTCCGCGCCTGTGAACGCGCCACGCTCATAGCCGAACAGTTCAGACTGCAAAAGATGATGCGGAATCGCGCCGCAATTGATCGCAACGAAAGGCGCTTTGCGGCGCGGCGAGCATCTGTGAATCGCGAGGGCGGTGAGTTCTTTTCCGGTACCTGATTGGCCGGAGATGAACACGCTGGCGTTCGTATTGGCGAACTTGCGGATGGTGCTGTAAAGCTGCTGCATGGCTTCGCAGGTGCCCACCATCGTACTGTCATCCGTGAGCAGGGTATCGGCGGCCGTATCGACGTAATCCAATGCCGCCATGCCTCGCGCGTGCCCGAGCGCATGCGAAATCCACTCGGGAGGCAGCGGCAGCGTGACGTAGTCGAAACAAAAATTGCGAATCAGTTCGCGAACCGCCTTGCTTGCCGTTTGGCCTTCAGCAGCGATTGCCACCCAGCCGATCGCAGTCTGGCTCAGACATGCCTTGAGGGTAGGAAAGTCGCGCGGCGTGAAACCGTCGAAATCGATGAGACCGGCGGCGACGCCTGATTTTTTCGTCGCAGCCTCGGCGCCGGCGGCGGTTTTCGCCACGACGACTTCCCAGCCGGCTGAGCGCATCTCCGCGAGGAGCGCGTTGTTAGGTGCGCGAGCAACGCAGATCACACGCCGCAGGGTGTCCGACTGGGGCGAGGGCGTGGACTGCGTTGAGTCGGCCGTCACGCAGGCACTCGTTTGGAATTGGTCAGGTGATTTTGGCATGATATTCCCCCTTGCCGTCTTTCTTATTTCATTGCCCGCCTGAAAATCGGCAGCGCAACGACGTCCGTCGCTTCGATGCTACTCGCTGCGGACGCCGCAAACAAAGAATCTTGATGCTGCGGCTACAGCGCGGTACGCAAAACTTCTATACAGGGATAACGTCCCGACTCGCCGGTGGACAAATGCGCACTTATACCGAGGAAATAAGATTCGAAACGCGTCGCCGATGACCGACGCGCGCAGTGCCGTCTCGTGTTTCCCTGGCAGTGCAACTCGCTCGACCACCTGCTAGCCGCCACTCAAAGTGGGGAGGAGAACCCGGTAGATGTGGATAAACGCCGGCCCCAGCAGGACGGTGAGAAGGGCAGGAAAGATGCAGAAAATGAGCGGAAATAGTAGTTTCAGCGCGATTTTCGATGCCTGTTCTTCGGCGCGCGTCCGGCGGCGTGAGCGCAGCGTGTCCGAAAGCACGCGCAACGAGGCGCCGATGCTGGTGCCGAAACGTTCGGCCTGAACCAGCATTGCGCAAAAGGAATCGACATCCTCGACACCGGTGCGCAAAGCAAGATTGCGTAACGCCTTCTCCTTGGCAAACCCGGAGCGCATTTCGAGCAGCATCAGTTGGAGTTCGCTGGCGACCACCGGGCTGCGCAGTTCGATTTCTCCCGCCACTTTCATCAACGCCGCGTCGAGGCTGAGGCCCGCTTCGACGCACACTGTTAGCAGGTCGAGCGCGTCGGGAAAATCTTCGAAAATTGCCCGCTTGCGCCATGCAATGCGGCGCGTCAGCACGAAATTCGGCAGGTAGTAGCCGATCGCGCCGAGCAGGGCGAGCAGGGACAGCAACACGTACTGCTGCGTCGCGAGCGAGGTATTGGCCAGCCACGTAAGTGCAATCAGCGGCAGCGCGAGCGCGAGCAGGGTTTTCGCGGCGAAATAGAGTGCGGCGGCCCCCTGCGTGCGCCAACCCGCATTCATCATTTGCACGCGTAGTGCCGAGTTTTCCCAGCCCTCAGTCGGGATCGACAGTTTCGAAATCGGCTGCGAAATCTCGGCGAGCTTTTCGAGCCATGCCGAGCCTGACGGCATGGTGCCGGGGTCGGACATGGGGAGGGTGGTCCCGCCTGCCTGTTCGATACGCCGACGCATATCGCGCGGCGAGAATAGCAGCATTGCGGCGAATACCGCGCCGAACACCACGGCGAAAAGGCCGACCAGCAACAGCATATGCATTGAGTCGAGCGTTTGCATGACAGCTCCTTAATTTCCTGATCTGCGGCGCGTGTGCGAAAAGTGCAATCAGACGCGAATTTTCACGATGCGCCGCATCCACAGCACGCCGCATAACATGGAGAACACCACTGTCTCGACGACCTTGAGGCCGGCCGGGTCCTGCCACAGCACTTCGAGGAACGTGGGGTTAAGGACCATCATGAACCCCGCGGTGACAAAGGGCAGCAGGCCAAGTATCCACGCCGACAACTTGCCCTCGGCAGACAGCACGCGGATCTTGTCGAACAGCTTCATACGTTCGCGGATCAGCGTTGCAATGCTGTCCAGTATCTCCGCGAGATTGCCGCCCGTCTCCCGCTGAATGAGGACGGCGATCACGAAGTAACGCAGATCGCGGATCGGCACGCGCGTCGCGAGATTCATCAAGGCCTCGTTCAGTGAGACGCCGTAGTTGATTTCGTCGAAGGTGATGCGGAATTCACCCCCCATCGGCTCGGCGAATTCGGTGCCGACCATGCCGATTGCGCTAGAGAACGCATGTCCTGCGCGTAGCGGGCGGCTAATCATGTCGGCGACGTCAGGCAACTGGCGTTCAAGTTGGCGCAGCCGCTTGCTACGCCGCCGGCTCACATGGAGGAACGGCAGCACTGATGCGGACAAGGCGCCGAGCGCGGCGATCGTCGTCGGTACGGGCGTGAGCGTGGCGAGAGCGAGCACGGTGGCAGGCAGAACGAAAGTCGTACCGATCAACCGCGCAATCGACCACTTGAGCCCGGATTGCTGGATCCACAAGTCGAGCGTCTGGATGCGAGGCAGTTGCATCAGCAGCTTGTCGAGCAGTGCCGACTCACTCAACATGCGCTGCTTCAGGATCGTCAAGCGTTCCTTATGAACCTGGCCGCCGGCGGATAGTGCGCGGATACGCGATTCGATCCGGCGGGCGGCAGGGCCGTGACGATTGTTCCACCACTGGTAACCGCCCTCGAGCGCGAGCACGACAGCGAGGAACAGCAGGATGGCGAATGCATAAAAGATCGGGGTCATGCGTGTCTCCTGAGACCGCAGAGAGTCAATGAGCGGATCGGGTCAGCCGGATCACGTGGTTTCGAAATGCCGTCCGGGATCGTAGATAGCGTCAGGCAATGCAATGCCGAACGCCTGCAAGCGCTCGGCGAATTTGGGCCGCACGCCGGTCGCGCAAAACCGCCCGCGCACGTTGCCGTTCTCGTCCATGCCGGTTCGCTTGAACGTGAAGATTTCCTGCATGTTGATGATGTCGTCCTCCATGCCGGTGATCTCCTGAATGCTAACGATCTTGCGTTTGCCGTCAGTCAGCCGGGCAGCCTGGATCACGACCGAGATGGCCGATGAAACTTGCTGGCGCATGGTTTTGGTCGGCAGCGACAGGCCCCCGAGGTTGATCATGTTTTCGAGGCGAGTCAGTGCATCGCGCGGGGTATTCGCGTGGATGGTGGCGAGCGATCCTTCGTGACCGGTGTTCATCGCGTTGAGCATGTCGAGCGCCTCGGCGCCGCGCACCTCACCGAGGATGATGCGATCAGGCCGCATCCGCAGGGCATTGCGCACCAGCGTGCGCTGCGTGATCTCGCCGCGCCCTTCGATGTTGGGCGGCCGCGTTTCGAGTCGCAGCACGTGCTGCTGCCGCATTTGCAGTTCCGCCGCGTCTTCGATCGTCACAATGCGCTCATCGTCCGGTATGAAGCCGGACAGGACATTGAGCAGCGTCGTCTTGCCGCTGCCGGTCCCTCCCGACACCAGGATGTTCACCTTCGCGCGCGCCAGCGCTTCGAGTACTTCCGCCATCGGCGGCGTGAGGCTCTGCAACTGGACCAGGTCGGAGACTTGCAGCGGATTGACCGCGAAGCGCCGGATCGAGAGCAGCGGTCCGTCGACCGCGGATGGCGGAATGATTGCATTGACCCGTGAGCCATCTGGAAGACGGGCGTCGACCATCGGGCTCGATTCATCGATCCGCCGTCCGACGCGCGACACGATCTTCTCGATCACCTTCATGAGGTGCGCGTCATCGTAGAACGTCACGTCGGTCAGTTCGAGCCGGCCTTTGCGTTCGACGTAGGTGTGCTTGTATGTGTTGACCAGAATGTCGGATATCGTCGGATCGCGCAGCAGGCTTTCCAGAGGACCGAACCCGAACATCTCGTCATGGACGTCGATCACCAGCTGCCGGCGTTCGAGATCGTTGGCCGGCGCTTTCTCTTCTTCGAGAATGCGCGTAATGAGCGCGCCGATTTCGTGACGGATCTGCTCGGAAGGCATTCGCGCCAGACGTTCCAGTTCGACTCGCTCGAGCACGCACTGATGTATTTCCCGTTTCAGTTTCTGGTAAGCACTCCGCGCCATTTGGTTCGGCGAGTACTGTGCGTTTTCGCGTTCGCCGAACGGCTGCACGCGTTGAGCGGAAATCTGTTCACGCAGCGACATGATGGTCTCCTGGGGTGTATTACATAGCCTTGAGCTTCGGTGCCGGGCTGCGTCCGAAGAAGCGGGTGAGCAGCGGCTCGCCCTTCACGCGCACCCCCTCGGGTCCCGCCGACAGGCTGACAATGTTGTTTGCGAGCGCAAGCAGACTGCGCGACACGGTGTTATTGCGGCTCATCTTTGTGATCGGCACGCCGTGGTTCACGGATTCCGACACGGTCTCGGTGTCTTCCGGGATGACCTGATAGGGGTGCATGCCGAGAACTTCCTCCAGCGCGGCCCGTGCGCGCTCCCCATGGCGCGTGTACCGGTTCAGAAGCAGCCGGGTACGGTCAGCCGGATAAGCGAGCGACGCCAGAATCTCCTGCAGACGCCGGCCCGCGCGTACATGCGGCATGCTCGCCTGCAAGACGAGATGGATCTGGTTGCTGCGATCGAGCGCCAGGATGGAGAGCGGATTGATGGACTGGCCGAGATCGAAAATCACCACGTCGTAACGCGGAACGGCGACGCCTAGAATCCATTCGAGCCTTTCCTCCTTGATCTCCGACGCTTTGATAGGGTCGCCGGCGCCGGCGAGTATGTGGAACGTGTCGCTCGCGTGCACGAGGCACGCGTCGAAGAAGGCTGCGTCCATCCGCTCTACCTGCGCACACATCTGCGGCAAGGTCGAGGGTGGTTTTTCGTCGGTGACGAGAAAGGCTGCGTCCCCGAAGAGCTGACTGAGGTCGATCAGCAGCACACGTTTTTGCTGGCTATCCGAGATCGCATGAGCCACGTTGCTGGCGATGAAGCTGGTTCCCGCTCCGCCCTTGCAGGACAGGAACGAAACGATCTGCGTTTCGTGCGCGCCATTTTTTTGCACCAACTGGCTCTCGATGCGCGACAGCGCTTCACCGAGCGAAGCCTTGTTGAGCGGCCAGCCGAGCACGTCGCGAAAGCCGGCGCGCATGGCTTCGATCAGCGTCTGTGGCGACGCATCGGGCATCAGCAGGATCGATGTGACCTGCGGGCGCCGTTGGCACAGTTTGCCGACAACCGGAAGCTCGGCGGTTTCGAGCGACGAAGCGTCGACGATCAGCACGTCGAAGGCGTCGAGGCTATCGCCGCGCTCTACTAGCGACGACGGTCTGCCGGCCACGCGGGTGGTGCGATAGTTGCCGCATTCGCCGATCAGACTCACGATCTGGGACAACCGTGCGGCGTTTTCCGAAGTGATGAGAATGTTGATCATGGTCGTGGCTGCCTGGATATGTTGTGTTATTGACAGACGGTGCCGCCTGTCGACGTCGCGAGACTTTCGCGCGGCAGGGTGGTGGTGAGCGGTGGCATCTTGAGCGTGAGGGGCACGAACGGAATCATGGTTTTCACGCTGACGTTGGTCACGCTGACGGTGACTAACGTGCACGTGCTGCGTGCAGTGGCGGCGTCGGAGTCGCAACCAGAGGGTGTGTACGTAACGCTCACGTTGGACGTGGCGAGCAACGGCAGCAGGTTTGTGATCCTGCTTTTGATCACCGTGGCATCGGCATCGCAGACCGTGGCGGTACGTGCGCCGAGGCGCACCGCTTCACTCGCGGTGTTCCAGTAAAAAAGCGCACGGCTCAGTTCGCAAACGCCGATCAGCAAGGTGCACAAGATGCCTGCGACCAGCGCGAACTCCACGGCGGCAGCACCGCGTTGTGCGCGTAGCCGAAGTGGCTGGGAAACGGGGCTCGGGTTCATGACACTTGCCTCATCACGGTGACGATGTTGCCGAACTTCAGCGTAGACAGATTGAAGTAGTTCAGGATCGGGGAGTACGGATACCCCTTGATCTTGACTTCGACAAGATTGATGCTGCCGGCTGCGTTCGAAGGCCCGGTTCCGTTGTTGTTGTCATAGGTCGGGACGTTGGTGAACTGCGCCGGGTCGGAGGCATCGGCGCAACTGGTCGTGTGCGCGCTGTCGCACACGATCACCATCGAGGTCGTCAAACCGGTTACGAGCTCCGTACCGCTGCCCGGCGCCGCGCAGGTCGTACTGCCATAGACGGCGAGACACTGGGCCTGCGCGAGCGGGTAGGCGCTATCGCTCGGCAGGTAGGTGGACAGATAGCGAGCGGCATCGCGCGTGGCTTTCGTGAGCGCTTCGTACTGATAAATTGCGTGGCCAAATTCGGCCACGCCGGCGACGAGCATCACGAGCGGAATCAGCACGATGGCGAATTCCACCGCGGCGACACCGCGCATGCGTGCTGGACGGGTAGAGCGTTTGTTCATGACAGTCCCCTATTGCAGCAATACTGGTACTTGCGGCCCGACCGAACTGCCGGAACCAGGCACACCCTGCGTTGCACACGGGCTTCCCGGCGCCGACGACGAACCGCGGTACTCCAGATGGACCGGGCCGGCCGTCCCGCCGGAGTCCATCGGGTCGAGCATCAGCACGCAATCCCAGGAAATGACCGGAGCCTGGTGGCTGCTCGCCAGCACGCCGCAATCCAGTTCGGGGGCGAGTGCGAGACGCCGGTCGGCGCCGAGCGGGTAGTTGCTGGCGCTGTACGTGCCTTTGGTGTTGGAGCCGGTGACCTTGTCGCCCTGATAGGGCTGAAACGTTTTGCGCTCGTTGACGAAGTCGCTATATGCGTTGCTCTGCGCGGTCCACGTTGTTGCGGTGTAAGCGTATCCGGTGAAATCGGGCTGGCCGTCGGCAGGTCCCTTGAACGAGGTGCCGTAGATACCAAAGCGTGTATTCCAGGCGCCTGAGTCGGCGACCATGTTGCCTGTCGAGCCGATGTTCGCGCCGGTGGCGGGCAAGGAGCAAAAATTTCCAGTCAATTCATTCTTGATCGAATTGGCACTGTTGCTGCCGTCGAGGGCGGCCCAGCCGAAGTTGCCTGGTCCGTATGCTGGAGAGGCGCCGATTTTCGACGCGATCCACTGCCCGACCGTATACGTCTCGCCTGCGGTCGGCGGCGTAGTCTCCGTTCCGGCCTTGCAGATGAACGCCGGAATCGCACAGGTGGTTTGCGCGGCACCGACGGTTGCAACGGCCGTAGCGGAAACGGTTGCATTAGCTACGCTCGTGCCGCTGAACGCGCCAAGCACCTGGATGAACCAGTTTGCAATGTTCGCCTTGGACGTTGTGCATTTTGCGTACTTGATGTTCACCGGGGTGGCGACGGAACTCTTCGGCAGGAACGGGTTGCTCAGCGAATCGCTGAACAGCACGCTGCTGTCTGTTGTCATCTGCACGGCGCCGCTCTGGAACAGCGCGTAGTTGAGGTGGCCGGCAGTGATGCCGGCCGCCTCGGAGACAGACAGATTGACTGTTGCACCGGTGAGATCGCGTGCGGCGGCCAGCGCACAGGCATCGGCGCTGTTCTGCAACTCGCTTCGGGTCACGTACAGCTTGCCGAGATCGAGCGCGAGGCCGACGAAGCCGATCAGCGCCACGAGCGACAACGCGACGATGATGGACACTGCGCCGCGCTCGCCTCGACGAGCCGCACCACACCTGCCTGACTGATTGACGCTACGCATGACGCCCCCCCGAGCATATTGTTCTTACTGACCGCTGGCCCCGCCGCCCCCGCTTCCGATGCCGATGACAAACGCGTTCGGCGACGGTGGGGGTTGTTGAAATGATCTGTCGTAGGTGTCCATCGCCGAAGCGGCGGACTTGCCGTCCATGCTCTGAGCCGCCTGAGCGTGTTCTGCCGCGTGCGGATCGATGATCTGCGCCTGAGTGACGGTTTTGAGCGCCTCGCCAAAATGCGCGTCCCAGATCGGCGTGCTCGACATGCAACCGCCGAGCGCTGCACAGACCGGCACGATGAGCGCGGCCCAGCGTGCGAAAGCAAAGTGTTCTTGTTTCATGAGATTCCCCTTGGCATCACATCAATGTTCGATCGCGTGGGTGGAAGCGTCCGCGTTCGCGACTTCTTGCGGAACCTTGCGGGAGGCGATCCGTGCCGCGGCGCTTTCGATACGGGCGGCGCGGGCCGCCTGTTCGGCGTCCGCGGATCGTGGCGTGTCCGTTAGCGGCGCCGCCGAGCCCGCCGCCGTATCCGGCATGGGGCGCGACCGGTCGGCGCTGGGCGTCGCGGCCTGCGGGCCGGGCTGCGGCAACGCCGTCGCAACGGGCCCGGTGGGCGGTTGCGGCGCCGGTGCGGGCGAGGGCAGCGGTGCCGCCGGGCTCACCGAAGCCGGGGCTGGCATGGGCGAGGCAGCCGGGGCAGTGCCGGCAGGCGCGGCACGCATTTTCGGGTGACGGCCTTCCATGTTGCCGGTTGCGTAGACGTCGGCTTCGTTCGGTTGCGAGAAGCTGTCCGTCGGCAGCGGCAGGTCGGCGGTCTGCAGCGGCTTGACGAGATGCGGCGTGATGATGAACACCAGTTCCGTGAGGTCCTGCTGGAATGACGTGCTGCGTGCCAGCGCTCCGAGCACCGGCACTTCGCCGATGCCGGGAATGGCTTTCAGCGCGCCGGTCACGTTGCTCTTCATCAGGCCGCCGATCGCAAACGACTCGCCGTCGTTCATCTGGACCATCGTGGATGCACGACGCGTCGTGATGAGCGGCAGAATCGACACACCGCTCACGTTAGTCGCGCTGAGCGTGATGCCGGTTGGCGACAGCTCGGACACTTCAGGTGCGACCTTCAGGCTGATGCGGCCGTTGGCGAGAACGGTCGGCGTGAACTTCAGGCCGACACCGAACTCCTCTTCCTGCAGGGTGATGGTCGTCGCCCCCGTGCTGCTGCTCTGCGGCACTGGAATGAAGATCTTGCCACCGGCGAGGAAAGTAGCCTCCTGGCCGCTGATGGCGACGAGGTTCGGTTCGGCGAGGATCTTGACGAGGTCGTCCGTCTTCTGCGCGTCGATGGCGAAGCTTAACGGGCGGTTGTTCGCCTTGCTGCCCGAGATGAGGCTCGTTACACCGGCCAGCAGGTTGCTCGCGAGCACGCCGCTCCATGAGCCGAAGCCACCCTGAATGTTGAGCGCCGCGCCCATCTGGTTGATGAGCGTCTTCGACACCTCGGCGACTTTGACTTCGAGCATCACCTGCTGCGGCGAGTCGACCGTCATCATGTTGATCACTTCGGCCGGCTTGCTGGTGCTCGAACTCTGCTGATTCACGGGAGTCCCGTTGCCGAGGACACCGGTTCCGCTCTGCGATTGCTGGGTGGGCTGTGCGCTCGCAAAGGCCTTCGCGATCTCCAGCGCCTGCTGGGCAGCCGGCGAGCTCGACACGCTTCCCCCGAGCACCAGGTTGCCCGCAGCGGTCGATACGCGGATGCCACGCTCGCCGGGCAACAGTTGTCCGAGCGATTGCTGCAAGCCGTTGGCGTCGATGTTGACGATCACATCGATAATCTGGCATCCGCCGCTGCGTCCCTGAACGATCATGTTGGTCGTGCCGACCGCCATGCCGACGAGGTAAAGCGTGCGCGGCGACACCAGCGTGGCTTGCACGATCGTCGGATTGCCGAGCGTGCGATTGCGTGCCGGTTCGGCGAGCGGCAAGAGTGTCGACTTGCCGACCGGCACGACGACGCTGGTTTCTTCGTGGATCTCTCCAGTGCAGTTCGGGCCGCGCATTGGCACGGATGCGCCGGCTGCCCCGCCAGCCGGCATTGGCGCCATGCTGACCATCATCGGCGTTGGCGCGCGGCCCACCGGCAACGGCGCATTCGGCCGGGCCTTCGCGAGCACTGGGCTCTCGAGCGCTTCCTGCGCTGAGCCGTTTTGTGCGACAAGCAATCCGGTGCACAACGCCGAGGCGAGTACGACGCCGCTCAGCGAGCGGTTACGTATCGCACCACCGGTTGAGAACCTCAGTTTCGTTTTCATTTTCCTGCCCCCGTTTCTCGACATCGGTCGATCGAGACTTCCGTTATTTGCCTTAGTGGTGCCAGTTGCAGCGGCTCGTCTTCGCAGACGCCGCCGCATCCGCCCTAGAAACATTCGACACTGCCCAACGCACCCGAGAGGACGCCCACGCAATCTCGCTTCGCCGCTGGTCGTGCGGCGTAGTGCACGCGCGCCGGACGCGCGGGCAAAGCGGCAGGTGCCGAGGCCGGTACCGCTGCAGGTGTGCCGAGCAGCGTGAACTTCGTGGCGCCGCCGGTCGCCTGCATCGCCTTATCAACCTGGTTGCGCAACACCAGCGACAACGTGCCGACGCTGCGCGCAAGGTCGAGTTTTTCCGCCTGGTCAGGCGTGACTTCGAGCGTGACCGCGTTGACGACCTTCGGCGCCGTGTCGTCGCGATTGACCTGCTGGGCCACCGCGAGCACCAGGATCTTTTCCAGCACAATCTTCGAGATGCTTTGCTGAGCGTCGCTCTTGCCCGGTTCCTGAGTGTTCACGATGACGTCGACGTAGTTGCCCGGCAGCGCGAAGCCCGCTACGCCGACCACGTCGTTGACGCGGACCGTGATGGCGCGGCTACCTTCGCCGATGACAGCGGAGAGGCCGCCTTTGGTGCCGATCGGTGCGAGCTTCGCCTCGATCACGGGCTCGCCGCGCCCGAGACTCGTACGCACCACACGGCCCTCGAGCGATTTCGGATCGGTGAATGCACCCGGCGGCACACTTCCCGTCGGCCAGTTGACGGTGCGGATCAGGCTGGCGTTGAGCGGCTCGCCGAGACTGACATCGCCCGCCGCAACCGCGATAGGCGTAACCGCGTTCGACGAGGTTTGTATCAGCCATCGAGAAGCGAAGACCACGGCGGCCAGACCGGCCAGCATGGCGACGGCCAGCATGACTAAAGCGCGACTGTTTTTCATGGTGATACTCCTGCGTAGGTCGTTGGACACTTGCCGGTCAACCGGCGGCTAACTGTTGGCCCGGCCGGTCGGCCGTAGGTGGGTAAGTACTGTCGTGGTCCATCGCGGTGCCGAAATAGCTGTGCCATGCTTCGCGCAGTCCATCCCCCGTCACTTCGCGCGCCGTGCCGCGGTAGTGCGCCGTGGCGGAGACCAGATTGAGCAGATCGCCTGGATAGCAGGCCAGGAACGGTTTGCCGGTCGGGAGATGCAGGTTGTGGAGCAGGTAATCGAATGAGGCTTGCGTAGCAGTGAGCTTGAGTGCAGCACAACGCGCGTTGAAGACCGCGCGATAGTCGTCGACCGATAAGGGTCCGACGTACAGCTTCGAGCCGAGCCGGCGCAGGAATGCGTCGTCGAATTGGGCCGGAGCAAGATTGGTGGAGAACACCGGCCATACGTCGAAGGGCGCAACGAAGCGCGAGCCGGATTGCAGCGTGAACTGATCGACACCCCGATCGAGCGGCATCAACCAGCGGTTGAGCAGGTCGTGAGGCGCGATGCGTTGGCGCCCAAGATCGTCGACGATATACAGACCCATGTTTGCTTTCATGTGCGGTGGTGCCTGGTAGAAGCCGGCCGTGGCGTCATGGCGCAGGTCGAGCGCTTCGAGCGTCAGCTCGCCGCCTGAGATCACCACCGGGCGGCGGCACATGCGCCAGCGCCGGTCGCTCGTCTGCGTCTGGCTCTGCTCGGGTGCGTCGCGATGCACGAGTGGATCGTAAAGCTGCACGATTTCGCCGCCGACGTAGAGCGCATAGGGAATCGGCACGTTGCCGCGCAGCAGCAGTCCGAGCCGCTCGGCGAGGAACGTTTTGCCGCTTCCTGCGAGGCCGTGCAGCATCAAAGGCCGCCCGGCATTGAGCGATGTCGCCGCTGCACCGAGCAACGCGTGATCGACGACCACGTCGCGAAATGCCGAACTTACGTCACCTTGCGTGATGCGGATCCAACGAACCCAATGTTCGCGCACGCTTGCTGCATAGTCGTCGAACTCGACGGGGGCGGGGCCGCAATATCTGCAGCGCGTCATTTCGTCTTGTGCGAGATTGCGGCCGCTGTCCGTGAGGCGAAGCTGCACGTCGATGTCATTCGCGCCGCGGTGGGTGATCTCGACAAGGTGCTCGCGCACGAGAAATGCCAGCACGTCGTCGAGTACCCCCACCGACAACTTGTGCCGTTCGGCGAGATCCGCGAAACTCGACTTGCCGTGCAGCAGGACGGACTTGAGTACGAGCCGTGTCACGAACTCCTGCGGCAGTCCGGTTTCAGCGAGCGTGCGCGGAGCACGCAGCGACACGGTGGATTCTTCCGCATGACGGCCGTACGACGGCTCAGGCTCAGGAAGGTGCGTAACCTGTGCGACACTCCCGTTTTCAATGTTCTGCTGGTTCATCGCTCTTTTCTCCTGCCCGGTTTGCGACCGGCATCACAGGCTGTACGGTTCGGCTGTCCATGCTGGCGGCAACCCCGGATTTCTTCGGCTATGCAGCCGATGCGAACAACACGCCTAAAGTCCCTGCGGCAATGGCAACGCCGTAGGGCAGTGATCCAACCGATTCGATCTGCTGGTACTGAGGAATCCCGGCTATCTGTCGTCCGGGGGTCCACATGCTGCTTACGATGCACCAGAGATTCACGAGCAATTGCCTCGCGCGACGGCGCCGCAAGGTGACACACAGTGACCAGATCCCGCCCGCGATGAACGTTGCCAGGGCGATACGGACGGTCATCGCCGGCCCGACCCAGGCGCCGATCGTCAGAAGCAGTTTCACGTCGCCGGCGGCCATGCCCCGCAACAGATAGAAGGGCAGCAGCACCGCGAACCCGGTCAGGGCGCCCATGAGCCAGTCCGCACTTCCGGCAAGCGGGCCGTTCAGCCGGATCTGCACGATAAGTGCAGCGGCGAGGCCGATCGCGATGATCCGGTTCGGAATCCGCCGGCAAGTGAGATCCGTGCTGGCTGTCACGATGGCCAGCGCAATCACACATGCAGGAATGGGTTGTGGGGGCAGAAACATGGCGGGTCTCGATGAGTTTTGTCTGCGTTTATGAACGTGCCGCCGTGACCTTGGTCGCGATGTGCTGATAGATGTCGCTCCATGCGTGCATGGCTATCTCCCGAACTGATTCGTCGTCGGTTTCTGTCGACGGTGGAACACGCAATGATTCTGGGGAAGACGGGAGAGACGGAAAACCGCTCACCCGTCAAATCCCGTCTCTACAGATCGCTTGAGATGGTGTTGAACACCGCGTTCAGATCTGTCCCGACTAGCGCTACGGCAACGATGATGGCCACCGCGATTAGTGCGGCGATAAGGCCGTACTCGATGGCTGTCACGCCTTGTTCGTCCAACACGAAACGTCTGGTACGGGCTGCGTCGATCCGGAAGAGCTGCAGCAGCGTGACGCGCGATGCTGCTTCTCTCATCGCATTCATAGGTCACTCCTGTCTTGGTTGGGGGAGTCCTGCGAGAATCGAGGACCCGGCGGAGACGGACAAATCAACGGCTGGTCATTGTCCGTCGGCCCGCCGCTTACAGGTCACTCGCGATCGTGTTGAAGACCCCAGTCAGCTTTGTGCCAACGAGCGTTACGGCGACAATGATGGCCACGGCGATCAGTGATGCGATCAGTCCGTATTCGATAGCGGTTACACCATCTTCGTCACGAACGAAACGCTTGGCTTGGGCGATGATATGTTGCATGGCTAACTCCTTTGGATGGCTAATTAATAACCCTTGGCCAGAATTGGCTGAGGGAAGGTACTGCTGGCACTGCAGAAAAAAGGGCGCCGAGTCTAGGCCGACCGTGTCGGCGTACACGCGGATGCGTGCAAACCTTTCGTGTCGGAAGAGTCGCTGCGAGGAAACAGATCACGAAGCGTGCGCCTGGCGAATTGCCACGCGTAGGGTCCGTGGAGATCATTGTCGGCGCGACGATGCGCGCAACGAATGATCGATGTGGGTGCTGCCGGGAACGTGAAGCCGGCGCCGCTGTGGCGACGGTGGGCCCGTCGTTTTGTTTGATCGGTCTTCATCTCGTGGTCCTTGCCTTCTGTTGCTCGTTATTGGCTTCCGGCCGCGTTGACCTGTACCGTATTCATACATAGTTAGTGGGCGGTTGACTGGAACACCAGCAACTAGAGGACTTGGAGGCACTCGCTGAAACTATGTAAGAATGCATCGAAATACATAGTTCAGTCGATGTCTGCGGCGGCCACAAATTCACGTAAAAGGATCACGCTGGTCTTTCATGCGATAGCTTTTGCCTTCGATGACGGCGGTCTCGGCATGATGGAGGACGAGATCGAGCAACGCGGAGGTCGACGTGCTGTCGTGATTTAAGATATCAACCCAGTGCTTAAACGCGGGATTGGAAGTGATGGTCACGCCGTGCTCATAGCGCTGGCTGATGATCTGAAACAGCGCGTCGGCACCCTGTTTGTCGATGGGTAAAAATCCCAGCTCGTCCACGATAAGCACGCGCGGTTTGACGTAGCGGCGCAGCTCGCGTTTGAGCCCGCCATGTGCGTACGCGGCGTTCACCGAGTTGATGATATCCACCGCGGTAGCGAAGAGCACAGAGGTACATTGCGCGGGTCCGACCGGAACAACACCTCGCAACCCAGGCACTTACGCTGTCTTCGGTGTTTCATGGACCGGCCCCCAAGGCGCCGATCATGCGCCGCCGCGCGCGAGCCGAGCCGACGTCGCGCGTGCGCGAAGAACAGACAAAACACCAGGCACAGCGACAGAAAGGGCCGAAGAAGAACCGAAGAAAACCAGGCTCTAGAGAGATGAATTCGAAGAAAATACCGGAAGAAAAAGCACTTTTGCGCCGTCAGTTTTTACGACTTTCAGATCGCCGATGACTTCCGCTCCCGATAGGCGTGCATCAATCCAGCATCGTGCCGCCCCGACACGCAGCGCCACGGGCGAGTGAGACCACCGGCTGGCGTTTCGTCTCAACTTTGAGAAAGCGGGTCAGCGGTGCTATTGCCGGCCGATGGAGTCTCGCTCAGAACGAAAATTTTGACCGGAACCCGTGCGCCCATCGGTGTCCAAGGCAATATTGCCGGCACTTTATTGGTGTTGCGCAAACCTTTGCGCAACAGCGCATTTTCCGCCAACTGCTTTTCGCTTTCCTTATTTAAGTGAGTGGAGCCGTCTCAATGTTGAGACGTTCCTGTCTATGTGCGCCACCCCACCTATCTTTTGCATGGCGCCGCGCACCAGCGCCCGTTGCGTTTCCTCTGACCAAGGCTGCAGTGTGCTCTCAGCCATTACGCACGACTCCGCGCGCTGCGGGTCGCTTTGTGCGTCAGCGAACAGAACGCTACGCGTTACGCGAAATTCGCGTTTCGGTTGAGTGGCTTCACTGAAACAGTTTGGTCGACGACGCCCTCAGCTATGCAGGCGGATTTCGGCTGGGAGTCCTGCGGCCCAGCAAATACAAGGCTTCCCGGGTACCTGGCACAGTCGTCGCTAAACGTCCTGCACCGAGTAGCAACGCAGTAGACGCAGATTCAGATTCAGGTACCGCTTGACTGCTGTCGGGGAAACAGTCAAGCGGCAACAACGGACCTCGAGGTCGCGATATGCCGATACGGCGAGGCGAACCCCGGAGGCCGGGCTGGGATGGCCGGTTGATTGGCTGGCCCGGCGCCTGGAACGAGGCAAGGACGGATTCGATGCACCACCTGGCAATGCTGATGTGATGCACTCCTTGTGAATGCTTCGCATGGCCCAACCGGACGGCGCCGCTCGAGCCGCACCTTGCCCGGGCCGTTAAAACCGGCCAATGCTTCTGTACCCGGCCCGCAGCGGGTGCTTTCTTCTCTCTAAGTTTTTTAACGCAACGAGGACTGAAAATGAAAACGATCATCAACGAAGTAAAGCGCTTTGTCCGTGAAGAAGACGGTGTCGCTGCGATCGAGTACGGCCTCCTGGCCGGGCTGATCGCGGTCATGATCATCGCCGGCGCCACGCTCGCGGGGACGAGCCTGAACACGCTGTTCGCCAACGTCGGGGCGCAGTTGAAGACCGCTGCGGCCAACGTGAATGGTTGAATCGCAGGGGCCGTCCGGAGAGTCAATCGATGCCGCGAGCAGCGGTTGACGAGCCGGAGGGTTCGGGTGAGCTGGCGCTGTCGGCGTGCCTGGAAAGGCTCCCGCAACGCCGCCCCCGGACTTCGAACCACAGAATTCAACAGGTCTTGCCATGAACACTTTCGCGTTTCCCACTGGGCTGTGTGTCTTCACGCTGGTAATCGCTGCCGCTGCATTCGATCTGCGCACGCGGCGCATCCCGAACGTGTTGGTCCTGCTCGGTTTGATCGCGGCGGTGCCGGTGCAGTGGACTGCGCATGGCGGAAGTGCAGGCGTGTTGCAGGGACTGGAAGGACTGGCGACGGGCATCGCGGTACTGCTTCCGTTTTACCTGCTGCGCGCCTTCGGCGCGGGCGACGTGAAGTTGATGGGCGCGCTTGGCGCATTGGCCGGACCGTCCGCGGTGCTGCTGATCGCGCTCGCGACCTTCGTGGTGGGCGGACTCTGGTCGCTGGTCGTGGTGGTTCACCGGCGCCAGTTGCGCCACGCGAGCAACAGCCTGTTCCTGATGTTCGCCGGTTTGGCACAGCACAAGGTTCAAGGGGCAACGAGCGAAGCATCGCTCGGCCGGCTGCCCTACGGTGTGGCCATCGCGCTAGGGACGATGTCTGTGATGGTGTTGTTGCACTAGAAGGCGGTGTCGCACGAAGACCAGGGCGTCACGGGCGAAGCGCCGAAGAGACACAGAAGAAGCACAGAAACGAATACAGGTCTGTCGAACGATCAAGCCCGCATTGAAGGGCGCGACGGGGACAACTAACAACAAAAAGCATGCCTTCACAGAAAGGCTTTCTTGGTACGGGGTTCAAGAATGGGCGAATTCAACGGCCCGACCGGCAGTCAGGAGATAGAGGCGGGTGTTCCTCCGTCTGCTGTAGACCGGTTGCTTCACCGCTTCAGGGGGGACGGTACCTGCCGGATGGGGAGGCCAGGTCGATACGACCGGTGTCCGGCACCCGTGAAGCGGCTGACTGCGGCGCGCTTCGACGCCGGCGTTGAACCTCGCTCCCTCCTGATTCGCCCCGTCCACTTTTCTGCGCGGCGGCGCCTTTTTAACTGCCGCCAGTCTTTCCTGATCTGAATTTATAGCAGTGCAGGCGCGAGCCTGACGAGTCAATCCGTTAAGGAGTGCGACATGAAAAATATGAGAGCGCTGGCGATGTTGACGGTGGCGACGATCGCTGCGCTGGCGGCCGTACTGTTTGCGTCGCGCTGGGTGCAAACCCAGGCGACCCCATCGACCCGGGTAGCCGTCGCGTCCACCGACATCAACCTCGGACAGCGCCTGACGCCCGAGTTCGTCAAGCTGGTCGACTGGCCCGCCGGCAGCATCCCGGCCGGCGCGTTCAGCGACCTGCAGAAGCTCGACGGCCGGGTGCTGAAGACAAGCGCGCAACGCGGCGAACCGCTGCTGGAAGCCAAGCTCGCGCCGCTCGGCACGCTGGGCGGCCTGTCCGCAGTGATCGGCGATGGCAAGCGGGCGATCACGGTGCGCGTGAACGACGTGATCGGTGTAGCCGGCTTCGCGCTGCCGGGCAACTACGTGGACATCATCGTCAACACGCAAAAAGGTGGCAGCGCCACGCCAGGCGATTCGCAGGACCGCAACATCTCGAAGATCGTGCTCGAGAAGATTCTCGTGCTGGCCGTCGCCCAAGAGGTGAGCCGCGACGACACCAAGCCGCGGGTCGTCAATGCGGTCACGCTCGAAGTCTCGCCCGAACAGGCGGAAAAGATCGATCTGGCTCGCAGCGTCGGCACGCTGTCGCTGGTGCTGCGTAACCAGGTGGACACCGCCGACGAGATGACCGGCGGTGCGACCAAGGTCTCGCTGCTGAGGGAGCCGGTCGCCGTGGTTGCGCCGAAGCCCGAAGTGAAGGCCGTGCGGGTTGTCCAGCGGGTGGCGGCGGCGCGGCCGGGCAATTGCATCCGCGTGATTACAGGCACGCAAAACGGTCAGGAATGCTTCTGATTGAATCGTGCCGCGAGACCAGGCGGCACGAGTCGGGCACAGTACAACAAGAATTGATCGAGGCTGGCCAATCCGGCTAGTGGCCTCATCCGGGGGAATGCAAATGAACCATATTCATGACAGCGACACGCGCTGCATCGAACGGTGCCATCCGCACAGTGCACGGGCGCGGCACGCCGCGCGCATCACGCTGGTGGCACTGGCCTGCGTGAGCCTGTGCAGCGCGCCGGTCGAGGCGCAATCGGCGGGGGCTGATGCCGCAAAGCCGCTCACGGTGGCGGCGAACGGGGTGAACCTCACGATCGGCGTGAGCCGCGCCGCTGCGACGGCTGCCGAGGCAGGCCAGATCAAGGGACCGAGCTGTACCGGCGAAGTGCGCCAACATAGCACCGTCGGCGTCGCAGTCGGCAAGTCGACGATGGTCGCGCTACCCGAGCCGGTTCGCACCCGTACGGTGGGCAACCCGGATATCGTTCAGGCAATGCTAGTGTCGCCGCAGACCTTGTACCTGCTCGGCACCGACGTCGGCGCGACCAACATGATCATCCAGGGCCGCAGCGGCTCGTGCAGCGTGATCGACGTGGTGGTGGGCGTCGACCCGGGTGGCCTGCAGGCGACGCTGGCTTCGCTGATGCCGGAAGAACACGATGTGCGCGTCAGCGCGGCCGCCGACAGCCTCGTGCTAAGCGGCACCGTGGCGGATGCCGTCAAGGTGCAGCGGGTTCTCGAACTGGCCAACGCGTTCGTGCAGCGCGCTACCAAGCCGGTCGTGCAGGCCCAGGGCGCAAGCGGCGCAGCCGCCGCGGCCGGAGCGGGCGGTGGCGGCCTCATCCAGCCTGCCGACAAAAACCTGCGCATCATCAACATGCTGACGGTGGGCGCGCCGCAACAGGTGATGCTGGAAGTGAAGGTCGCGGAAGTCTCGAAGACCCTGATCGACGAACTCGGTGCGGAGGCGACCCTGAATGGCAGCTTCGGCAGCTGGACCTTCGGTCTGCTCGCCAATTTCCTGAGCGGCGGCGCGGGCAAGGGCTTTGCGGTCAAGTCGAACAAGCTGCCGTTCGGCCTCGCGGTCGATGCGCAAAAGAGCGATCAACTGGTCAAGGTGCTCGCGGAACCGAACCTGATGGCCATTAGCGGCCAGCAGGCAAGTTTTCTCGCTGGCGGCAAGGTGTTCATCCCGGTTGCGCAGACGGCCAACGGCACCACCACGATTACGTTGCAGGAAGAGGACTTCGGTATCGGCCTGACGTTCACACCGACCGTGCTCGAAGGCGGCCGCATCAACCTGACGGTGGCGCCTGAAGTGTCGGACCTGTCGCCGACTGGCGCCACGGTTACCTCGTCGTCCGGCAACACCACCGCGGTATTGCCGCTCATCACGACGCGCCGCGCCTCTACGACTTTGCAGGTGCTCGACGGTCAGAGCTTCGCGATTGGCGGCCTGATCAAGAACAACATCACGGGCACGATCAACGCGCTGCCGGGTGCCGGTGAAATTCCGGTGCTGGGTGCCCTGTTTCGCAGCACGAACTTCAAGCAGGACCGCACGGAACTGGTGTTTGTCGTGACGCCGCACCTCGTCAAGCCGTTGCCGGCCAACTACACGTTGCCGACCGATCACTTCGGCGAGGTCAACGAGGCAGGCGTCCTGCTGACCGGCAACATGGAAGGCAGCAAGGCGTCGCATACGCCGCCGCCTGCGGCAGGTGCACCGCAATCCGCACTGCCTGCGGTTGCGCCTGGTGTCGCGGCTGGTTCGAACGGCGGCACGGTTGCTCCCGCTGACCACGGCGTCATGGTTCCGGCCCCCAGCGGCCAGTCGACGGCACCCGCCCCGGCCCTGCCGGCCACCACCTCCGGCCCGCTGCCCGCGGCTGCGCCTGCACCGGTTGCGCCGTCCCGACCGCTGGGCACGTCCGACACGACCTTGGACAACAGCACAAGTCAGCGCGTCAGCAACGTGGCGGCAATGGGTGCGCAGAGTGCACAAGGCGCTGCCCCGCATGGCAGCGACGACAGCGCGAAGCCGGATGTCTACGCGGTCGCCAATCCACCCGCCAGCGGCCCGGCGCTGCCGCCCCCTACCGGGAAGGCGCCTTGAACCGCACCGCAGTGCTCACGAACTTCACCTTGAACTGGGGCCGAACATGAAAACGCTCAAACCATTGATTCGCGCCAGCGTATGCGCAGGCATCAGCCTGTCGCTCGCCGGCTGCCTGACCTCGACGCCGCACTGGGACGCGCATTTCGGCGAGACCATCCAGCAGATCACCGCAGCGCAGATTCTGAACCCGCAGGCGAGCAGCAACACGGACCCGGTCGCCGGGCTCGACGGCGGCGCGGCGGCGGCCTCGATGTTCCATTACAGCAAGACGTTCGCGCAACCGCCGATTGTCGGCACGCCGTATGGGGTTGGGCTCGGCACGAGTAATACCAGCGGGACGCCGTAACACTTGCCGTGGCGAGGCACAGCCGGAAGCGGACATGCGAAGCGGAGCAAAAGAAATGATCAATATCCTGTTAGTTTCATCGGACCTGGGGCGCGCTCAGCAGATCGCTGCGGTGATTGCCGCCAGCGGTGTGGGACACCAACTCAGGACGCTGGCAGTGGGCCTGAAGCAGGTGTGCGCCGACAAGGACGCGCTGCAAGCCGCGGACCTGTTGATCTTCGACGGCTATCACTTGACGCAGGACGATATCGACTCGCTCGAAAAGCTGTCGAACCGCCATCGCGAGCTAGTCTGCACGCTGGTTACGCCGGCACCGTCGCACGACATACTCATCCAGGCGATGCGCGCCGGCGTGCGCAACGTCGCGCTGTGGCCGATCGATCGCGACAGCTTCGTAGCCGACCTCAAACGCGTCGCCGGGCGTCACGTCGAGGCGGCGCGCCACGACGGCCAGGTGTTGTCGTTCGTGTCGTGCAAGGGCGGCAGCGGCACCACTTTCATTGCCGCCAACCTTGGCTACGCGCTCGCCACGCTGCGCAACAAGCGCGTGCTGTTCGTCGATCTGAACCAGCAGTTCGGCGACGCCGCCTGTCTGGTCTGCGACAAGACTCCGCCCGCCACCATCGCGGAGGTCTGCGCGCAGATCGAACGTCTCGATGCGTCGTTTCTCGATGCCTGCCTGACCCATGCTTACCCCAACTTCGATGTGCTCGCCGGGGCGGGCGATCCGGTCAAGGCGGGCGATATCAAGGTCGCCCACCTCGAGCGGATCGTCGCACTGATCCGCCATGAGTACGACGTCGTGATCTTCGATGTCGGCCAGAGCGTGAACCCGGTGTCGATCTTTGCGCTCGACCACAGCGACCTGATCTTTCCGGTGCTGCGCTCGAGCGTTCCGCACATTCGCGCCGGGCAGCGGTTGATGCATCTGTTCCAGTCGCTCGGTTATCCGGCCGAGCGTGTGCGGGTGCTCGTCAACCAGTATGACAAGCGCGGCCAGATCGACCTGAAGACCGTCGAGGACGTGATCGGCGCCAAGGTCTCGAAGGTACTGCCGCACGACGCCCGCCCGGTGCTCGACTCGGTCAACCAGGGCGTGCCGGTGCTCAAGCTGCAGAAGAGCAGCCCGATCTCGAAGAGCCTTGCCGAACTCGCCGATAGCCTGGCGCCGGCGCCCAAGGCGTCGGGCAACTCGGTGCTGACGAAGCTGTTCCGGGCCAGGCCGCGGACTCAGCCTAGTCCTACGTGACGCTATGTGAATCTGCCTGAAGCGACCTGAGCCAACCTGAACGCGCCACCCTGAGATCCAAACCGGAGCACCACCATGTCACTGCGCGAACACCTTTTCAAGCAGGCCGCCGAGGCGCTGATTGCACCGAGCCTCGCTGCGGCGGATGTAGCCGTCGCAGCGGAGCCGACCGCCACGCGCCCGGCGAATGGCGCCGCAGACTCGGCCTCGAACAGCGGGCTGGCGCGGCGCGCTTACCAGCAGCTCAAGATGGAGATCCATGAAGCGATCATCGAGCGCGTCGAACTGGACAAGCTGCAGCATCTGTCGCCCGAGCAGGTCCACCGTGAGCTCGCGCAACTGGTCGGCAAGCTGATCGAGGAAGGCAACATCCTGATGAACGACGTCGAGCGCCGCCAACTGGTGCAGGACGTCCAGGACGAGATGCTCGGGCTCGGCCCGCTCGAACCGCTGCTCAAGGACCCGACCATCTCGGACATCCTCGTGAACACCGCCCATCACGTCTATGTCGAGCGGCGCGGCAAGCTCGAGGCCACCGACGTGGAGTTCTACGACAACGCACACCTGATGAAGGTGATCGAAAAAATCGTCTCACGGGTGGGCCGGCGCATCGACGAATCGGTGCCGATGGTCGATGCGCGGCTCGCCGACGGCTCACGCGTGAACGCGATCATCCCGCCTTCGGCAATTGACGGCCCGCTGCTGTCGATCCGGCGTTTCGCGGTGAATCCGCTGAAAGTGGCGGACCTGATCGAATACCAGACCTTTACCTCACCGATGGTGCAACTGCTCGAAGCGCTGATCAAGGCGAAGATCAACGTGCTGATTTCAGGCGGCACCGGCAGCGGCAAGACCACGATGCTGAATCTGCTGTCCGGCTTCATCCCGGCGGACGAACGGATCGTGACGATCGAAGACGCGGCCGAACTGCAACTGCGCCAGGAGCACGTGCTGCGCCTCGAAACGCGGCCACCGAACATCGAAGGCAAGGGCGAGATCAGCCAGCGCTCGCTTGTCAAGAACGCGCTGCGGATGCGCCCGGATCGCATCATCCTCGGCGAAGTGCGCGGTGCCGAAGCCCTCGATATGCTGCATGCGATGAACACTGGCCACGAAGGCTCGATGGCCACGATCCACGCCAACACAGCGCGCGATGCGCTGACCCGGCTCGAAAACATGGTCAGCATGGCGGGTCTCGCGTTACCGCCCAAGGCGATGCGCCAGCAGGTCGCCTCGGCGATCACGGTGATCGTGCAGGCCTCGCGTCTCACCGATGGCCGCCGCAAGCTGATGAGCATTCAGGAAATCACCGGCATGGAAGGCGACATGATCAACATGCAGGAGATCTTCACCTTCAAGCGCACCGGCGTGGATAGTGAAGGGCACGTGAATGGCTACTTCTGCGCGACTGGCGTGCGGCCGCAATTCACCGAGCGGCTGCAGGCCTTCGGAGTGAGCGTGCCGGACCATATCTACGATCCGCAGAAGCGCTATGAAGTCTGAGCCGGTATTGGGGAGCGCGTCATGAACAGATTGTTTCTTGGGTTTGCCGTGTTGCTGTTTTTCGCCGTGGTGCTCGTGATCGAGGCGGGCTACCTGTGGTGGAACAGTCATCATGGGCCGGTGGTCAAGCGGCTCGATCAGCGCATTCGCGCGATGTCGGTGGGCGGCGAAATCGGCACCGCACAGTTGTCGATTCTGAAAGCACGGCTGCTGAGCGATTCGCCTTCGCTAACGAAGCTGCTGCTCGCGATTCCGCGCATCCACATGCTGGACCGGTTGCTGCTGCAGTCGGGGCGCGACTGGTCGGTGGGGCGGTTTCTCACCTATACGCTCGTGTTGCCGTGTGTGGCCGCGGCGGTCGCGCTGTGCCTCGGTGTGCCGCTGCTGCCTTCGCTTGCGCTCGCGGCAGTGTTCGCGCTGCTGCCGCTCGGGCATGTGCATCGCAGCCGTTCGAAACGTATCGCGGTGCTCGAGCGGCAGTTGCCCGAGGCAGCGGACCTGATCAGCCGCGCGCTGCGCGCCGGGCACTCGTTCCCGAGTTCGCTCGGCATGGTGGGCGAAGAACTCGCCAACCCGCTCGGCGGCGAGTTTCAGACCACCTTCGATGAGATCAGCTACGGCGTGTCGATGAACGACGCACTGAAGAACATGGTGGCGCGCGTACCGGTCATGGACCTGCGCTACTTCGTGATTGCGGTGCTGATCCAGCGCGAGGCGGGCGGCAACCTATCCGAAATCCTCGACAGCATCAGCCAGATCATCCGCGAGCGGCTGAAGCTGCTGAGCAAGGTCAAGGTGCTGTCGGCTGAAGGGCGTCTCTCGGCATGGATTCTCGGCGCGCTGCCGTTCGCTCTCGCCGGGGTCATCATGCTGATCAATCCGGACTTCTTTATGGGGCTAATCAACGATCCCGCGGGCTTGAAGATGATCGGCGTCTCGCTGGTCAGCATGTTGTTGGGCATTGTCTGGATGCGTAAAGTCATCCGGATCCACGTCTGAGCGGTCGCTGCACGTAGCGGCAATGAGCGGCAAATTCGCGAGGAAATCATGAACACCATGCAGATCGTGTTGCTGGGTGCGACCTTCATCATCGTCTTCGGCGCGGCGCTGGGCGTCATGCTGATCACACGGCCCAACGTCTTGCAGCGGCGCCTCGAGGCAATCGCGCCCGGCGGTATCGGCCAAAGTGAGAGCGCCGGGAGCACGATGGCGGAGGGGCGCCCGCAATGGCTGGAGACGATCGCCAAGGCGTCCGCGCATGTGGCGAAGCTATCGTTGCCCACAGAGGGCTGGGACAAGTCCGCACTGCGCACGCGTTTCATGAACGCCGGCTGGCGTGGCGCCGCGGCCCCGGCGATCTATTTCGCTGCGAAGACGGTATTTGCGCTCGGTTTGCCGCTGGTCGCGCTGCTCATGCTGGGGAGCTTGCCGAGTAACGTGCCGCACAGCCTCGCGCTGGTCGCTGTGCTGCTGATGTTGCTGGCGACGCTGGGCTACTACCTGCCGAACGTCGTGTTGGCGCGCCAGATCGACCGTCGGCAGCAGGACATTTTCGAAAGCCTGCCCGATGCGCTCGACCTGATGACGGTGTGTGTGGAGGCTGGCCTCGGTGTCGACGCGGCGATGCTGCGTGTGGCCGACGAGATTCACGTGAAGAGCCAGGTGTTGAGCGACGAGCTCTCACTCGTGCTGCTCGAGTTGCGCGCCGGATCGAGCCGCGACAAGGCCTTGCGCAATCTGGCGATGCGCACCGGGGTGGCCGATGTGGAGACGCTGGTGGCGATGCTGGTCCAGGCCGAGCGTTTCGGCACCAGTGTGGGCGCCGCGTTGCGCGTGCAGACGGACATGCTGCGCACGAGGCGGCGCCACCTTGCCGAGGAGCGTGCCGCGAAAGTCGCGTTGAAGCTGCTGTTTCCGTTGATGTTCTTCATTTTCCCGGCGCTTCTGATCGTGCTGCTTGGACCGGCTGTGATCCAGATCTATCGCGTGATGTTGCCGACGGTCAGCGGAATCGGGGGATGACTCGGCGCGACACAGCAAGACGAAACGACAGGCCGGAGCGGGGGAGAACAAGATGAGTGGGTCAAAACGCAGGATCGTCAGGCGCTCGCGCAAGGGGCAGAACGGCTCGACCGTGGTGGAGTTCGCGATCGTCGCGCCGCTGCTGTTCTTTGTGATCTGCATGATCATCGACCTCGGGCTGATGTTCTGGGTCAATCTGACGATGCAGTACGCCGTGCACGAAGGCGCACGTTATGCGGTCACCGGGCAGAGCAACCTCGATCCGAATGCCGCCAGCCAGCAACGCTATCTGGCCGTGATCCAGGACATCGAGGATGCCTCGATGGGACTCTATACCCTTGTCAACCCGGCCATCTCGGTGACGGTCAACGGCGTACCCGCAGCGTATGGTGCGAACATGTTCGGCGGTCCCGGCGATCTGATCGTGCTGCAGCTCAATTGTGCGTGGCCGCTTCTTACCCCGTTGATCAAGCCGTTCTTCACCGGTGGGCAGTACTCGTTCACCGTCGCGGCGACCATGCGTAACGAGGGCTACTGATGAAAACCGTTCCTCACATGAGCCACCTCAAAACACGGCGCACGATGGCGGGCATCGCATCAATCGAGTTCGCCGTGCTGCTGCCAATGCTCTTGCTGCTCGCCGTGCCGACCTACGACCTCGCGCGCAACATTCAGGCCAACATGATTCTCGTGAACGTGAGCCGGGAGGGCGCCAACCTCGCGTTGCGAGCCTCGCTGACTTACCCGATGGAAACCATCATGAACGATCTGGCGTCGACCACGCCGCCGCTCGACATGGCCAATCGCGGCATGATCTACATCACCGAGGTCATGGGCAACAGCGAAAACTGCAACGCGCAGGGCACCAACTGCACGATCCGCAACATCGTGCTCGCGCAATACGAATGGCAACCCAACGGGCAGCAGGGTGCCTATGCACCCTCGAGCGCCGTGTGGAACTGCAGTTCGGGTAACTGGGGCAGCGACGGCAGCTGCGGTGGAATTGGTGCAGGTCTCGCCGCTCCGACCGCCAATGCGTTGACAGGACAGTTGGCGGCGGGCCAGATCGTCTATGTGGTCGAAAGCTTCTACAAGATGCAGTACCTGTTTGGCGCGGCGAACTTCGGTTTCGGCGCGTCGACCACGGTGCTCAATCCCAATCTGTATTCGATGAACGTGTTTTGACCGGCCTGCGGGGGCATCATGAAAACAACTGGCTATGCTGGGCGCAGATCCAGCAGACTTAACAGAAAACATAAGCAGCGCGGCGCCGTCAGCATCATCGTCGCCGCTTCCATCGTGCTCCTGATCGGCGTGGTGGGGATCGCCGTCGATTCGGGGCTGGGCTATATGGTCAAGGCCAAGCTCGACGCCGCCGCCGATGCGGCCGCGATCGCCGCCGGCGAGGCCGTCACCACCGGCAGCACCCAGGCGGCGCAGGCGGCCAATGCCATAGCGGCTGCCAACAGCTTCTTCGCCGCCAACTATCCGGCGGGCTACCTCGGCACGACGGCAACGCTCAACGCGCCCTCGGTGGTCTTCAACCAGGGCACGATTACGATCGACACGTCGGCGCAGGCAAGCATGCCGGTCGGCTTCATGCACCTGTTCGGCTTCAACCTGCTGAACGTGGCGAGCGCTTCAGAGACCGTCAGAAAGGATCTCGACCTGGTGCTCATCATCGACACCACTGGCTCGATGGCCACCGACCCAGCCGTGCCACCGGCGGTGCGTTCGGCGGCAATTACGTTCCTGCAGCAATTCGACCCGCTCACCGACCGGGTTTCGCTGATCCACTTCGCCTACGGTACGGTCGTCGACCAGCCGTTCAACGGTAATGCCCGCGGCTTCGATATGGCGGCGATGACCAAAAGCATCAACGCGTTCAACTTTGCCGGCAGCACCAATTCGGAGGAAGCTTACTGGAATGCCCTCAACCAGCTGAACACCGTGATTACCCAGCCGTCGAGCTTGCGTGTCATCGTGTTCTTCTCGGACGGAGCGCCCAACAGCTTCGCCTCGATTTTCCCGACCACGAACAAAAACTGCAATTCTGTAGCCGGCACCATTATCAGCGGCGATACGCCGAGCACGCCGGCCGCGCTCTACGCTGACAACGTGCAGAGCCAGCAGCTCAGCTCGCCCTGTTACAACAACAACGCGTCGAAGGTGATCAGTCAGTTGCCCAACTGGTACAACGCGCACAACACGTCGTGGCTCAACAATCAGACGATACCGGTAATCACGAACACGCCGCGTGTCGTCACCAGCACGGTGAACTATGCCAACGTGAACAACGCTGGGCGCAACATCGCCGAAGCGATGGCCAACTTGGCCCGCAGTGAAGGCACCTATGTCTACGCGATCGGCCGCGGGTCGGAACTCCTGACGCCCGAAGGCGCGAATGGGGAGATCGGCCAGGACGTACTGAAGTGCATGGCCAATACGGCGAATTCGCTGCAGCGTTGCTACAACCCGAAGCAGCCGGTCGGGGTGTACTGCAGCGCGTTGACGCCGGCCGACATGACGCCGTGTTTTTCCAGACTCGCTTCGGAAATACTCCGGATTGCGAAGTAGGTAAGCGCCGGATAAGCGATCCACAGAACGAAGACGACGATGCCCCAGGCGGAGAACATCATGACACCAGCCAAACCCATGACTGCAGCGTTGGCAACCGACTGGGGCACGCTCCTCGTCAACGTGGTCGCGCGCGCGATGACGGTGCTGCTGATGGGCGTGTTCGTCTACGCCGCGATGCGGCAGTGGCTCGCCGCGCCTGCGCGCATCACGCTGATGTTGATGGTGATCTCGGAGCTGACGGCGGTGGGGGTATCGCTCGTATCACGTTCGCCGCAAAAGCGCGACTGGACGCCAACGACTTTCGTCTGCACGGTCGCGGCAACCTACTATTTTCTCGCCGTGTGGCTTGCGCCCGGCATTCACCTGGTGCCGGAGGCGGTCGGGACGACGCTGCAGGTGGCTGGCCTCGGCTGGCAAATTTTCGCCAAGTTGTCGTTGCGCCGCTCGTTCGGACTGCTGCCAGCCAACCGCGGGATCGTCTCGTCCGGTGCGTACCGGTTCATGCGGCACCCGATTTATCTCGGCTACTGCATTGCCGATATTGGTTTCTTGCTGGCTAATTTTGGGATTCAAAACCTGCTGGTCTATGGCGCTTTGTTTATGCTGCAGGCCTACCGGATCCTGCGAGAGGAAAAGCTTCTCTCCGCCGATGAAGGCTATCGGACCTACAAGGGCAAGGTACGTTGCCGAGTGATTCCGGGCTTGTTTTGAGGGCTTCCGGCATGCAGCATCTGCATGGCTGACCACAAAGCGTTGGCCGTCTTTGTGGCGCGAATCTGCAGCAGCCGATCCGGGGAAAGACCGATGTACTCGAGACCGAGGCCGTTCGGAACGTGCGGCGGCTGAACTGTCGCAACTGGCCATTTGCCCAGTGCGCTGAGCGCAGGACGAAGCAGCCGCATCTCTCCTACGCCGGCCTGCTGGCCCATCGTCGCCACTGCGGCTGTCGCCGTCAGCACACCAACGCCCGGAATCTCGGTAGTCGACTTAACCGCCTTGTTCTCCAGCATCCACCGGTGCAGCCGCCGCTCGATCACGGCGATCTGCTCGTCGAGCTTCGTCAACCCATTCCACTGCTCGCGCAACGCGTCGACCAGCACTGCCGGCAGGCGATCCAAGACTCTGGCCAGCACCGCGGATATCGCCTTGTCCGACGCAGCCCGGTCCTTCCCCATCACTTCACCGTATTCGGTCAATAGTCCGCGCAGGCTGTTGATCTGCATCGTACGGAACTTCACCAGTTGCTGCCGCATCCGGTGCGGCGCCAGCACGGCCTGTTGCGCTTCGGTTTTTACTGCCACCGCTTTGCCTGGTTGCTGCACGGCCAGTCAGATCGCAGCGGGCGTCTGCTGCATGGCTCTTGTTGCGGATACCTTATTCTTCCGCAACGCATCGCGCGATCTGTCGACGAACGCCAATAACAGTTGTCTCCGTGGCATGCCGTCGACCGAGGACTGGCGCCCGCCACGGCGCGGCCTAACCGTGGTTAGCCGCTCAGTGCTTTGCGGATCGCCTTGGTGTATCCCACCTCGAAGAGCATCCTTCCTCTGCCATTGAGGATTTCTCCGTGACCACCCTCACGCCATCCCTGGTCCTCAAGAAATTGAGGCGAAATCGCTTTTTGCAAAGCGTCCCGCTCTGACGGGGTGAATTGCTGAGCTGTTGTCGGCAAAGTCGTCGTTTCGGCCGAGGTGCCGTAGGCTACGGTTGCGCCCAAGGGACGTCGATCTACCGTAACCTGCGTGTGCGCCTTCATCACGTTGAGTTGAGCCTTCAACTTGTCCCGCTCCGTGATGACGGCCTGCATGATGGAGCGGATGGCAGGGTCTTCGATTCTCAGGAGATACTCGTGACTCGCCAGGGTTTTCGGCTCTTTTAGGGCAGGCGGGCCGGCGTAAGCAGCCCACACTTCAATGAGTGCCCGGTAGTCCGCTGAGGCAGCGTTGTACAGCACACGGCCCTTCAGAATCCCTTGCGCTTCGCAGAGGCGCCCGATGTCCGAAATGGAGAAGCTTCGTGAGCCGCCTTCGTACTGGTGACGACAGACGTCGTGCAGTTTCGCGAGATTTCCTTGCCGCTGCGACCGCCCGCCTTTGGCGAGTAGTGACTCCAGGACGGCGTCCGGATGAATCATCTGTGTTGGGGCGTTCACTGGCATCCCTCCGCCAGTCGAGTGGCTACGGAGGGCCAGGACTGATCATGCCTAACTGATGACAGCAAACCGGAAAGGTCGATGCCGAAGTGCTCGCTGAGGCTACTTCCGGCGTCCATAAGGCGAATCACCTCCCGTTGACCAAGCGCGGGATTGGCCGGATTCATTTCCTGGGCGAGCCGGTTCATAAAAGCGTTGCCCAGTCGTAACTGCTCCTGCTCGGAAAGCAGCATAAAGATTGGTGGAAGGTTGTCCCTGTACAGGACGCCATCGAGCAATTGACTGCGCCGGAAAACCGCCTTGCCTGGCTCGAGGTCGGGGTAGATTTCGGCGTTCTGGCACACTCCGGCCAGTTGCAGTAGTTCGGACTCTGTTTCCTCGAAGGCGAGATGCACATCGACGAGGGTGCCAGCAGCGACGAGCTGCGCACCATCGCCCCGAGTGGATTCGAGCGCTTCCTGACAGCGCTCCATCAAGCGATAGCAGGCCACGAGATCCTCGGCGAGGTCGCTGAAGCGCTTCATCGCCGTCTCCCACACGCGTTCGGCCTGGCGGTATGCGTCGAGCCGGGCGAATGGCTGGCCAGCTTCTTCAGCATCGGCCTTCCGCCTCTTTAGGTCCTGCAGGACCTTGTCATTGGCGAGACATGCATTCCGCGCCTCATCGAAGTGGTAAGCGATAGTGTTGAAGTGCGCGCCTAGGGCAGACAGGTAGTGGGGCTCGGTCACGAACCATCGGCAGCGTACGCAGTTGCGGCTGCCGCCGGGAACATGGAGGTACTTCGGAAATTGAGATGAGCCGATATTGGGCCCCCCGTTGTAGCAGCCACCGATGGCGGAGTTTTCTTTCACTTCGCTGGTATTGCCGCCGACGAGACATAGACCGTGATGCAATGGCATCCAGCCAACGGGGTTACGGGCGGCCGGATGCTGCGGTATCGCTGCCGCGAGACTGGGTGCGCTATTGCAGATTGCCTGCTGAAGCAACTGGTCGTGCTCGGTGTCGAGCAGAAAATTCTGGATGCTGGCTTCCTTGCTGGCTTCTAGCCGTTCGGCCGCGCCGGTCAGGACGTCCCGGACATAGGCGGCACCCGGCTTTGTATAGTACAGAGTCATCATAAGGCGGCTATGGCCGACCAGCTTCTGCAAAATCGGGAAAGGTACCTGGCCATCGAGCGCCAAGGCCGTCACTAGCGCTACGCGCAGACTATGCAGGGGAAAGAGTGTTGTCGGCGATCCTGACCTTTCCGTTGGAGTCGGCAGCAGAAGAATCGGCACCCCGTTGCTGTGGGTTTCATTTCTCCTGGCCAGCCGTGTTTCTAGGGCTTCCAGCAGGGCGAACCAAGGAGATTGCATCTGCTTGTCGCTTATGACCAGGTGCTGCTCACCAACCTTTGCCTCGGGCAGCCGGAAGAGAAAGCAGGCGGCCGGATAGCTCGCCAGCTGCATCTCGCTCTTCGCCTTGAGATGGCGGGCGTCGAGCTCTGTCCATGCGGTTCGCCGCTGGATGGGATTGTATTTTTCTTGCCAGTCGCGCAGCTTTTCGAGCCAATAGAAAACCAGTTCATGAAGGCGCCCTTCCGTGGGCCATGGGAGCGTGTAGCCCTTGTCCGGTCCCGATTTGGCGATGTCCCGCGTCTTGTTGGTGTTGATGTACAGAATAGATGACATCGGTTCACCGTCCGTGAGCGGGCTTGTGCGGCGGAAAACTCCCTGCTGCAGTGGTCTGCGTTCGGAACCTTCTGCAAGGGAGCGAGGATTCAGTACCCAATTTCCCGACTGATAACGCCATGTATCAGCTTCGCCGGAGTCGAGCATGCGTACTTGGAACGTGCGTAGCGGCAGCAATAACTTGATCAGCAATGCTACCCAACGCACCGGACTCCACATCTCGAGCAATGGGCCCCCGGCAGTTCGCTGTCGAACCCGCCAGACGCAATCCGGATCGCCCCGGTCAATCTCGGCTTCCGCCACTGGAAACCATTCCGGCGCAAGGCCTCCGCGCCCAGATTCCACGCCCAACGCGCTGTGTGCCCATCGCCAGTCACGGAAGTGTGGCCCGGCTGCGAGCATTTTGCGCAGTTCGTCAATGTAGCCATAGGGTAGCGGGGAATAGACGCTCTCGTCGAGCCTGGGCAAGTCAGACTTCGAGCGGTGCGCAATCGGGTTGCGATAGTCTGGCAAGACCAACGGGTGGCCGTCGACGTCGGGCGTGCTGAACTCCTGCAATAACACGAAGTGCAGGAATAGGTGTATGTAGTTGTTGCACTCAACTCCATGCTTCGAGTCCGGACAGGCGGTCTGATAAAAATCCGGCAGGACCGTGCTGCGCGCAAGGAACACTGCCGGGTCCAGCGGGAGTGCGTGGCGCACCACATATCTTTCAAGGAAGATCGTCAGGGCGAAGAGTCGATGACTGACACCCCGGGACTCTCCTCTCATCCATTCCACCGCCAGCGCGCGCCAGGTCGCTAACTGAGGATAGTCTCGGTCGACCCAACCGAGCGCAATGTCATGTTCGCGGCGACCGCCCCCCACCTTGCTTGCCTCGGCGGTTCGGGGAACGCTTGGTGCCTTGCGTCGCAACCTGGGCGGCGATTGTTCGGTCATGTTTGGTTTTTCCTCCGTTATTACTCGTCGAGACTGTTCGGCGTGAGAAGCGGCTGCGCCCCGTCGATGGAGTCGCGTAGGCGCTGGGCACCAGCCTCCAGAGCCAGCAACGCCTCCCTCGCGGTTGGCTGGGTATAGACTTCCTGGCTTTCGGGGGAGGCATGGTGCATGAAGCGACGGATGAGCGCTTTATCGATGCCCGCATTCTTCAAGCGTCGGCCGTAGGCGTGGCGGTGTCCGTGTGGGGTTGTGCCGAGCGACTTGGCAACCGGCAGGCCTAGGCGCTCGCAGGCTGCCGCATGGGCCTTGTTGTATTGGGCCAGGCAATACATTCCGCCGACTGGCGAGCGCCGCAAATTGACGAATGCAAACGGGTGACCCCGATCGACACACGCTACCTCTTCCAGGTAGCAATACCAGAGCTTCAGAAAGAGTTCGCCATACTCCGGCAGGAACCAGTACGCCTGCTTATAGTAAGGAGCATCATGCGTACCGCCTTTCCAGCCGGCTCCCCGGCTGTCCATGAGTTCGGTACGGGGCACCAGGCAGAATTTCTCGGCGAGGTAGGCGGCCCTGTTCCCTTTCCTGGGTTTGCTGCGTGCATCGCTCCAGTCTGCGGGTGCCGCCCCGTGGGCCGGATGATGAATGAGCACCATCGCCCGACGGCTGTTGGCCGGATCGGGGAACACGTCCCCGATGTACAGGTGAAAAGGCTCGGACTCCCGGAAACCCGCGCCGTGCAACAGCAGTGTGATGAGCATGTTGCGATAGTCATGTCGGCCAGCAACTTTGAAGCCCTTCAGCAGCAGGTCCATGAAACGGTCGTCCGGAAAGGCGGGAGGGTCCCCTTTTTCGACTTTCGGCAGGCGCCGTGCAAGCACCCTGTGCCCCGTTATCTCCGGGGTTGGATTGGCAGCCCAGGTGTGTCCAAGGAACGCTCTGTCCCGTCGATACTGATAGGCAGCCTCGTCAGTTATGCGGTCATAGAGAGCCCCGACATAGCGTGGATTCACCTTCGCCGCTGCAGGCCGCATTTCTGCGAGCCAGTCGAAGAAATCGGTGAGATGGGTCACTATGTGTCCGGCGTCCTGCACTGACCTCGGCTGCCAGCACAGACCGCTGGGATCCAGACCGCTCTCACGGTCGAAGGTACCGGTATAAAGCCGCTGGGCAAAATTCTGGAACAGGTGGTGAGTATCACGCTCGGCTGGATTGCTTTGCAGATACTCCAGGAACATCCGCACCGACCGGATCACCTTGGTCATCCAGGAAAGGCTGCGATCATGGGTCCGAGACAGGCAATAGTCGAGCAGCGGTTCCAGTACGCCCGCTGGTGTGAGCAACGCGGGAATCTCTGTAAACACGCCGGTCGCATCGGTATGGACACGGGCCTTGACGGCGACGAACATTGGGATCCTCTGCGGCAGTGCTGGGAGCGCGTCACCATCGGCCAGCCGGTCTGGCGGTGACGTGGCTGCGATTGCTTGGCTTGCGGGTTCGCGACCATCGCTTTCACGTCTGTCGGAAGCAATATCTTCTAGCCCGTCCCGGATCGCGCCGAGAAACGGTACGAAAACAAGGACGTCATCAGTCTTCCGAGTACGGCGAATGATACTTGTTCGGCGTCGCGCCAAAACACATCGTCACACACCACCTGCCGAGATCCTCGTTCACTGACCTTGAACGGCGCACGGTCCCGATAGTCTTGGCAGCGAAGAGCGCGAGTGATTGCATATCTCGCTGGCATAACCGATGGTCGATGACAATCCGTTGTACTCAAGGCTCTGAATTTCGAGACCACGATAACACGTAGCCAAGGTGGGTCAATATATCGTCGTTACGCGGGAAAGATATGAGCGCAGCGCATGCAGATCAGAATGCTTTGCGTGCACCGACCCCCGATCACATGCATGCCGTAGGCCTCGCTCAGTGTGTGGCGTTAGAGCCTTGGACCATCGAGTGTTTGCCGAGCATGCTCGTCCCTGAGGGTGGTCCGCTTACGCAATCGACACTCCCCGTGTGCACAACTTGGCTGCCCACACCTCAAGGGCGTGGACAGCCGCCCTCTGGGCGGTGCCCAAGTTGCACACACTCGATGCTGACGCGCCGGCTACGCCGGCTTGCCCTAGTGAGAAATAGTTCTTGAAACCCGTTTGATCTAACACGGATCCGAGAGGGACGTCTTGGCAAGGTGCAACACCAAAGCTACATCGTATGCAAAGCGAAGGTATGACTTGTGACGCCATAGGGCAAATAAACACCCCAGCATGAGAGGTGTTGAATCGTAATTTCAGCCAAAACCCCCGAACTATGTATTTCGAATTGGGGGGAATAACCTAAGCCGGAGCCCGCTAGTCAGTCGGCGACCACCATCTGTTCTCTTTCCATCCGCGCTGTCTTTGATGATTGCAGCGGCGTATGTGAAGAAATTTCCCCGTGGCTGACTCCAGTCGCGTTTTCAGGTTCTTTCTCGTACCTGCTACCTGAATCGCGCCGGTCGTCACGTCGTCGACTTCCGCGCCCTTTCCTTCGCAAGCTCTGGGCCAGCTTCCCCAAATGCCAGGAAATACGGAGGTGACACCGGTTTGCGTGTTGTCCAATTCCACCTCCGGCGCACAGGTTGTCTCTAATCTGCGACGATTTTGGGCGCCAAGCCGCCGGAGGCAGAATCCCGGAGAGGCCCGCCGTTCGGTGCTCTGCGGAAAACATCTCGCGATTTACCCTGGTTCGGTCAGGACGCCGGCGTCGATGAGATCGACGGCATTTCCATGGGCCTGCCAGTCCGAACCGTCTCAAAGTTGACACGCGACTGATCCAGGACGCCAGAAAAGGCGTCGAATTTGCGCTGTGACGCGTGACTTTGACGGTGGCCACGACCGGTGAGGAAAACGATGGCTTGAAAGTCGAAGTATTTCCTACAACAATGAATCGACCACAGGCGCGCGATGAACCATTCGTTCGCTTAGGAATGGAAACCAAAAAAATCAGATAGACCGGGTGAGAAAAAATATCCGGCTCTCGTGCAAGGCGGGGATCATGTACTTTTCAGATCGGGGAGCGCTCGGCGCCGAACGTTGCATCCATAGCTGGCTGACACGCGAACGCGTGCTGCTGTACAGCTGCGCGATGCTCGTGCTTTGCGCCATCCTGCTGGCGGCATGGGGTTGGACTAGCGGCGGGTTCATGGCGACTGACGTCACCCGACCAGGCGTCGACTTTTCGGTGTTCTGGACTGCGTCGCATGTGATGCTGACCGGCTCACCGGCGGCGGTCTACGACTATCCAACGTTTTCACGGGCCGAAGCGGAGCTATTTGGCGCGCATGGTTTTTTGCCGTGGCTTTATCCGCCCACATTGCTGCTGCTGTTCGCACCGCTTGCTTTATTGCCGTACGCGCCCTGCTACCTGTTGTTCGTGTGCGTTGGCGCCTGGCTGTTTGCGGCCGGCACGCAGGGGGTTACCGGTTTCGCTGCTCACTTTCGGCGCCCGCAGTTTGCCGCCCTCGTCGTGCTCGCATATCCAGGCGTCTTTGCTGCAGCAGTCGTTGGGCAGAATGCGTTGATTACCGCCGCGCTGATGGCCTTCGCCGTTCGCTGGACCGAGCGACATCCTGTACGCGCAGGCATCTGCATCGGCTTGCTGGCAATCAAACCGCAACTAGCCGTGCTATTTCCAGTTGTGCTGATCGCAGCGCGCGCATGGAAAACCATGTGGGTGGCAGCAATCAGTGCTGCCGGGTTTGTTGGAATCAGTGTACTCGTGTGTGGCACACAATCGCTTCGCGCATTTATGGTCGGCACTAGCGTGGCGCGCGAGTTGGTGCTCGAGAATCGCGTGCTGTACTGGCCTTCCTCTCCGACGCCATTTGCCGCGCTGCGTCTCGCGGATGCGTCTGCCGCCATGGCTTATGCTGCACAAGGCGCAGTCGCATTGATCGCTGCTGCGGCCGCGTGCTATGTGTGGCGGCGCACAGACGATCTGCGAATGCGGGCTGCGGCGATTGCGGTAGCGACGCTGCTCGCCAACCCCTACGTATGGTTCTACGAACTGACCTGGCTCGGTGTTGCACTCGTCTGTCTTGCTGCTTGCGGCCTTGAAAAGGGTTGGCGGCGCGGCGAGCAGGCCGTTCTGGTACTTGCGTGGCTGCTGCCGGTACACGAATTCTTCAACCGCCTGAGTCACTTGCCGCAAATCGGACCGGTCGTGTTGCTGCTTGTTCTGCTCGTTATCGTGCGGCGCACGCGGCTCGATGCGCAGGGGGCGGTATGAACCTGCGCGCGTTTCGCCATGCCTCGGCGAAATGCCGGCCGCTGCCGGTATTGCACGCAGCGGGTCCGGCGAGGCGTCCGCATTGGCTCAACGCGGATCGTCTGCGGCTATACCCGATCATCGTATTTGGGTGCTACGCATTATTCATCGCAATCTTGCTGGTCCGGATGAGCGGGCAGAACGGGCTGAGCGGCACGAGTCCATTCGTGGTCGATTTCCTGCCGTTCTGGAGTGCAGCAGTTCTTGCGCTGCATGGGCACGCAGTCGACGCCTATAACGTAAAGGCGCTGTCCGTGATCGAGATCGGCACGGTGCCGTACCTCGGCACCGTCAACGGCGTCCTGCCGTGGCTGTATCCGCCAAACACGTTGCTGCTGGTCGTTCCGCTCGCGCTGCTTCCCTACAAGGCAGCTGCGGTGCTATGGCTCGGTGGTGCATACGCGTTCTTCGTCAAGGTGATCCGGGTCATCGTGCCGGACCGGCACGCTATCCTGCCCGTGCTGTTCTTTCCTGGTGCGCTTTTCGTCATCAGCACCGGGCAAAACGGCTTGCTGACAGCCGCGCTCGCAGGGTGCGGACTTGTATGGTTGCGCCGCCGGCCGGTTGCTGCAGGGGTCTGTCTGGGCCTGTTGTGCATGAAGCCGCAACTGGTCCTGCTGTTTCCGCTGGCGCTGCTGTGCTCCCGGTCCTGGCGCGCGCTGGCTGCCTTCGTGTTGACGGCCGGGGCCACACTCGCGCTTGCGGTGCTCGTGTTCGGCGCTCAAACGCTAACTGCATTCCTGCATAACACCGGGATTGCCGCTTACAGCATCGAGTCCGCACACGCCACGCTGGCACGAGTGCCAACTGTATTCGCGCTCGCTACGTTGGTTCATGCGCCGGCTGGGCTCGCTTACGCGGCGCAGGGCGCGTGTGCGCTGATCGCCGCGGCTGCCGTCTGTTACGGGTGGAGCCGTGAATGCTCGTATGCCCTGCGTGCGGCAACGTTGATCTGCGCGAGCCTGCTCGTGAGTCCATATCTCTACGACTACGATCTCGCCTGGTTCGGTGTGCTGATCGCGTGGTATTGCCGGCATGCGCTGGTCGCGGGTTGGGAGCGCGGCGAACGGGAATGGCTGGCCGCGCTCTGGATCGCGCCGCTCGGGGGCATGTTGATCATGGCATGCGGGCCGTTCCAGTTCTTGCCGTTGATCTCGCTGACAACGCTCGGGATGCTGCTGCGGCGCATCGCGCTGGAAAGGCGCGCGGCCCCGGTCTTCCAACGTTATGCCGACGAGTGAGGGCCACTACACAAAAGAAGAAAATGCCGGAGAAAAACGTGCGCGATGTGTGGCCCACATTCCCACCGGCTCATAGCATCAAATCAGAATTACGGGGAGGTAATCATGTTTGAACAAAATAATATTTCATTGATTTCACTGGTAGTGCCGTTCTACAACGAAGGCGAGGCGGTAGATCATTTCTTTAGCGAGATCGTTCCGGTTCTCGAGGGGATTGCATCGACGCGTTTCGAAATAGTCTGCGTCAACGACGGCAGCAGCGATTGCACGCTCGATAAGCTGATCGCCGCCAGCGTGCGCGACGCGCGCATACGTGTCATCGACCTGACGCGAAACTTCGGCAAGGAGGCGGCGTTGACGGCCGGTATCGACGAAGCATTCGGCGACGCGGTGATTCCTATTGACGCGGATCTTCAGGACCCGCCGAGCCTGATCCCGGTGATGATCGAACATTGGCGCAGCGGAGCAGAAGTGGTTGCCGCCAAACGGTCTAACCGCGCGTGCGACACCTTCGCGAAACGCACCGCCGCCGCGATCTACTATCGCGTTCACAATGCGCTGTCTGAAGTGAAGCTGCCGGAGAACGTCGGCGACTTCAGGCTGATGGACCGCCAGGTCGTCAATGCACTGCGAAGCTTGCCGGAGCGTCGGCGCTTCATGAAAGGGCTGTTTGCGTGGGTCGGATATCGGACCGTGATTGTCGAATACCAGCGCGAGCCGCGCAGCGCCGGTCATTCGAAATTCTCCGGATGGCGGTTGTGGAATTTTGCGCTCGAAGGCATCACGAGCTTCAGCACCGTGCCGCTGCGGAGCTGGAGCTATATCGGCCTTGCGATCGCCACAGTGTCTTTTGTGTACGGCGGCTTCATCATCGGCCGCACGCTGTGGCTCGGCAACCCGGTGCCGGGCTACGCGTCACTGCTTTCCGTGATGCTGTTCATGGGGGGTATCGAGTTGATTGGGATCGGCGTGGTCGGCGAATACATCGGCCGAATCTACTACGAGACGAAGGGGCGGCCGGTCTATCTCGTGCGCCGCCGCTATCAGGAAAGTAGCAAGATCAGCACGCTGCCCGTCGGGCGCAACAGCGCACGCATGTCGAACACCCTGCGGTTCGAACCCTCGCGCAAACGCGTGCGGTTCGCTGGCCGCTGAATCGTGGAGGTATGAATCATGTCCCCCGATGCTTATCTTCAGATGGCCGAAACCGAGGCCGAACATTGGTGGTTTCGCGGCCGGCGCGATGTGTTGAGCTCGGTGCTGCGTCGCCTTATGTTGCCCTCCGGCGCGCGCGTGCTCGAAGTGGGCTCCGGCACCGGCGGCAACCTGGAAATGCTGGCCGAGTTCGGCAGTGTGAGCGGAATGGAGATGGACGAGACAGCGCGGATGCTGACCGCAAAAAGCACCGGAGAGCGTTTCGATATTCGCGCAGGACGTTGCCCGGATGATCTGCCTTTCGACTCCGAACGCTTCGACCTGATCTGTTTTTTCGATTGCCTCGAGCACATTGCCGACGACGTTGGCTCGCTTGCGCGCATGCGGGAAGTACTGGCCCCCGGCGGGAAAATCGTCGTAACAGTGCCGGCGTACCAATGGCTGTGGAGCGCGCACGACGTTTATCTTCATCATCACAGACGGTACGGTCGAACGGCGCTCGCGGCGTGCGCCGATGAGGCAGGGTATCGGATCGAACGCATGACTTACTTCAACACGCTGCTGCTTCCGCTGGCGATTGCCGTGCGTTTTATCGATCGTCTGCTCAAGCACGATCGGTCGAGCGGCGATGCCACGCCGACCGGTGCTCTGAACATGCTCTTCTATCGGATCTTCAGTGCCGAGCGTCACTGGGTGTCACATGGCGCGTTGCCATGCGGCGTGTCGCTGCTCGCTGTGCTGACAGCGAAGTGACACCGGCATGAAAAACAGCACCGAGTTGACAAGACTGATCCGCTTCGGTGTTTGCGGACTGTCGGCGACTGCCCTGCATGTCGGCGTGGCCGTCGCGTTGATATCACACGCCGGTACGTCGCAGTTTCTCGCGAATACGGTCGCGTTCGCATGCGCGACCTGCTGGTCGTACCTTGTGAACACGCTCTGGAGTTTTTCGTCGTCGCTGCGTGTGCGGAACGTCTGGCGATTCATCACTGTTTCGCTTGCCGGTGCGGCCTTGACCGGACTGGTGTCCTACCTCGCGCAGATTACGGGGGCCGGACCATGGATAGGGATTGCGATGGTTGTTTGTGCGGTAACGCCGCTCACTTTTGTCACACACCGTCGCTGGACATATCGATAGAACGTGGACATCTGCGTATCGCCGCGCTCTTCATGGAGAACGGGAAGCCGTTAAACGGGCTGGGACGATGGCATGTAACGAGTTATCGTTATCGCGCAGATCCGACGAACGGGAGGCGCTAATACCACCCGATACCATCAGTTGCACACGGGTCGAGCCAGATCATCCAGGAGAGAAAAAGCCCCGCAAGTCGTTGACTTTACGGGGGTTTTCAGAATACCGCAGCTCATGCCGGAACAACTTTTGGTGCCAGGGCCGGAATGGGAAAATTCCGGCTATCGCTTTGCTGGAGCGGGTTCGTGGAATTTTGCCGGTACGGATACCACCAAAAATACCACCGGGCGTGGGTACTAGGTCATTCACGTGCTTTTGGCTGGCCATTCTGTCTTTTGCATATGTCTCATGTCGAGACTCCGCTTGACGCGTATTGGGCCGTATTCGACCCAAAGGGGGCGCCGATGGCCTCGTCTAAATACAACCAGTGCGACGAGGCCGAGAAGCGCGCCGGTCGCACCGCTGAGCGCCACGCCGCGTTCGAGCGAGTGCACGACGTCGCTGCTTTGCAGCAAGGATGTCTCGGGTAACTGTTCGAGTGCGACACTGTGATTCGCGAGGACATGGATATGTCGCGATGTGATCCGCGCCGGCAGCAAGTCGTCGTACGCACGTCGCACACGTGAACAGACCCTAAACACCCGGCGCCCTTGGGAAACGGCTGCCTCGGCAACCAATGCTGGAGGCGGCCGTTTTGTATTGCATCGCGGCAAGTGACTCCTCCATTCGCGCGATCCGTATATGGGGCGCGCTTCCCCCTGGCGCTGTCTTGCACGATGCAGAGGAGAGGACTACCTTTGTTTTAGGGCCGCTTACAACGCTCAGCGAAGCGGTCCTGGCAGAAGTGCCGGCGCAGGCAGTACGAAGTACGGCAAGGCGGCACAACGACGCCAGGAGCCTTTTTTGTTAGCGGCTCCAACGAGTGACACGCAGCGAGGTGGCCTATGTCGCTTGCGATTGCCCTGATCCTGATCATCGTATTGGCGGTGGGGTTTCACTTTGCCAGTCCCTGGTGGATCACGCCGATCGCCTCGAACTGGGTGCGCATGGACGACATGCTGACGATCACGCTCGTCATTACCGGCGCGCTCTTCGTCGCGATCAACCTGTTCATCGTGATCGCACTGGTGCGCTACCGCCACCGCAGGGGTCATCGCGCTGCTTACGAGCCGCACAACAAGCGGCTGGAATGGTGGCTGATCGGCCTGACCACTGTCGGCGTGGCAGCGTTGCTGGCGCCGGGGCTCTTCGTCTACGCAGACTTCGTACGGCCGCCGCGCAACGTGCTGCAGATGGAAGTGCTCGCCCAGCAATGGCAATGGCGCTTCCGCTTTGCCGGCCCCGGTGGCAAGCTGGGCACGACGGACGTGCGCTACATCAGCAACGACAACCCCTTCGGCCTGAACCCCGGCGACCCCAACGGCCGTGACAACTACCTGATCGAGACGCCCGAGGTGCACCTGCCGCTCAACCGGCCGATCCAGGTCCTGACACGGTCGCGCGACGTGCTGCACGACTTCTACGTACCGCCGTTCCGTGCGCGCATGAACATAGTGCCCGGCATGGTGACCACCTTCTGGTTTACGCCGACCAAGGCAGGGCGTTACGACATCCTGTGCGCGCAGCTTTGCGGTATCGGGCACTCCAACATGCGCGGCGTGGTGGTGGTGGAAGACGAAGCATCGTTCTCGCGCTGGCTGGCGCAGCAGAGCACGTTCGCGCAGCGGCAGCAGGCCAAGGTGCAGGCCGCACCCGCCGCTGCAGGCGGCAGCGCCCAGGCGCTCGCTGATCAGGGCAAGACGCTCGCAGAGGCCAAGGGCTGCTTCGCCTGCCATACCGTGGACGGCAGTCCGCGCGTGGGCCCCACATGGAAGGGCCTGTACGGCAAGACCGAAACGATGGCCGACGGCAGCACCGCGAAGGTGGACGAGGCCTATCTGCGCGCCTTCATCCGCGATCCGAAGGCCCGCGTCGTGAAGGGCTTCGCACCCATCATGCCGAACTTCGACCTGAGCGAGCAGGAGCTGACCGCGCTGGTGACCTACATCGAATCGCAAGGCGGCCCGGCCGCCATCAGCGCAGCCAAACCCTAGCGGAGCAGACGCAATGCCCTACGCGCACACCAACCACGCCCAGCAAAGCTTCTGGACCCGCTATGTCTGGAGCCAGGACCACAAGGTCATCGCCGTGCAGTATTCGCTGACGGCCATCGCCGTCGGCCTGGTCGGCCTTGTGTTGTCGGACCTGATGCGGTTGCAGCTCGGTTTTCCGGGCAAGTTCAGTTTCATCGACGCCAACCACTACTACCAGTTCGTCACCATGCACGGGATGATCATGGTGATCTACCTGCTGACGGCGCTGTTTCTGGGCGGCTTCGGCAACTACCTGATCCCGCTGATGCTGGGCGCGCGCGACATGGTGTTCCCGTTTCTCAACATGCTGAGCTACTGGGTCTACCTGCTGGCCGTGCTGGTGCTGATGGCGAGCTTCTTCGTGCCAGGCGGGCCGACCGGCGCGGGCTGGACGCTGTATCCACCCCAGGCCATCCTGCCGGGCACGCCGGGCGTGGAATGGGGCATCGTGTTGATGCTGGTGTCGCTGGCGATCTTCATCGTCGCGACAACGATGGGCGGCTTGAATTACGTCACCACCACGCTGCAGGCGCGCACGCGCGGCATGACGCTCATGCGCATGCCGCTCACGGTGTGGGGCATCTTCGTGGCGACCATCATGGCGCTGCTGGCGTTTCCGGCGCTGTTCGTGTCGGCGGTGATGATGCTGCTCGACAAGACACTCGGCACCAGCTTCTTCATACCGGCCGTGGTGTCGATGGGGCAGACGCTCAAGCATGCCGGCGGCAGCCCGCTGCTGTTCCAGCACCTGTTCTGGTTCTTCGGGCATCCGGAGGTCTACATCGTCGCGCTGCCGGCCTTTGGCATCGTGTCGGACCTCATCAGCACGCACGCGCGCAAGAGCCTCTTTGGCCACAAGATGATGGTGTGGGCCATCATCATCATCGGTGCGTTGAGCTTCGTGGTCTGGGCGCACCACATGTTCATCGCCGGCATGAATCCGTACTTTGGCTTCTTCTTTGCCACCACCACGCTCATCATCGCCATCCCGACCGCCCTCAAGGTCTACAACTGGGTGCTGACGCTGTGGCGCGGCGATATCCACCTGACCGTGCCCATGCTGTTTGCCATCGGCTTCATCAGCACCTTCGTCCTGGGTGGGCTGACCGGGCTCTACCTCGGCAACGTGAGCGTGGACATTCCGCTGTCGAACACGTACTTCGTGGTGGCGCACTTCCATATGGTGATGGCCGTGTCGCCGATCCTTGTGGTGTTTGGCGGTATGTACCACTGGTATCCGAAGGTGACGGGCCGCATGCTCAACGACACGCTCGGGCGCGTGCACTTCTGGGTTACCTTCCTCGGCACCTATGCGATCTACTTCCCGATGCACTATCTCGGCATCCTGGGCATGCCGCGGCGGTATTACGCGTATGAGGGCTACAGCTTCATTCCGTCTTCGGCGCAGACGCTCAACACCTTCATCACCGTCGTTGCGCTGATCGTTGGGGCGGCGCAGTTGCTGTTCTTGTACAACCTGGCGTGGAGCCTTGTGCGCGGCAAGCGTGCCGACAGCAACCCCTGGCGGGCCACCACGCTGGAATGGCAGACGCCGCAAACGCCGCCAGTGCACGGCAACTGGGGCGCCGCGCCGCCCGTCGTCTACCGCTGGGCGTACGAATACAGCCCGCCGGGGCACGAGGAAGACTTCGTCCCGCAAAACCAGCCGCCTGCGCCTGCGACGGCGCCTGAACCGGCCCACCCGACGCTTCAACCCGGCGAGGCACGCGAATGACCACACTGCCCCGCCCCTTCGTTCCTGACGCGCCACCTGTCTTGCCGAATGCGAGCCGCATCGGCCTGATCGTCTTCATGGCGGTGGCAACGACATTGTTTTCAGTGCTGCTGTTCGCCTATGCAATGCGCATGCGCGAGCCCGACTGGCAGCCGATCCCGCATCCGTTGCTGCTGTGGTGGAACACCGGCGCGCTGGTGCTGGCAAGCATTGCCATGCAGCGTGCCCGGCAGATGACCTTGCACCGCGCGGCGTGGCTGGTGTCCGGCGGTGTGCTAGCGGCCGTTTTCGTGATCGGACAACTGACCGCCTGGCGCATGCTGTCGGCGGCCGGGCAGACCGTCACCGTCAATCCTTCCAATAGCTTCCTCTACCTGCTCACCGGCCTGCACGGGTTGCATGTGCTGGGCGGGCTGGTGGCCTGGGCGGTGACGATCGCGCGTCTCCAGCGCGGAGACCCCTTCCGAGCCCAGCGCGCCATCGTGCTGTGCGCTATCTACTGGCATTTCCTGCTGGCTGTCTGGCTCGTGCTGCTGGCGGCGATGTGGTGGATCACCCCTGAGTTCGTCGCAGCCATCTGCGGGCCGCTGTATGGAGCCGCGCCATGACCACGCCCACGCTCCCCACCGAATCCGCTGCCACCACGCCCACCGACGCCGGGCCTGACGGCTGGCGCGGCATCGTCACGGACTGGTCGGGCGACCGCGAAGCCTTCAAGGTGCCGTGGGGCAAGGCGATGATGTGGATCTTCCTGCTGTCGGACACCTTCATCTTCAGCAGCTTCCTGATCGGCTACATGACGGTGCGCATGTCGACCACGGTGCCGTGGCCCGACCCTTCCAAGGTGTTCGGGCTCACTGTGGGCGGCGTGGATGTGCCCTTGCTGCTGATCGCCATCATGACGTTCACCCTGATCACCAGCAGCGGCACCATGGCGATGGCTGTCAACTTTGGCTACCGCCGCAACGCAAAGCGCGCCGCCGCACTGTTGCTGGCGACCGCGCTGCTGGGCGCGACCTTCGTGTCGATGCAGGCCTTCGAATGGACCAAGCTGATCGTCCATGAAGGTATCCGCCCCTGGGGCAACCCGATGGGTGCGGCGCAGTTTGGCGCGTGCTTCTTCATGATCACCGGGTTCCACGGCTTTCACGTGACCTGCGGCGTGATCTACCTGCTGCTGATCGCACGCAAGATCCTGCAGCCGGCGTTCACCGAGCACGGCAACTTCCAGATCGTCGAGATTGCCGGCTTGTACTGGCACTTCGTCGACCTCGTGTGGGTGTTCATCTTTGCGCTGTTCTATTTGTGGTGAGGCAGACCATGGACCACACCGATCCCGCCCATCGACCCGACGCCGTGCACGGCCAGCAGCATCCGATCGGCATCTACCTGAAGATCTGGGCCCTGCTGTTCGTCCTGAGCACGATGTCGTACATGGTGGATTACTTCCACGTGCAAGGCCTGCTGCGTTGGACGCTGATCGTCGTGTTGATGATCGCCAAGGCCGGGCTGATCGTGTCGATTTTCATGCACATGATGTGGGAGCGGCTGGCGCTGGTGTACGCCATTCTGATACCGCCCCTGTGCCTGCTGGTGCTGATGGTGCTGATGGCTGCCGAAGCGGATCACACCTTCGGCATGCGGGAACTCTTCTTCCACTGACCGCTTCGCCGACCGTTTCTCAGGCGAGTGCCTGGAACGCACCGCTCCGAATACAAAACGACCCGACAAATGCCGGGCCGTTTTTGTTTCCTGGCTCGCTGAAAATCTCGGCGAAAAACACCTTCAAATCAGGCGTGCTTCTCACTGAATTCGTTGAGCGGCACAGGCTGGCTGAGCGGATCGAAGTCGGCCCACCGCCCTTGTTGCCAGCGGCCGGTCGCGCGTTCGATCGCCGCGCCTCCGGCATCGCGCAGCACCCGTGCGGCGTCCAACTGGCTGTCCTGCGACACGTGTACGGCCACCAGCACGCCGCATTCACGGGTTTCTTCGTCGCAGGCGTCACGCGTGCGCATCATCGCGCCGACCAATGAACCGACATACGCACTCACCCCGGCCGCGACCAGCGACATGATAAGCGGCGCCGAAAACGCCGCGAAGATCCCGACGCCGACCACGGCGCCAACCGCTGCGCCAATCGTGATGCCTATCTCGGCACCCTTCGGCGCCTCCCTCGCGTTTGTGTCGGCGCTGATATCGCCGCCGGGCCGAAAACGTGCGTGCTGGCCGATCGGATTGACGAAAAACAGTGTGACGTCCTCCTCGACGAAACCGGCATTAAAGAGCCGTTGCGCCGCGTCTTCAGCGGCGGGGAATGTCGTAAAGCGTGCTGCGACGATGAGTGACATGTGTCCTCCTTCCATCGTTGACTAGCGGTTGCAGACTATGCCGCCCCACCTTACCCGCGCCGAGACAGAGGTGCATGCGGTGGCACGCGCCGGGACTATGCCGTGGTGCCGCGATCGGGTTGCGTGCCGTCCACTCTGAACAGTCCGCTATGTAACACTACTCCTTTGCCGCCGTTCTGGTCGATCGCTTCCGCGTAAACCGAACGGATAGGATTGCGGCCGTTGTCGAAGGCAGCCATTAAGGCGGATTCCAGCGCGCAATGGGCGCCGAAATGATCTTCCAGCGCCTCGGCGGTAATTGCGCAGCCATCTGTTGTGCTTTCGACTTCGCAGACATTTGATCCTCCACTGTGAGCTAAAAGATTAATTATCGATCCGCTGACAGGTCTGCTGCGAACAACCCTCCTACCTCCCAACAACTGACGTGCCTCAAGGGTCTCTTGCACGTGCAGTTCATCACGCCACGTCGTCGCCAGAACGAGGATCGTCCGTCGGGGGGCGATAGCCATGCGGCGCTATCAGTCTCGCGAGCTGTAGGACTAGAATGAATTATCCGAATCAATCGGGAGAGAAATTGTGGAACTTCGCATGGATTCCCATCATTTCACACACGGCCAGCCTGACTGGCGGGCAGCCGTGCTCGCAGGCGTCATCGCAGGCGCTGTGTTCCTGGCGTTAGGGGTTATCCTGATGGCACTGATGACGGGCGCAAGTCTGCTGGAGCCCCCACGCATGGTCGCCGCGATCATGCTGGGACGAGGCGCATTGCAATCGCAGCAAGCATTCTCAATTGGCATTGTGCTCGGGGCCTTTGTGATGCATTTTGCCCTTGCCATCGTATTCGCGCTTATCCTCGGTCTGATCATGACGTCATTCAACCTTGACTCGAGCATGGGGATGGCTTCACTGGCGGGTGGCGCTTTCGCTGCAGCCGTTTACCTGATTAATTTCTACGGCATGACACGGTTTTTTCCGTGGTTCGCAGAAGCACGCAACGGGGCCAGCCTGTTCGCTCACATCGTCTTCGGTATCGTGGCGGCGAACATGTACATGAGACTGGAGCGCAACACATCCCGCGGGGTCAAGGCGGACGCGGGCGGCCCATCGTAGTCCGGTGCCATGTTGATCGACCGGTCTCCAGAGCAGAAAAGGCTCGCCGCGCAACAACATGAGCACCTCGTCGAGATAGTCATGGTCGGCCAGACGAGACGAAAGAAAAGCCAAGCCGGAAGATCGGCCTGAAGTCGTCACGCAGATTTTGCCGAACCGGCTTTCGACCGACGAAAGCGACCGGTGGGGCGCGCCACTGGCTCAACTGATGTGGCGCACGCTTGTGCAGGACCTGACGAGCCGGCTGCCTCCAGGCGTGTTCATCTTCCCGGACGCGCCGGAGCCGCCCGACACTCGGATGCTCGTCGTCACGGTGCTCGATGCCGAGACCGATGCGAGCGGAACGGTGACATTGCAAGCGGCGTGGACGCTGCAATCGGGGCAGCCCGCCCGCGCTACCTTGACGCAACAGGCGACGCTGGAGAACCGCGGCACGCCCATTGGGCGTCACGAATGGCTCCACGACGCGGGACTTTCGATCATGTACGCATACTTCAGGCGGTCGTACGGGCCTGGCTCTTTCGACGGCGAGGGAGGTGTGCCGAGCCGCGAGTGGCGCATCAAGCGCAACTGCTCCCTCACGCCGCGGCAGTCGCTCGCCGCGACCGTGTTCCTCATGGCGCTCGACCTCGCGATCGGCGTGGTAACGGCATTCGCATTCGGCGCGTGGCTCACGCTGTTTTTCTCGATGCTTTGCACCGTGGCCGTCGGCATCGCCTTTATCGCCTACTCCAGGCACGCGACGGACGGCGAGGTGCTGACGTTCGCGCCCCCGTTCGTGATCGTCGAAGTACACGAGCGCGGACGCCGCACGATGCATCGGATGAATGCTGGCCGCTTGGCCGTGTCTCTCGACGACAGCGATGGCGTCGTCTACCTTTGCGACGGCTGGCAGCGTATTCCCGTCGGACGGCAACTGCCTGCCGCCGCCCGCGCGGAGTTCGTGCGTCAATTGCGCCGCTTTATCGTGGCCGACTATTGACATGCCGGCCGATGATCGCCCGGCATGTCTGATACCGGTAGTTCATCCGCCAGTATTTCGCGCCGGACTTATCGAGCTGGAAATACATGCGACCACCGTCTGCGAGGAGGTTGCCGATACCACCAGCGGTACTCGGGTCGAGCCGGATCATCCAGGAAAGAAAAAACCCCGTAAGTCGTTGACTTTACGGGGTTTCTAGGAATGCATGCGGCTTATGCCGGAACAACTTTTGGTGCCCAGGGCCGGAATCGAACCGGCACGCCTTGCGGCGGGGGATTTTGAGTCCCCTGCGTCTACCAATTTCACCACCTGGGCAGGTCTTGCAGCGCACGCGCCAGAGTATGGCTCGCGGCGAAGACGCAGATTATGGCGGAAAATTCGACGACGGGCAAGCCGGTCGCCTTCTTCGCCTGCTCAGCCCTCAAACCGTGCGTGAAAAACGTTCGAGCGTCTGCTGACCGAGATAGCGATCGAACACCATCGCGATGTTGCGCACGAGCATGCGTCCGGCCATCTGTACTTCCAGCTTGCTGTCGTTCACCGACACCAGCCCGTCCTGCTCGAAGCCGCGCAAGCGCTCCAGCTCTGGTTCGAACGTATCGGCGAAGCGGATGCCATAAGCCGCTTCGAATTCATCGAAGCGTAGTTCCAGATTGCACATCAATTGCGTGATCACATCGCGACGCAGACGGTCGTCCGCAGTGAGGCGCGCGCCGCGCGTGATCGCGAGCTTGCCCGCATCGATTGCCGCGGCGTAGTCTGGCAGGTCCTTGATGTTCTGCGCGTACACGTCGCCGACTTTGCCGATCGACGACGCGCCGAAGCCGATCAGATCGCATTCCGCCCGCGTGCTGTACCCCTGGAAATTCCGATGCAACGTGCGCTGCGCTTGTGCGCGCGCGAGTTCGTCGGTGGGCAGCGCGAAGTGATCCATGCCGATGTAGACATAGCCCGCGTCGGTCAAGCGCTCGACTACCCGTTGGAGGATCGCGAGGCGCACGGCGGGAGAGGGCAGCGTGGCCTCATCCATCTGCCGTTGCATCTTGAAGAGCTGTGGCATGTGCGCATACGCGAACACCGAAAGACGATCGGGCGCGAGTTCGATCATCGTGTCGAGCGTGCGGCTGAAGCTATCGACCGTTTGGTGCGGCAGCCCGTAAATCAGATCGACGCCGATCGAGTGGAAGCCAGTATCACGCGCGGCTTGCATCACAGACGCAGTCATCTCGAGCGGCTGAACGCGATTGATCGCCTGCTGCACCACCGGATCGAAATCCTGCACGCCGAGACTGAGCCGGTTGAAGCCGAGCATACGCAGATGTGCAATGGTCTCGGGCGACGCTTCGCGCGGATCGACTTCGATCGAATATTCGCCTTCAGTATCGGGCAGCAATGTGAAGTGCTCGCTCGCCGCGGCCATCAGTTCCGCCATTTCGTCGTGCGACAGGAACGTGGGCGTGCCGCCGCCCCAATGCAATTGCGACACGGGGCGCCGCGTGTCGAAACACGCCGCCTGCAAAGCCAGTTCGCGCTTCAGATGCTCGACATAGGGACGCGCGTGCGCGCGGTTCTTTGTGGCGACCTTGTTGCAACCGCAGTAGAAGCACACGGTGTCGCAAAAGGGGATGTGGAAGTACAGCGAGAGGTCGGTGGTGGAAGCACCTGGGTCTGCGGCGGCGCGCAGATAGTCAGCGGGATCGAAATCGTCGCGGAACTGCAAGGCGGTCGGATAGGACGTATACCGTGGACCGTTCGCGCTGTATTTGGCGAGCAGGTCAGGGCGGAATAGCGTGTTGGCGGTGGTCATGGGGCGCTCGGGTTTGACAGCCACCCTTGAAGAGGCACGAACCGGCGGATTCTCGGGACCGGTTCGAACAGCGCAGACGCCTCTTGAGCGTGGCCTTTCGTATCCAACAAGTTTACGTGAGCGACCCTTCGCCGAATTGTGTAAAAAGGTCGCACGGGATGCGATGGCACAATGCGGGTCTGGTATGGCGTTGTATGTTGCGTTGCCTGTTTTCGAGTTCAGGAAAAATGTCGTGAGTGATGTGCCGAACAGCGTTGTGAAGCGCGAGTCCCCGTTCCATGTGGCCGGTCATGCGTGTCGCCCCGATTGCGGCGCGTGCTGTATCGCGCCGTCGATTTCGAGCCCGATCCCCGGCATGCCGAATGGCAAGCCGGCGGGCGTGCGCTGCGTGCAACTCGGCGATGATCTGCGCTGCGCGATCTTCGGTCAGCCGGAGCGGCCGGCGTGCTGTTCCGGTCTGCAACCGCAGATGGACATGTGCGGCACGAGCCGCGGTGAAGCGCTCGCGTGGCTCACCCAGCTTGAAACGCAGACTCAACCGCAACCGGCGGTGCGCGGATAACGCGTGAACGATTCCGCTACGTCATCCACCCGGACAAACAACCCAACGCAACCGCATGCTCGAGAAGGCTTCCACAGGAGATTTCGCATGACTCGACCCGCTGCGCCGACCCGGCGCCGCTTCCTGATTGCCGCGCTGACAGGCTGCACCGCGCTTGGCATCACCGTCTCGCTGGCGGCGTGCGCGACATCGACTTTCCCGTTCATCCCGTCGCATTACACGTTCTCGCAGCAGCAGGTGCAGGACGCGGTGCAGCGCAAATTCCCCTATCAGCGCACGGTTTCGCAAGTGTTCGACGTCGCGCTGACCAATCCGGTGGTCGGCTTCCTGCCGGACGCGAACCGCGTCTCGGTGAAGCTCGACGCCCGGCTCGCGAGCCCATTCATGCCACAACCGGTTGACGGCGTATTTACGCTGTCGAGCGAACTGGCCTACGACGCCGCCAGCAAGTCGGTCGTGCTGAAGTCGCCGAACGTCGACAACGTCAGCGTGAGCGGGCAGGCGCAGGCCTATACGCAGCAGATCAATGCCGCGGCGGCCCTGCTCGCTACGCAGTTGCTGACCAACTACCCGATCTACACCTTCAAACCCGAACAACTGCAATTTGCCGGCGTGAATTACGAACCCGGTACAATCACCATCCTTACAAACGGCATACGTGTGCAAATCGTCGAGAAATGACGCTGCGCGCGGCCGGCAGGGCCGCGCGCGCACCGTGCCGACCCTGTTCGTTTCGACTATCTACAGCGATGAGGGTCACGGATGGACTGGCTAATGGCTTGCAAGGCGCTGATTCTGGGCGTCGTCGAAGGGCTGACGGAATTTTTGCCGGTGTCGAGCACCGGCCATTTGATCGTCGCGGGCAGTCTGCTCAATTTCACGGATGATCACGCGAAAACCTTCGATGTCGTGATCCAGCTCGGCGCGATTCTGGCTGTGTGCTGGGAGTTTCGCCGCCGCATCGGCAGCGTGGTGACCGGCTTGCCCAGCCGGCCCGACGCGAGGCGCTTTACGCTGAACGTGATCATCGCGACGATTCCGGCGATTGTGCTCGGCCTGCTGTTCGAGAAGGCCATCAAGGCGGCGCTGTTTTCGCCCGTGCCGGTTGCGTTCGCGTTAGTGGCGGGTGGGGTGGTGATCCTGTGGGCTGAAGCGCGTCAGCGCGCGCGAGGCGACGTGGCGGCACGTGTTCAGAACGTCGACGATCTGAGCCCGCTGGATGCGTTGAAAGTCGGCCTCGCTCAATGTTTTGCGCTGATCCCGGGCATGTCGCGCTCGGGTTCGACGATCATCGGCGGGATGTTGTTCGGCCTCGACCGGCGCGTCGCTACGGAGTTTTCATTCTTCCTCGCGATTCCGATCATCTTCGGTGCAACGGCTTACGAGCTCTATAAAGACTGGCATCTGCTGTCCATCGACGCGCTCGGCAGTTTCGCGCTCGGCTTCGTGGCGGCCTTCATCAGCGCCTTCGCCTGCGTGCGCTGGTTGTTGCGCTACATCGCCACACACGATTTCACCGTGTTCGCGTGGTACCGGATCGGCTTTGGACTGTTGATCCTGCTGGTGGGTTACAGCGGCGCGTTGAGCTGGGCGGACTGAGTCTCCGCTTGTCTTCCGCGTCATGAAAAAAGGTCCGCGTTTGCGGACCTTTTTGCGTATGGCGAGCACAACTGCAGCGCGGCTTTATACCGCGCCGCGCTTCCTGAACACCAGATCCCACACGCCATGCCCGAGCCGCAGCCCACGGCGCTCGAACTTCGTCACCGGACGATACTCGGGACGCGGCGCGTAGCCGTTGGCGGTATTTTCCAGTGCGGGATCGGCGCCCAGCACCTCGAGCATCTGCTCGGCGTAGTTCTGCCAGTCGGTCGCGCAATGCAGATAGGCGCCCGGCTTCAGACGCGAAACCAGCAACGCGACGAACTTCGGCTGGATCAGCCGGCGCTTGTGGTGGCGCGCCTTGTGCCAAGGGTCGGGAAAGAAGATGTGCACGCCGTCGAGGCTGTCGGGCGCGATCATCTGTTCGAGCACTTCGACCGCGTCGTGCTGAATGATGCGGATGTTCGACAGCGTCTGCTCGCCCATCAGCTTCAGCAACGCGCCGACGCCGGGTTCGTGCACTTCGACGCCGAGGAAGTCGTCGTCGGGACGGTGCGAGGCGATTTCCGCGGTGGTCGCGCCCATTCCGAAGCCGATTTCCAGCACACGCGGCGCCGCGCGGCCGAACACGCTGTTCCAGTCGGGTTGTTGCGGTGTGAAGGACACGACGAAACGCGGACCGAGTTCGTCCATTGCGCGGCGCTGGCCGGTCGAGACGCGGCCAGCGCGCGTGACAAAGCTGCGGATGCGGCGTCGATGCAAGGCTTCTTCGTGCGTGGTGTCGGCAGTCGCGTCGGCGTCGGCCGGTTGGCCTTCGGCTTCGGTGGAAGGCGGCGGGAGTTCGTCGGGCAGGCCGGCGTCGTTTGGATCGTGGATCATTGTCGATACTGCTACTAGGGTGAGGGCTTGGCGGCTTGCATGGCGCGTTGCGAGGCGCCGTTTGCGCTTGCGCGGCATGGGCCGCAGTTCGCAGGCGCGGTTCGCTCGAATCGCTATGCCGGGCCGCTGCCACTACAAAAAAGCCGCCTTCATGGGAGGCGGCTCGTGCTGGATTCTGCTGAAGGCTTCAGCAGGAAGGTGGAGCGGACGTTGCAAGTGCGCGTAAGGTAGCACACCCGAAAAGGGTGCGTCCAGACGGTGGCAGGGTTGAAGGGGCGCGGAAATCGGCATGAAGATTACGGTTTCATAACCGTGACAGCCATTCGTATGATTTAATCGCGCTCGTCAGCTATCTCGTTGCAACGATTATCAAAGCGAAAATCCAACATGGGCAAACACGCACACAATCATCGTCAGGCAAAAGCCGCCAAAACGGGTTGGGTCGCTATCGATCCAACTGCGGTTCCGACTACTTCCCAGAATGCGCTTCGCAAGGCAATGGCCATTGAAGGCGTGCCCCTCACGCAATTCAACGATTTGCTGTGGCTCATGGCGCAGGAATCGAGCGGTGTGGTTGACGTGCGCAATGGGAAGTCGTCCGCACGCGGGCTTTATCAGTTGCTGCGGCCTCAATATGAATTGAATCCGAATGGCGAAAAATCTTTCGGTAATGCGGTTGAAGAATGTCAGGGCGGGATTCGCTATATTCTCGGGCGATATCACACTGCGGCATCAGCGCGGCTGTTCTGGGAAAAACACCACTGGTATTGAGCAATGAAAAAGTTTCTATTGATGGGCTTCGTTTCGGCCATGTGCTGGATGTGCGTGGCGCAAGCTGCTGATGCCGGCGTGCCGCGTTTTGAAGATTTCGCGGTGAGCGACACCTTTGCGGGCAAAGCGGCGAAAGTGCGGCTCGTATCCGCGGACGACAAGGAATATGCGACGCGTATCCGCGAAGCCAGCCGGCAGAAGCCGAACTTCGCCGGGCACTACGTGCTGGCAAGCTGGGGCTGTGGGGCGTCGTGCGTGTCCACTGTGGCGATCGACGCGAAGACCGGCCGCGTCACGTGGCTGCCTTTTACGGTGTGCTGCTGGGACGTGGATGTGCAGGAGCCGATCGAGTTCCGGCGCGACAGCCGCCTGTTGGTGGTTCACGGCAGCAGGAATGAAGCGGGTAGCGGGACGTACTACTATGCGTTGGATAAAGACGAATTCAAGCTGGTCAAGGCGGTCGAGAAGGCTGCGAAGAACTAACGCCGGCTTGCGCAATGGCGCGTTGACACGACGCGGGCTCATCTTGCGTTTGTGCGACTTCTCGAATGACAGACGGGGAAGGCGTAGCGGGTGGGAAATGCGGCAATGTGCTGCAGATTCAGATCCTTTCGCGAAGCCGCCTGGTCAATCGCCAGGCGGGCTGAAAAGAATCTGGAGCGGGCGATGGGAATCGAACCCACGGCTCTAGCTTGGGAAGCTAGGGTATTACCATTATACGACGCCCGCAGAGCGCATGATTCTACTCGGGAAGAGGCGGTTAGCGCAAATCGCGCTGCCGCCACCCTTGTCCACAAGGCGCACCGAACGCCGTTCAGATCACGAAGTAGGTCAACTGAACGGCCGCACGCGTGACCACCATCAGCAGCACCTGCACGATCACGAACAGCAGGATCGGCGAGAGGTCGATGCCGCCGAGTTGCGGCACCACGCGGCGCAGCGGATTCAGGAACGGCGCGGTCAGTTGGTACAGAATCGGCATGGCCGGCGAGCGCGGATTGAGCCACGACAGCAGCGCCATCAGGATCGTCATCCAGATGATCAGGTTCAGCGCCCACTTGATAACGGTCAGCACGGCAACGATCAGCAGCGTCGGCACGAGCGTGAGCGGATCGGCGCCCGTGAGCACCACCATCAGCACCACATAAACGATCGCCGCAATCAGGGCTGCGACAAGACTCGCCCAGTCGATGTTGCGGGTGCTGTGCAGAATGTGCCGCAAAGGCAGCACGATCCAGTTGGTGGCTTGCATGACGGCGTTCGTGACGGGGTTGTACGGCGGCATGCGCACGACCTGCAGCCATGCGCGCAGCAGCAACGCGGCGCCGAACAGCGTAAAGACGGTATTGAGCAGAAAACGGGCGATATCGCCAAACATCTCGTGTCCTTATCCTTCGGAAGGCGGCCGTCGATCGGCCGCAGGGTGCCGGCGCTGACCGATCGGTACGCCGGCGGGTTCATTTGGATTGCCTGCGCCGTTCCCGGGAGAGGGCGCGTTACGCGTCACAAATGGGGACGCGGTGGTTCAATTTCCAGATGTTCGAGTCAGGCCAGTCGGCGAACTGCGTGCCGCCAGGCCACACCTACCACGGGATATCACACAGAAATCTTGATTTCGCTGATCAGAATCGTGCCGTTGCCGCCGTCGGTGTAATTCGGAATGTCGGCAACCAACTGCTCCGAGGCCGACTTGAAGACTTTGTAGAAGTCGTCCGCGCTATCGAACAGGAAGTGGCCCGCGGCGACATACGGCGGCGGCGTTCCCGGCGGCCCGGCATTGATGCCGACGTCGACCGACCAGCCTCTCAGCGACGGCCCGAACAGCCTGGCCGCGAGCGGCATGTGCGTGACGCAGTAATAGTCCACGTCGAAGTGGCCGTTTTCCCGATACGGATAAAGGATGCTGACCTTGATCATTGTGCGTTCTCGTCTGTTGGTCCCGAAGCGCGGCGCTGGCGGATTGCGCGCGGCGCCGGTCGTCACATTATCACGGCTTACTTGACGCTTGCACCTGCTGCGGCCTGATTCAGCGACCGGTTGAGCGATTCTTCCACCGCCTCGGCAATCGTCTCGATCGCGGCGGGCGGTTTCGCACGGCGTTCGGCCAGTCCGACCGCGCGCCGCGTCAGCAAACCGTACAGCGCGGCATGATCGCCGCCAAGGCCTTCGAGCAACGCCAACTGCTTTTCCACGACGCCCGTATCGCCGCGCGACACGGGGCCGGCGAGCGCGTTCGGCAGACCCTTGTCGCGGGCGGTTTCGATCGTGCCGGAGAGCATCGGCAGCAGCGCGCGCAGCGCGTCGTCTTCGGCAAAGCCCAGCGTGCGCCACAACGCGACGCATTCAGCGAGGCTGCACAGCGCGAAGCTGGCGGCGTAATGCGCGGCAGCGTGATACAGCATGCGGCCGCCTGCTGGAATCGACAGCGGATGGCAGCGCAGGGCGACGGCCAGCGCCGTCAGCGCGTCCATGAGGGCGCCGTCGGCCTCGATCGTCACTGAGCAGCCGGCGATCCGGTCGAGGTCGGCGAGATCGCCGCTAAAGAGGTACAGTGGGTGAAAGCCGCCGATCGAGGCACCCTGGTCGCGCGCCGGAGTCAGCAACTCCACCGGGGAGGCGCCGCTGCAATGCACGAGCGCCTTGCCGTATGGGGCGCTTGCCGCGTCGGTCGCGAACCGCAGTGTGTGCGCTGTCGTACCGATGCTGTCATCGGGAACGGCTAAAAAGACGATGTCGGCGGCGTCGACAACCTGTTGTGGATCGTCGAATGCCGCGCAATGTTGGATTTGACTGGCGAGCCGGCCGGCCGAGGCCGCCGAGCGGCTCGCTACCGCCGTGACGGGATAGCCGGCGCGTGAAAAGCTCAGCGCGAGACAGCGCGCGAGCCGCCCCGCACCGATGAAACCGAGGCGCGGCAGAGAGGGCTGGGACATGGTTACCTGCTCCAGACGGGATACTTGAACGGGAATGCAGCAGTATCGCGCATCCGTCCGGCAGTAGTGTGTCCCGGTGTGGGTATTCCTCTGATCAGTTCGCGCGCGATATGGCGTGTCCGGTCGGTCATCCGGCCACAGACGCCCCGCGGGTCCGAAAACTGCTCACAATTTCCTTCATGAGCTGGTTTGGCAGTTGCTGTTCTGGGTTTTTCGTCTCGCAGTCAGATTCGGGAGGTAACGATGAATATTTTTTCTTACCGAAAGCACTTGCGGTTCTTGACGCACTCGCAGCGCCGTCGCTGGTGGGATCAGAAAAAGCGCCTGACGCCACGCGTGCGCATCAGTGGCGCGTATGTCCCGCCCAACGTCTCCCGAGAATTCGCCTATGTAAAGGTAGGCTGAAAATACCGTCTGCTGATGGGTAAGAAATGCCCGGTGCGATTGCATCGGGCATTTTTCATTTGGGCCGTCAGGATTGAAGCTAATTTGTAATCAAAGATTACTGGCAAGCGAGAGCCTGAAGCCGCAAGACCCGCAAAGCAGTGGGTTCGCGCTCGCTCGACCGCTGGCAAACCCTTAGTTCTCAGTCCGTTACACAGCGTGTCCCGGCGGTGGCGCGCCGGCGCACATTCCGAGCCATTGCCGCCAATTGCAATTTGCAACAAATGCGAACATCTATGCGTGGTCTTTTTCGATACATTGATTTCATAGCATGCAAAGCATGCGAAGTCGGCGACCTTAGTGGGCCGCGCCAGGAGAACAAAAGTGAAAAAGATCGTTCCGTTTGTCGTTGCCGCCGCACTCGGCGTGGGGTTCGCGACTGCTGCTGAGGCGCATGTTTCCGTCGGTATCGGTATTGGTATTCCGATCGCGCCGGCGTACCCGGTTTATGCCGCGCCGCCGCCGGTCTACTACGCACCGCCGCCAGTCTATTACGCGCCGCCGCCGGTCTATTACGGAGCGCCGGTCGTAGTCGGTGGCTATTACGGTGGCTATGGCCGTCCTTATTATCACCATGGCTACTACGGCCGTGGCTACTACGGCCACGGCTACTATCGCCGCTAATCGCAAGAAGCGCGCAGAGATGTATTGACGGCGTAACGCCGGCTTGATCGCCGGGTTGCGCCGTTTGTGTTTCTACTGCGGCATACCAAGCGACATACCAAAGCACTGTCGAAGCTGGGAGAATGGCTGTTTCGCCAATGCTCTGGAGAGTTTCGTCAATGCAAGCGCTTCCCGCTCCCACTTTCGACGACGTACTCGACGCCGCTGCGCGTCTCGAAGGCGTCGCCCATCGCACCCCCGTTCTAACCTCGAGCACGTTCAACGAGCGCACGGGCGCGTCGGTGTTCTTCAAGTGCGAAAATTTTCAGCGCATGGGCGCTTTCAAGTTTCGCGGCGCCTACAACGCGATTTCGCATTTCGACGCGGAGCAACGTAAAGCGGGTGTGTTGACGTACTCGTCGGGCAATCACGCGCAAGCGATCGCGCTATCGGCGCGTCTTGCCGGGATTCACGCCACGATCATCATGCCGCACGACGCGCCCGCAGCCAAAGTCGCGGCGACCAAGGGCTATGGCGGCGAAGTGATCAGCTACGACCGCTACACCGAAAGTCGCGAAGAGATCGGCCGGCGGCTCGCCGAAGAGCGCGGCATGACGCTGATTCCGCCGTACGACCATCCGCACGTGATCGCCGGGCAGGGCACGGCGGTGAAGGAGTTGATCGACGAAACCGGCCCGCTCGACATGCTGTTCGTTTGCCTCGGCGGCGGCGGACTGATCGGCGGCAGCGCATTGTCGGCGGCGGCATTGAGCCCGGCGTGCACCGTCATCGGCATAGAACCCGAAGCGGGCAACGACGGTCAGCAATCGCTCGCGCGCGTCGATATGCACGATCTCGCCGCGCACGATTGCCGACGGTGCTGCTTCCACGCATCTCGGCGACTACACGTTCGCGATTATTCAGAAGCTGGTCGCGAAGATCGAAACGGTCAGCGACGAACAGTTGATCGAGACCATGCGTTTTTTCGCGCAGCGCATGAAGATCGTGGTCGAGCCGACGGGTTGCCTCGCCGCGGCTGCCGTGCTCAACGGCGTCGTGCCGGTGAAGGGCAAGCGTGTGGGAGTGGTGGTGAGCGGTGGCAACGTCGATCTGGCGAAGCTGGCGCAGTATCTCGCCTGATAGGCTGCGTGATCGTTCTTGCGTCCGGCTACGCACGTTGAAATTGAGGGAAGACGGCTCGCCTTGGCGAGCCGTTTTTTCTAGCTTGCCACCTGTGCGGTCTGCACGATCAGATCGCGATACCCGTTCACGATCACGCTATACGAGAAGTAGGCGAACAGCAGCGCCGACAACACATGGCACGCGCGCAGCAAACCGGTGCCGGCGCGTTTGCGTCCATGGCTGCCGAGTCCGCAGATAAAGATCGTCCAGCACAAGCCGCCCAGGAAGAAGCCGCCGAGGAATACCGGTGCAGTCGTCACGCTAGTGGCGCCGGCCTTCGCGATCAACGCACCGCCGACTGCGGCAAACCACAGAATCGCTGACGGCGACGACATGGCCAGCAACGCGCCGCGCAAGAAACTGCGCCACGGGGAAAGATGCGGCGCTTTGGCATCCGCTTCGCCGGCAACTGCGGGCGCCGACGCCGGGAACAGCGCTTCACGCGCCATCTTCCACGTGAGAAACAGCAGGACCGCCGCGCCGCCGATCCACACGACCCAGCGTACCGATTCGAACTGCAGCAGCGCAGCCATTCCCGCGAGCGCGAGCGCCGCGTAAACGAGATCGCCGAAACAGGAACCCAGGCCCAGCCAGAAGCCCGGTTTGAAGCCGTGCGACAGCGCCAGCGAAATCATCGCGACGTTGACGAGACCGATATCCAGACACAACGACAACGACAGAAAAAAACCATCCGACATCATTGAAAAGGCATGCATCCGCGCAACTGCTCCATCAGTTTTGTTCTTCAGACTTGTTCAAGCGCGAGCGATCCGGCCGGTGAACGGATCGCTTCGATGCCGACAGAATTCCGATATTCAGTGGTGTGATTCGAGGCCTGTTTTTACAGTCCCAACTCATTCCACAAGGTGTCGATGCGCTGTTTGACCGCACGGTCCATCTCGATCGGGCGGCCCCATTCGCGATCGGTTTCGCCGGGCCATTTGTTGGTCGCGTCGAGTCCCATCTTCGATCCGAGACCCGCCACCGGCGAGGCGAAATCCAGATAGTCGATCGGCGTGCGATCGACCAGCACGGTGTCGCGCGCCGGATCGATACGCGTGGTGATGGCCCAGATCACTTCCTTCCAGTCGCGGATATTCACGTCCTCGTCGACCACGACGATGAACTTCGTATACATGAATTGCCGCAGGAAGCTCCACACGCCGAACATCACGCGCTTGGCGTGACCCGGGTAGCTCTTCTTCATCTGCACGATCGCCATCCGGTAGCTGCATCCTTCGGGCGGCAGATAGAAATCGGTAATCTCGGTGAACTGCTTCTGCAACAGCGGCACGAACACCTCGTTGAGCGCGACGCCGAGCACGGCGGGCTCATCGGGCGGTTTGCCGGTATAGGTGGAGTGATAGATCGCGTCGCGCCGCATGGTGATGCGCTCGACCGTGAAGACGGGAAACCACTCCTGCTCGTTGTAGTAGCCGGTGTGGTCGCCGTAGGGGCCTTCCAGCGCGTGTTCGTAAGCGGCGGACGCGCCCTTGGCCGGGCGCGGCGGCGCGCCCGCGGGAGCAGGTGAGGGCGTGCCCTCCTGCGGATAGATGAAGCCTTCCAGAACGATTTCCGCCCGCGCGGGCACCTGCAAACCGTCGACGCCCGGCGTGATGCACTTCGCGAGTTCGGTGCGGCCGCCGCGCAGCAGCCCGGCGAACTGGTATTCGGAGAGCGTGTCGGGCACCGGCGTAACCGCACCGAGGATGGTAGCCGGATCGGCGCCCAGCACTACGGCCACGGGATACGGCTTGCCCGGATTCTGCAGCGCGAACTCGCGGAAATCGAGTGCGCCGCCGCGATGCGCGAGCCAGCGCATGATGAGTTTGTTACGCCCGATCAGTTGCTGGCGATATATGCCTAAATTTTGTCGGCTCTTATTCGGGCCTTTTGTGACAGTCAGGCCCCATGTGATCAGCGGCCCCGCATCGCCCGGCCAGCAGGTCTGAATCGGCAGCTTTCCGAGGTCGACGTCGTTGCCTTCCCAGACGATTTCCTGGCAGGGCGGCGCGCTCACTGTTTTGGGCGCCATGTCCCACACCGCCTTCGCGAGCGAGAACAGTTTGCCGGCGTCCTTGAGGCCCTTCGGCGGCTCCGGTTCCTTCAGTGCGGAGAGCAGGCGGCCGACGTCGCGCAGCGACTCCAGCGCGGCGCCATCGCCTTCACCTGATTGCGCGTCGATACCCATGCCAAGCGCGACGCGGCGCGGCGTGCCGAACAGGTTACCGAGGACCGGAAACGCGTGCTGCTGCTGGCTCTCAAACAGTATCGCCGGACCGCCGGCGCGCAGTACGCGGTCGCACAGTTCGGTCATTTCCAGGACAGGCGAGACGTTTTGCGAGATACGGCGCAGTTCGCCGATCGTTTCGAGACGGCCGACGAAATCGCGCAGGTCTTTGTATTTCATCTGGTGCGGTAGAGAGCCGCGCAAGCGGCAAAAAGGTAGGGCGCCGCAGAGCTCACGGTGCCAGAACGATTGTCGATTTTACCTGTGTTGGCAGGCGCACGTAGATTGGCCAAACGGCCGACTTCGGAAGGACTAATTGAGATAGCTCAAGAAGCGCGCACCGCGCGGTTCTTAACGGACTGAACACTGTTCATTATTACAATTAGTTATACATTTGCCTATCTATAGTGTTGACGATCTATAAAACCCTGCATAGAATCCGTCCACATTGGTTGCAGGGCGTGAACCTTTTTACCACTGCCCCCGGTCCCTTTTGACGCAACGCGTCACCGTTTACCGACCCCCTGCACGGTATCTGACGGCCTTACTGAAGTCCTCGCCAGCGCCAACTGACGCTGGTTTTTCGCGTGGGAGCCACCGCCCGCATGCTTTTTGGCATGCCGCGGACCTCTTTTCAAGAGGGCTCCCCACAAACGGTATGTACCGTTTTCCCGACGTCGCTGCTGCCCTAACCAGACAGAGCGCGCGATGTCTTGACTCTGCGAATGTGTGTTACCGCCTGTTCAACTGGCGGAGTTCGCGGATCATGCAACATGGGAGATCTGAATGAACGCCTGGTTATCGTGGCGTCCCGATGAGCGTATCGCGCAAGTTGTGCGTGGTGCGTTGCGTCGCGGGACGCGAATGAGTCATCACCTGTTCAGCATCGTCGGTGGTATCGCCGTCGTGCTGGCCGTTACGCTGTGGCTGATGCCAGCTTTGCGCGGCACCCTTGCCGCCAAGCTGATGCCGGTCATTTCCGCCGCTGTGCAGGCCGGTCCCGCCCGTCTGCTGCAGGGCCACCCGCTGCCGGCTTTCGGGCCCCCTGGCGCGTCCTCTGACGATTCGCTGTCCGCGAATTCGACCGGTAGCGACGCCGCGAGCGGTGCGAACAACGGCAACAATGGCGTCACCGCCAGCAATACCAGCTACGACGGCGCCTTCGACGGCACCGGCACGTCCGGTATGGGCGTGGCTGCACTGAACGGCCTCGACCCGCGCACCATGCAGAGCGTTTCCGCGCTGGCACGGCTGATCCCGGCGCAGCGCGTCACGGCCGATGCACGCGACGATCGTGTGCTGGTTTCGACCCGCGAGCAGGATCTGGTCTCGTCGTACCTGGCGCGGCGTTATCGCGTCGCTCAGGGACCCGTTAGCGAGCTCGTGAAGGCCGCGTTCGACACCGGCCGCGAAGTCGATCTCGACCCGCTTCTCCTGCTGTCCGTGATGGCAATCGAATCGGGCTTCAACCCGTACGCCGAGAGCGGCGTGGGCGCGCAAGGCCTGATGCAGGTGATGTCCAAGGTTCACTCGGACAAGTTCCAGTATTTCGGCGGCCAGAGCGCGGCGCTTGAACCGGTTGCGAACATCAAGGTGGGCGCGCTGGTGCTGAAGGATTGCATCGCACGCGGCGGTTCGCTGCCGGGCGGTCTGCGTCTCTACGTCGGCTCCACTTCGCAGGACGACGGCGGCTACGGCGCCAAGGTGATGGCCGAGCGTGGCCGCCTGCGCGATGTGGCGCGCGGCCGCAAGGTGCCGATCAACGCACCGCAGGCGCCGGTTTTGACGGCGTCGAACACGACTACGGCTGCGGCGGCATCGACTAGCGGCAAGCGCGTGCAGATGACGCTCGATGCCGGTCATCCGCTGAGCGCGGCGGCGCCGGTGAAGACGCCGGTGTCCGAGCAGGACGACGCTAGTTCCAATGCGACCAAGCATGTGGCATCGGCTTCGGAGTTGGGCGCTTGAGGTTGACTTAACCCGGTTCGCCTGGCCCGGGAGCGGCCGATACAAAAAAGGACACCCGAGAGAGTGTCCTTTTTCTTTTGTGGTTTTCGTCTGTAGTGACGTGCGCGGCCGTGAGGCGTGTGTCACAGGCATTGTGCAACCCGGCCTCGCCGAGCAGCCCTTCAGGCACTCAAAGCCGCAGAGCGGCTCTGTGGCGCCTCTATCCAGTCAGTGCCGTCCGAAAAGTTTCGCCAGCCGCTCGACCGCTTCTTCCAACTTCGGCAGGGCGGTTGCATACGATAGCCGGATGTAGTCTTTCGGCGCGTGCGTGCCGAAGTCCATGCCCGGCACCAACACCACGCCCGCGTCATGCAGCATCGCTTTGGTGAGCGCCGCGCTGTCTCCGGCCGCCGGATGCGCGACCGTTCGGCAATCGGCGTACACGTAGAAGGCGCCGTCAGGCATTACCGGCACCGAGAAACCCAGCGATTCGAGCGCCGGCACAATGAAGTCGCGGCGGCGCTTGAATTCGAGGCGACGCGCTTCGTAGATGGCGATCGTTTCCGGTTCGAAGCAGGCCAGCGCCGCATGCTGCGCGAGCGCCGACGCGCAGATGAACAGGTTTTGCGCGAGCTTTTCGAACGCGCCGACCATGCCAGGCGGCACTACCAGCCAGCCCAAACGCCAGCCGGTCATGTTGAAGTACTTCGAGAAGCTGTTGACGGTGATGACGTCGTCACCGAACGAGAGCGCCGAGACGGGCTTCGCGTCGTAGCTCAGGCCCTGGTAGATCTCGTCGACGATCGTAAAGCCGCCACGCGCCCGCACGGTCTTGACAATGCGTTCGAGCTCAGCGGGCTCGATCGACGTGCCCGTCGGATTAGACGGCGACGCCAGCAGCACGCCGCGGGTGTGCTCGTTCCACAGGCGCTCGACGTCGGCGGCGGTTAGCTGGAAGCGTTCGGCCGGCCCGCTCGGCACCATCACCGGTTTGCCTTCCGCTGCGATCACGAAGTGGCGGTTGCACGGGTAGCACGGGTCGGGCATCAGTATTTCATCGTCGCGATCGACTAGCGCCGCGCAAGCGAGCAGCAGCGCGGCAGACGCGCCGGCGGTGACGACGATCCGCGCAGGATCGACGCTGACGCCGTAGAACTCAGCGTAATGCGCCGAGATCGCTTCGCGCAGCGCGTGCAGGCCAAGTGCGTTCGTGTATTGCGTGACGCCGCGGCGCAGGGCGTTCGCAGCCGCTTCGATGACCGGCTCGGGCGCGGTGAAATCGGGTTCGCCGATTCCCATGTGGATGATGTCGCGCCCTTCGCGCTCGAGCAGCGCGGCTTCCTTGGCCAGTTCCATCACATAGAAAGGCTGGATGGCGTCGACGCGGGCAGCAAGCCGCACCAAGGGTTCGGTCACGGAGTTCATACGATCAAATCCAGTTCAGAAGCAAAAGCGGGACGACGCATGGCACATGGGTTCATGTGCGCTGCGGCGTCCTTGCAAGCGCCCAGCGGTATGGGGCTGCGGCATGGTAGCAGGCGCATGACAAGGTCACGCGCCTCACGCTCAATGCTTGCGGGCTGCCTGCGTTTCGGCAGCGCGCAATTGCGCCGACAGCTTGTCCAGCACGCCGTTCACGTACTTATAGCCGTCCGCGCCGCCAAACGTCTTGGCGAGTTCGACGGCTTCATTGATGACCACGCGATAGGGGATATCGACGTGATTCTTCAACTCGAACGCAGCGACCAGCAGCACGGCGCGTTCGACCGGCGAAAGCTGGTCGATCGGGCGGTCGAGGCACGGTGCGATGTCGGCGGAGAGCGCTTCCGAATCGCGGATCACGCCGTGCAGGATGGCGTCCAGATGTTCGTGGTCGGCCTTGTCGAAGCCCTGTGCGCCGCGCAACTGCGCGTCGATTTCACCGCCGGGCGAACCCGACAGCAGCCACTGGTAAAGCCCCTGCGTGGCTAGTTCGCGGGAGCGTCGGCGTGCGCTCTTCATGCCTCTTCCTCTTCTTCGTCTTCTTCCTCGTCGTCACCGCCGAGCTGTTCGAGCGCGACCGAGAGGTTCGCCATTTCGACGGCCACGCGCGCTGCGTCACGACCCTTCTCGGTCATGCGCGCGACGGCTTGTTCGTCGTTTTCGGTGGTCAGCACAGCGTTCGCGACCGGGATGCCGAAGTCGAGGCCGATGCGGGTGATGCCCGCGCCGCTTTCGTTCGACACCAGTTCGAAGTGGTACGTCTCGCCGCGAATCACCGCGCCCAGCGCGATCAGTGCGTCGAATTGCGCGCTTTCGGCAAGCTTTTGCAGCGCCAGCGGGATTTCCAGCGCGCCCGGCACGGTGACCAGCAGCACGTCTTCGCCGGTCACGCCGAGGCGTTCGAGTTCTTCGATGCACGAATCCGCGAGACCGTTGCAGACGGGTTCGTTAAAACGCGCCTGGACGATGCCGATACGCAGTCCGTCGCCGTCGAGATTCGGTTGGTATTGTCCGATTTCCATGTGAATTCCGTAGTGTTTTGAGTTGGCGCTAAAGCGCGTGAATGGTCGGATCAGCCTTGTTGCGGAGCCTGTGCGGTGCTGCCCGGCATGGGTACGAAGCCGGTGACTTCGAGGCCGTAGCCCGACATGCTGCCCAGCTTGCGCGGGTTCGACAGCACCTGCATCTTGCCGACACCCAGCTCACGCAGGATCTGCGCACCGATGCCATATGTCTTGAAGTCGACCGGCCGGCGTTTGAGCGCCTCGGCTTTTTCCTTCGAGTCGAACGCCTTGAAAACGTCGACCAGATGTTCCTTCGAATCGCCGCAGTTCAGGAGCACGATCACACCGAGGTCGCGCTGGGCGATCTCTTTCATCGCCGCATCCAGCGTCCATGAGTGAGTCGATTTGCCGACTTCGAGCAGATCCAGCATGGACAGCGGCTCGTGCACGCGCACCGGGGTGTCGTGTTCCGGGTTCGGCGTGCCGCGCACCAGCGCGATATGCGGCTGGCCGCTCGGCTGGTCGAGATACATCACCGCGCGAAACGCGCCGTGCGCGGTTTGCATGGTGCGTTCGCAAATGCGCTCGACGATCGATTCCGTGCGGCTGCGGTAGTGAATCAGATCCGCGATCGTGCCGATCTTCAGATCGTGCTCTTTGGCGAATTCCATCAGGTCCGGCAGGCGCGCCATCGTGCCGTCGTCCTTGATGACTTCGCAGATCACCGCGGCCGGCGTGAGGCCTGCCAGCGCGGTGAAGTCGCAGCCGGCCTCGGTATGGCCGGCGCGCACCAGCACGCCGCCGGGCTGCGCCATGATCGGGAACACGTGTCCCGGCTGCACGATGTGCTCGGCCTTGGTGTCCGGTGCGACCGCCACGGCGATCGTGCGGGCGCGGTCGGCCGCCGAGATGCCTGTGGTCACGCCTTCGGCTGCTTCGATGCTGACGGTGAACGCCGTGCCGTACTGCGTGCCGTTGCGATAGGTCATGAGCGGCAGGTTCAGCAGTTTGCAGCGTTCCTGCGTGAGCGTCAGACAAATCAGGCCGCGGCCGTAGCGGGCCATGAAGTTGATCGCTTCCGGCGTGACGAATTCGGCGGCGATCACGAGGTCGCCCTCGTTTTCGCGATCTTCTTCGTCGACGAGGATCACCATCCGGCCTGCTTTCAGTTCGGCAATGATCTCTTGAGTGGAGGCGAGCGTCATGTTGGCGGAATTTTTCGAAGAAAGCGCGTATTTTACGCCACGCGCGCCCCCACGTCGCCTGGGCCGAATGGCATAGGCCGTTTGGCGAGGCACTTAGGGCTGTCTGGCGGCGGTTTGACAGGGCGGCGTTGCTATAATTCGTCGCGCCCGCGAAGGCCGCCTCCAGAAAACAACCTCCCCGCTAAACCCGTTCGAGAAAGATCATGCCGCACTATCGCTCACGCACATCGACTCATGGCCGCAACATGGCCGGCGCCCGCGCCCTGTGGCGCGCCACCGGAATGAAAGACGACGATTTCGGCAAGCCGATCATCGCGGTGGTGAACTCGTTCACCCAGTTCGTGCCGGGTCATGTGCATCTTCGCGACCTCGGCGCGCTGGTCGCGAAGGAAATCGAAGCGGCTGGCGGTGTGGCCAAGGAATTCAACACCATCGCGGTGGACGACGGCATTGCCATGGGCCACGGCGGCATGCTGTATTCGCTGCCCTCGCGCGAACTGATCGCCGACTCGGTGGAATACATGGTCAACGCGCACTGCGCCGACGCCATGGTCTGTATCTCCAATTGCGACAAGATCACCCCGGGCATGCTGATGGCCGCCATGCGCCTGAACATTCCGGTCGTATTCGTGTCCGGCGGTCCGATGGAAGCGGGCAAGGTCAAATCGCCGACGGACGGCCAGGTGATCGCCAAGATCGATCTGATCGACGCGATGATCAAGGCGGCCGACCCCAAGATCAGCGACGCTGAAGTGGCCGAAGTCGAGCGCAGCGCCTGCCCGACGTGCGGTTCCTGCTCGGGCATGTTCACCGCGAACTCGATGAATTGCCTGACCGAGGCGATCGGTCTGGCGTTGCCGGGCAACGGCACGATCGTCGCCACGCATGCATGGCGCAAGGGCCTGTTCGAACAGGCCGGGCGCCTCGTGGTGGACCTGTGCCGCCGCTACTATCAGGAAGAAGACGTGTCGGTCCTGCCGCGCAGCATCGCCAGCAAGCAGGCATTCGAGAACGCCATGGCGCTCGACGTGGCCATGGGCGGTTCGACCAATACTGTGCTGCACCTGCTGGCGGCGGCGCAGGAAGCCGGCGTCGATTTCACGATGTCCGACATCGACCGTATCTCGCGCAAAGTGCCGTGCCTGTGCAAAGCGGCGCCCGCCACCGACAAATACCATATCGAAGACGTGCACCGTGCCGGCGGCATCCTCGGCATTCTCGGTGAACTGGCCCGTGCGGATCTGCTGGACCTGTCGTGCGGCAACGTGCATAGCGGCACGCTGGGCAATGCCATCGCCAAATGGGACGTCGCCGGTGGCGCGGGTGAAGAAGCGCAGAAGTTCTTCCGTGCGGCCCCGGGCGGCATTCCGACCACTGTCGCGTTCAGCCAGGAAGCCACGTTCGCGTCGCTGGATACCGACCGCAAGACCGGCTGTATCCGCAGCAAGCAGGACGCGTATTCGAAAGACGGCGGCCTCGCTGTCCTCTACGGCAACCTCGCGGAGAAGGGCTGCATCGTCAAGACTGCAGGTGTCGACGAATCGCAATGGATTTTCTCCGGACGCGCGCGCGTCTTCGAGAGTCAGGACGACGCCGTCGACGCCATTCTGGGCGACAAGGTGGTGGCGGGTGACGTGGTCGTGATCCGTTACGAAGGCCCCAAGGGCGGTCCTGGCATGCAGGAAATGCTGTACCCCACGTCGTATCTGAAGTCCAAAGGCCTGGGCAAGACCTGTGCGCTCTTCACCGACGGCCGTTTCTCCGGCGGTTCGTCAGGGCTCGTGATCGGGCATGCGTCGCCGGAAGCAGCCGAAGGCGGCACGATCGGTCTGGTGGAAGATGGCGATGTGATCGAGATCGACATTCCCAGGCGCAAGATGCACCTGGTGGTGTCAGGCGAGGAATTGGCGCGCCGCCGCGAGGCTATGGAGGCTCGTGGTGACAAGGCGTGGATGCCGGTGGATCGTGAACGCGTGGTGTCGCAGGCGTTGCAAGCCTATGCGGCGTTGGCGACCTCTGCGGACCGTGGCGCCGTGCGGGACCTCTCGCAATTGAAGCGCAAGTGAGGCGTAGTTGAAGCTTAACTGACCGGCTGGCTGATGCAGGGGGCGCGAGGCCGGGCGACGTTCGGTGAGTCGTATTGAGGACGCAATAGTCTCTTGCCGGGAGCGCGCCCGGATCACCCCGCTTAGTCAGGAGAAGTGTCAGCCGCTTTCGGAAACGACGGCGGCCCCATCACTTTCGCGCATGGCCTCCGCTATTCCCGCGAACGACATCGGACGGCCAGTCAGAAAGCCCTGAACAACGTCACATCCCGCCTCTGACAACCAGGCGAGCTGCGCAGGGTATTCAACTCCTTCGGCGACGACCGTGAGGCCAAAGCTGTGTGCCATCGAGATAATGGCGGTAACGATCGGCTGTCCTGCGTGTGGCAGTGCCTTGACGAAGCCGCGGTCTATCTTGATCTGGTTGAGCGGAAATGACTGCAGATAGGACAGGGAAGAATAACCGGTCCCAAAATCGTCGATGGACAGGCGGATACCATGGGCGCGCAGTTGCCTCATCACGTTCACCGCGACTGACATGTTGGCCATGAGCAGGCTTTCGGTAAGCTCAAGTTCCAGCATGCCGGGGGGTAGACCACTATCTTTTAGCGCCTCAAGAACATCGTGCTGAAATCCAGGCTGTCGAAGTTGCCTTGCAGATACGTTCACCGAGACACTTGCGGCATTGCTCGCGTTGGCATTCCATTGTGCGGCATCGTGACAGGCGCGCCGCATAACCCATCTCCCCAGTGTAACGATGAGATCACTGTTCTCCGCGATCGGGATAAATTCTGCCGGCGAAATGCTGCCTTCCGATGAATGGGTCCATCGCGCAAGCGCCTCTACGCCAACAAGTTGTCCTGTCTGGCAATTGAATTGAGGTTGGTAGGCCAACTCAAGCGCCTCGCATTCAATCGCTCCCCGCAGTTCGCGCTCAAGCCAGGCGCGTCGCTGAGCCTCCTTCGTCATCTGCGGCCTGAACTCGACAGCGACGTTCTTCCCCCCGCTTTTTGCAGCGTACAAAGCAAGGTCTGCGCTGCTGACGAGTGATGCAACGTCGGTCGCATCGTCGGGGAACCGGCTGAATCCGACACTTGCCGTCACCGGAACGCTGCCGCCATGCAGCTCGAACGGCCGAGCCAGGACGTTGGTTATGCACTCGGCCGTGCTACGGCTACCGGCGCGGTCGGCGTCGTCGACAGCAAGCACTGCAAATTCGTCACCTCCAATGCGGCTGACAACGTCTGTCGGGCGCACGGCGTCGCGTAGAGCGGAAGCGACGGAACGCAGCAGTTCGTCTCCCGCGCCATGCCCCAGGGTGTCGTTAACAGTCTTGAAGTTATCGAGGTCAACCAACACCAGCGTCACGTGCGTCCAGCCACCGCCCCACGGTAGCAGGCGGGCCGCCAGTTCGTCGTAGAATGCCCGGCGGTTTGGCAAGTCCGTGAGAGGGTCTGTACGCGCGAGGTATTCGAGTTCCCTCTCTGCCTTTACGACGCGCGCTTTCATGCGCGACGTGACGATGGACGATACGCAGAGCGCGCAGATGCAAGCTGCCAGGAGAAAGCCGGCATATTGCCAAAGCTCTCGAACCATGCCTTCAGTGCTCGCGACAAGCACGACGGTACCAAGGACTTCCCCGCCCTGGATGACCGGATAGGCGACAAAAATATCTTTCAGGGAAAAGTGTTCCGGCGCGAAATTGCTTGCGAGCGTCGCTTCGTTCGCCTCGGGTGCCGAGATTCCCGCTCTGGCGTACCGCGCGTGGACACTGCCTTGCGCGTTAAACACCGCGACGCTCTCCACATACGGCACGTTGCTAAGTGGTCGAAGTATCTCGCGGGTTGTCTGATCGTCGTGAAACATCAGCGACGCGGTGATATTTGCTGAGACCATAGCTGCCTGCAAACGTGCGTCCGCCAGGAGAGCGGCGCGTAACGACAGCGCCTGGTAGGCCAGCAGCCCTGCGCTGGAAATCAGCAGGGCGATTGCGATACCAACGATATTCACGCGCCCCAGGGCGCGCGTCAGACTTGGTGTCTGTTCCTCATGAGACGTCATAAGACATTCCTTGCAAGGCGGAGCAGCTTGGAACTGAGCGACAGATGTCGGCGCAGCGCCTGCTGATTCTCTATGTCGAAACGGAGATGATTTTCCTCAGTGAACAGACGGATGACCGCAGTGTGGTCGCCGGTGTCAAAGTTGCTGATGACCAAAATCGGCTGATCCGACGAGACAACGTCTTTCACCGCATGAGACATTTGCTCCTCGCCTTCGAGCACGATGACATTGCATCTGTCCTGGCCGCTCCTGGACGGCATGGGAATTACGGACCACGCATGGCCGCCAACAGATCGCCCGTCGAGTTTCGAGAGCGCGGTGCCAAGATCGCTGTCCCTGTTCGCACAGACAAAGAGAGTGGTGTCAGACAGACTTCCTACGGGCCATGTGGTGAACTGGGTAAAGTTGAATATATAAGCTGCCTTCAATGCCGACTCATCCACCTGCGCGTGAACCGATCCCGCTATAAGCGCCCAGATAACGAAGGTGCATGCGCTTGCATAGAAAAAGGTGCGGGCGAACGACATTTCAGAACCCGTACACCAGCTTGACCAGGAATTCCCGGCTTTGCTGCGCTATGACGTCCTGCGTGAAGCCTGGGCCGGCGGGGTCCGCATATCGCGCGTTGGCGACGTTGTAGACAGAGAAAGAGACGTCTGCATGGGTGATCAGACGCGAGCTTCCGACGGTCACATTTCCCAGGCAATAGCCAGCCGCATGCCCCTGTTCCGCGAGTCGACTCGATACGCACTGAATCTCCGTGCCAATCCGCGCAATGTTTTCGAAGACGGGCAGCACGAGGTTCAGCTTCGCCAGGTTTCTGGGTGAGTTCTGCAGGACTGCCCCGGAGTTGCTGTCGCGAGCGATCTGCCATGAGTAACTGGCGCGTATCCTCGCATCACCAGCGAATCTTTGTTCATAGGTCAGTTCTGCGCCGTTCGCGTTCGCGCGATTCACGTTTTCGAAGATGTAGAGCCCGGATGGCGCGGTCGTCTCTGAAATCAGGTCGCGAATGTCATAGTGGAACAACGAAAGGGTTGCGCGGCCGGATTTTCCGATCTGTCGTTCGTATATGAATTCATTGGTTGTGATGTGCTCAGCCTTTAGCGAGGGATTCGCCATCTGTCCGCCGGCGCCCGGAACCGCGTAGTAAAGCTCGTAGGCGTTGGGCGCCCGGTAGGCTTGCCCATAGACAAGCTTGAACGTGTCTCTCGGGGACGCCTTGTACTCAAGAGCCAGTCGCGGGCTGACATTCCGGCCCGAGACGGTTTCCTGGTCATAGCGAAGCCCCGCATTCAGCGAAAAATTCGCCGGTAACTGCAATTCATCTTCGGCATAGACGCCCTCCCGATTGCTGCTGCGCTGGTCGTTCAGAAGTAGCGAATACGGGTCTACGTTGTAGTTGTACTGGTCACGCTGAGCGTCGCGTGTGTAGTCCACCCCAAAGACCATTTTGTTCTTTGAGGTTGACCCGGTTCGACGGATAGATTTGCAGTTGAGTCTAATGCGGTGTGGCACCTCCCGATAAGGTTGAATCGCGGGTTGTCCACGGTCGGGCGGCGGGTCGCCTGTCACGACCACGACGCT
>NZ_VOSW01000309.1 GCF_009690905.1 Paraburkholderia madseniana
CGGTCGGCAAGCAACTGGCCGCGCTGGCCGGCACGCACATGAAGCGCGCGACGATGGAGCTGGGCGGTCATGCGCCTGTCATCGTGGCCGAAGACGCCGACGTGGCGCTGGCCATCAAGGCCGCGGGCGCCGCGAAGTTCCGCAATGCCGGCCAGGTCTGCATCTCGCCGACGCGCTTTCTGGTGCACAACAGCATCCGCGAAGAATTCGCCGCGGCGCTCGTCAAGCATGCTGAAGGTCTCAAGCTCGGCGACGGTCTTGCGGAAGGCACGACCATCGGACCGCTCGCCAATGCGCGCCGTCTCACCGCGATGAGCAAGGTGCTCGACGACGCGCGCAAGACCGGCGCGAAGGTCGAGACGGGCGGCGAACGCGTGGGCTCGGAAGGCAACTTCTTCGCGCCGACCGTGCTGACCAACGTGTCGCTCGACTCGGACGTGTTCAACAACGAGCCGTTCGGCCCGATCGCCGCGATCCGGGGTTTCGACACGCTCGAAGAAGCGATCGCCGAGGCGAACCGTCTGCCGTTTGGTCTCGCGGGTTATGCGTTCACGAAGTCGTTCCGCAACGTCCATCTGCTGTCGCAACAGATGGAAGTCGGCATGCTGTGGATCAACCAGCCTGCCACGCCCTGGCCGGAAATGCCGTTTGGCGGCGTGAAGGATTCGGGCTATGGGTCGGAAGGCGGTCCGGAGGCGA
>NZ_VOSW01000310.1 GCF_009690905.1 Paraburkholderia madseniana
TGGTCGATAACCGGCCGCTGGCGCGACTTGTGGCAAGCAAGCTGGAACTGCAGTGGTCGCCCGAACAGATTGCCGGATGGCTCAAACACGCATACCCGGTCAACGAGGACTATCACGTGTCACACGAGACCATCTATCGAAGCCTCTACATACAGGCACGCGGAGCGTTAAAGAAGGAGCTACTCGAACATTTGCGCCGTTCGCGTGCCATGCGTCGGTCACGCCATCACACGATGAAGACGGAGACTCACGGCAGAATTCGTGACGCAGTTTCGATCAGCGAACGCCCCGCTGCGGTTGAAGACCGTGCGATTCCCGGCCACTGGGAAGGCGATCTGTTATTCGGCGACGCGAGCAGCCAGATTGCGACGCTTGTTGAACGCCAGACCCGGTTCGTGATGCTGGTAAAAACCACCGGGAAGGATACCGAAACTGTCGTCAACGCTCTGATCAATCACGCCGTTAAACTGCCGCAGGAGTTATACAAATCGCTAACCTGGGATCGTGGGAAGGAATTGGCCGGCCACAAGCGCTTCACTGTGGCGACGGATATCAAGATCTATTTTTGCGATCCTCATGCGCCATGGCAGCGCGGATCGAACGAAAACACCAATGGGCTGCTAAGACAGTACTTTCCAAAGGGAATGGATATTTCGACGTATTCGCAGTCGAAACTTAATGCGGT
>NZ_VOSW01000311.1 GCF_009690905.1 Paraburkholderia madseniana
GGCCTTTCCTTGATTTGCTAGTGGTCTATTAGCGTTGCCCCTGTGCGGGGCGGCACCTACTTCTCTTTGCCGGCTGCAAAGAGAAGTAGGCAAGAGAAAGCAGCTCAAACCGCTACTGCTAAGCGGGTACCGTGGTCTGCTGCGGGTAGTGGTGCATCTGGAATCTGGGTTCGTGCACCTGCATGCGCTTGTGACAAGGGCGTCATACTTCCGGTGGCGCTGCGCGCGCCGAAGAGCACTTCTTAAAACCACCCGCTGCGTTTTGGCGCCCACGCCTCGCCACCGGACCGTGGGTCGTCCTTGTACCGCCGCAGCCGCGACCGTGATTGCGGGGCACCGACAAATCATTTGAAGTGGAGGTTCCCGGGTGAATGCAGAGGCGCGTCGCCGAGGCGAAGCCGATGGCTCCCACCGCGCTCAACCGAAGCCGGTGGTTTCCCATGCAGACCCGTCCGCGACGCACGTAGTGCGGAGTGGGAGCTGATGACACCCTTGTCACTAACGCCTGAAGGTGCACGAACACGGATTCCAGATGCACCACTACCCGTTGCAGACCACGGTGCCCACTTAGCAGTAGCGGTTTGAGCTGCTTTCTCTTGCCTACTTCTCTTTGCAGCCGGCAAAGAGAAGTAGGTGCCGCCCCGCACAGGGGCAACGCTAATAGACCACTAACAATTCAA
>NZ_VOSW01000312.1 GCF_009690905.1 Paraburkholderia madseniana
GGGCTTTGGCCTTTCCTTGTTTTGTTAGTGGTCTATTAGCGTTGCCCCTGTGCGGGGCGGCACCTACTTCTCTTTGCCGGCTGCAAAGAGAAGTAGGCAAGAGAAAGCAGCTCAAACCGCTAATGCTAAGCGGGGCCCGTGGTCTGCCACGGGTAGTGGTGCATCTGGAATCCGTGTTCTCGCGCATTCGGCGTTAGTGACAAAGGATTCATCAGCTCCCACTCCGCACAGCGTGCGTCGCGGACGGGTCTGCATGGGAAACCACAGGCTTCGGTTGAGGTTTGTGGGGGCCGTCGGCTTCGCCTCGACGAGGCGCTGCAGCACTCACCCGGAACCCCCATTTCAAACGATGCGTCGGTGTACTGCAATCATCGTCTCGGTCACAGTCACAGCTGCGGTAGGCGATTGCGGTTGCCGTTCTAATCACAATCGCGGTGGTGACGCAGTGACGAGTCGCGGTTCGGTGGCGAGGCGCGGGCGCCAAAACGCAGTGGTCGGTTCTATGAAGTACGCTTCGGCGCGCGCAGCGCCGCCGGAAGTATGACTCCCTTGTCACTGGCGTATGCAGGGGCACGAACACAGATTCCAGATGCACCACTACCCGCAGCAGACCACGGGACCCGCTTAGCAGGAGTGGTTTGAGCTGCTTTCTCTTGCCTACTTCTCTTTGCAG
>NZ_VOSW01000313.1 GCF_009690905.1 Paraburkholderia madseniana
TTACCAGAAGTGGCTAGTCTAACCGCAAGGAGGACGGTCACCACGGTAGGATTCATGACTGGGGTGAAGTCGTAACAAGGTAGCCGTATCGGAAGGTGCGGCTGGATCACCTCCTTTCTCGAGCTAACGTGTCGAACGTTGAGCGCTCACGCTTATCGGCTGTGAAATTAGACAGACTCAGGGGTCTGTAGCTCAGTTGGTTAGAGCACCGTCTTGATAAGGCGGGGGTCGATGGTTCGAATCCATCCAGACCCACCACTGTTTCTGCGGTGGCTGATCCGCTAAAAACCCCTGGGTAGTAACAGATAGCATTATCTGTGTATGACTGGGGGATTAGCTCAGCTGGGAGAGCACCTGCTTTGCAAGCAGGGGGTCGTCGGTTCGATCCCGTCATCCTCCACCAATCTTCAATGCCGGTTTTACTGCGGTGAACCTTGAAAGAGGTTTGCGGTGTAGTGAAACAGGCATTGGCGATTGAGCCAGTCAGAGTGATACGCGGTTATAGCAACTGCGATATCGGCTGTCGTTCTTTAACAATCAGGAAGAAGTAGTAAAGAGATTCACGAAAGCATACTTAGAGATGGGTGTGTGAGTAGGTGAATCAGGGTTGTGATTGTATCAATGTATGAAAAGAGAGATC
>NZ_VOSW01000314.1 GCF_009690905.1 Paraburkholderia madseniana
TTACCAGAAGTGGCTAGTCTAACCGCAAGGAGGACGGTCACCACGGTAGGATTCATGACTGGGGTGAAGTCGTAACAAGGTAGCCGTATCGGAAGGTGCGGCTGGATCACCTCCTTTCTCGAGCTAAACGTGTCGAACGTTGAGCGCTCACGCTTATCGGCTGTGAATCAGGACAGTAAGTCAGACAGACTGAGGGGTCTGTAGCTCAGTCGGTTAGAGCACCGTCTTGATAAGGCGGGGGTCGATGGTTCGAATCCATCCAGACCCACCATTGTCTTGTCTGCGATGGCTGCGCTAGTCGATGAACCCCGAAGTGTGGTGATGATCTGTGCATGACTGGGGGATTAGCTCAGCTGGGAGAGCACCTGCTTTGCAAGCAGGGGGTCGTCGGTTCGATCCCGTCATCCTCCACCAATCTTCAATGCCTAGCGTTCGGTTCCGGGTTTCCGGGATTAACTGAGCTTTATGCATTGGCGATTGAGCCAGTCAGAGTGATATGAAGCAGAGCTTTATATCGGCTGTCGTTCTTTAACAATCAGGAAGAAGTAGTAAAGAGATTCACGAAAGCATACTTAGAGATGGGTGTGTGAGTAGGTGAATCAGGGTTGTGATTGTATCAATGTATGAAAAGAGAGATC
>NZ_VOSW01000315.1 GCF_009690905.1 Paraburkholderia madseniana
CGGCACTGGTGCAAATAGATAGCCTCGGCGAGCTGATGCCAGCAGATCAGGAGACCGCATTGAGCAACGATGACCGCATTCCAGACGGCGGGCGTAGTGGTGTCTTGCGGTGTAAGCGGTTCAGGCCAAATTGCCCCTTGCGAATGCGGTGCATCAACTCAATACCCGCAAGGGTGATTGCCGCGTTCCTGAAACGTTTGAAGCCGAGCATCGCGTTCGCTCTGGACTTGACATTGCGATGGTCCTGCTCGATCAGGTTATTGAGATATTTCGAGGATCGAACCGTTGTGTCCTCAGGCAGCAGGCGCTCGGCCTTCATCTCGCGCACGGCGCGATGCGAAGCCGCATAGCCATCGAGCGTGATGGTCTTCGGCGACTGGCGCTGAAGCTTGATGGCCTTGCGAAAAAACGCTTTGGCTGCCTTTACTCGCGACGAGATCGCGTAGGCTGAGCTTGTAGTGCAGATACCAGCGCACGCAAAGAATGATCACGTCACGATCAAAGTGACCGCCGGCGAACAGCCCGTCCAGACGCTTGAGCTTGCTCATCGCGGGTCCTGAAATCGGTCAGGCCGACACTCGAACCGATTCGTTGATCGTTATTTGTACCACAGCCGACGG
>NZ_VOSW01000316.1 GCF_009690905.1 Paraburkholderia madseniana
TGATGTGGCGATGGTCCTGTTCGATCACGTTGTTCAGATATTTTGAGGACCGGACCTTCGTGTCTTCAGGCACCAAACCATCGGCCTTCATCTCGCGCACCGCGCGGTGCGAGGCCGCGTAGCCATCGAGCGTGATGGTCTCAGGCGACTGGCCCTGATGCCTGATAGCCTTGCTGAAAAAGGCTTTGGCCGCAACCACGTCGCGCCTCGCCCTGAGCATGAAGTCCACCGTCTGGCCAGCCCGATCCACCGCCCGGTACAGGTAGACCCACCTGCCGCGAATCTTCAGATAGGTCTCGTCGACACGCCACGAGCGACCCGCAGGCGTAGCAAAACGGTTCCAGCGTTTGACGAATTCGGGCGTATAACGCCTCACCCAGCGCAGGATTGTCGTGTGAGCGAGCGACAAACCCCGTTCGGCCATCATCTCGACCAGATCGCGTAGGCTGAGCTTGTAGCGCAGGTACCACCGAACACACAGAATGATGATCTCCCGATCAAAATGACGTCCATCGAACAACTCCTTCAGGCTCTTCAGTTTGGTCATCACCGGTTATCAGTTCGTTTTGCTCCAACAACTCTAACCGATTCGCCGATCCTATTTGCACCAGAACCG
>NZ_VOSW01000317.1 GCF_009690905.1 Paraburkholderia madseniana
GCACGACACAGCCAAAGAAGGAGAGAAAGAAGACCCAGACACCCACCGAATAACCCGCAAAGCTGGTCCAACGGGTGGGTCAGAATTCAATGCAAATCGTGGGTCAGGATTCCGTGCAAATCAACAGGCGATGCTGCAGAAGGCCGGGCAGTCCGACGCTGACGACGCATCGACGCCTGAGCAGGCCATCCGGGATCCGTTCGTGCTGGAGTTTCTCGACCTGAAGGACGAGTACTCCGAGTCCGACCTCGAAGACGGTCTGATCCGCCACCTGACTGACTTCCTGCTGGAGCTTGGCGACGACTTCGCCTTTCTCGGCCGGCAGCGACGGTTGCGGATCGACGACGCTTGGTTCAGGGTGGACCTACTTTTTTTTGGCTCGCCCGAGACGGTAACCATCGACAAAAGCGGCTCCAATCTGGCCACGCTTACCGCGGTGAGTGCCGAGCGCGAGATGCCCATCACTGTTCGTCAGGTCAAGTATTTGAACAACATCGTGGAGGTGCGACACGAGGTCGCTTATAGAAGTTGTTCTCACTTCTCGCCGCATAGAAGGAGAGAACCACCGGTGTCACCCGGTGAATCCAGGAGCCTGAATCAAGA
>NZ_VOSW01000318.1 GCF_009690905.1 Paraburkholderia madseniana
TTCACGTGGCGTCTTTGATGTCGCTCCGCGTGTGCGCGCGTTGCCGCAACAGCGTCGCGAAGCGGTCCGCGTTCAATGGCCGGCTGACGTGGAACCCCTGGATCTGGTCGCAGCCGCGCTCGCGAACGAAGCATTCCTGCTCGTGCGTCTCCACGCCTTCGGCAACGACGACGAGGTCGAGCGCCTTGCCGATCGCGATAATGGATTGAGCGATGGCTTCGGTTGCCGGATTGACCGCGATGTCGCAGATGAACGATCGATCGATTTTCAGCGTGTCGATCGGGAAGTGCTTAAGCATCCCGAGCGATGAAAATCCGGTGCCGAAGTCGTCGAGGGCAATGCGCACGCCCATGCTCCTGATCGCACGAAGCATATTGATGGCCCTTGCCGGATCGGACATCACCGCGCTTTCCGTGATTTCAAGTTCCAGCAGATCGGCCCTCATTTCCGTCTCATCGAGCAGATCCGATATGTCGGCCGCGAGCGATTCGTCCGCAAGCTGACGGGGCGACACGTTGACCGCGACCGGCAGGGGCGTGACCCCTGGCGCTGCCATTCCGCGTTCTGCGTGCAGGCCGCTTT
>NZ_VOSW01000031.1 GCF_009690905.1 Paraburkholderia madseniana
GGGCGCTGATCGTGTGGCTGAACTACGCGGCCTGGCTGCATATGCGCCTGATGAAGGGCCTGCGCGGCGCGGTGGCGGCATGGTGGGCACTGACTGGCCTGCTGGTGACGACCTTCGCCTTCCTCGGTGTCAACATGTTCCTGTCGGGGCTGCATAGCTACGGCAAGCTGTAAGATCGGCCGTTCTGAGCCGACTAAAAACCGCCGAGTGCTTCGCACCGGCGGTTTTTTTACGTCCGGCGGAATATTCGCTGCATCCAGTGTGTTTGTTAGATCAGCACCCAAGGATGGCTGGGCGAGTGGCTAAACGAGCCGATTCATCAATATGGCCCCGTAAGATAGACAACCCGATGGGCCGGCAAGGAGCAGCACGATGTGGATCAAGCGAAACGACAGAACTCAACTCGTCGGCGATGACATCGCACGCAGTGAAATCACGCCTCAGCATGTCTTCGAGAACCGGCGGCGCGTATTACAGGCCGCGGGTGCGCTGGCGCTCGGCAGTCTGATCGGTGTGAACGGCGAAGCGCTGGCCGCGTATTCGTCGCCGGATCCGAAGGCGCAGAAGCTCATGGCGAAGACCAACCCGAAGTTCGTCGCGCTCGACAAGATCACGCCGTACAAGGACATCACCACGTACAACAACTACTATGAGTTCGGTACCGACAAGGCGGATCCCGCGCACAACGCCGGTACGTTGCGTCCGCACCCGTGGAAGGTGAGCGTCGAGGGCGAAATCAAGAATCCGAAGGTGTACGACATCGACGAATTGCTGAAGCTCGCGCCGCTCGAAGAACGCGTGTACCGGTTACGTTGTGTCGAAGGCTGGTCGATGGTGATACCGTGGATCGGCGTGCCGCTCTCGGAGTTGATCAAGCGAGTGCAGCCGACCGGCAACGCGAAGTACGTGCAATTCATCACGCTCGCCGATCCGTCGCAAATGCCCGGGCTGTCGACGCCGGTACTCGACTGGCCATACACCGAAGGTCTGCGAATGGACGAAGCAATGAACCCGCTGACGTTCCTGACGATGGGTCTCTACGGTCAGGTGTTGCCGAATCAGAACGGCGCGCCGATCCGTGTGGTGGTGCCGTGGAAGTACGGCTTCAAAAGCGCGAAGTCGCTGGTGAAGATCCGCTTTCTCGACAAGCAGCCGCCGACAAGCTGGAACACGTATGCTTCGAACGAATACGGTTTCTATTCGAACGTAAATCCGAACGTCGATCACCCGCGCTGGAGTCAGGCCACCGAGCGGCGCATCGGTGAAGATGGTTTCTTCACGCCCAAGCGCAAGACGTTGATGTTCAACGGCTACGGCGATCAGGTCGCGTCGCTGTATCAGGGCATGGACCTGAAGAAGAACTTCTAGGCGACGGCGCGATTATGGTTTCCGATACTCAACCCGTTACCGAGACCTCACGCACAACGCTGCGTGCCAAAGGGCCGGCGTCAGCGACGACAAAGCGGCCCGCCACCGGTGCGCGCTGGGTCGTGCCCGCGAAGATCGTGGTGTTCATTGCGGCGTGGTATCCGCTCGCGCGCATCGTGCTGTTCGGCGTGACCGATCGGCTAGGCGCGAATCCGATCGAGTTCATCACGCGCTCGACGGGCCTGTGGACGCTCGTCTTTCTTTGCATCACGCTGGCGGTGACGCCGTTGCGTCGACTGACCGGCATCACTGCATTGGCAAGGTTCCGCCGGATGCTAGGTCTGTATGCATTCTTCTACGCGACGCTCCACTTCACCACGTACCTGTGGTTCGACAAGTGGTTCGACGTTGCCGCGATTCTCAAGGACATCGGCAAGCGGCCTTTCATCACTGTGGGTTTCGCGGCGTTCGTGCTGCTGATCGCGTTGGCCGTTACATCGCCGCGCGCGATGGTGCGCAAACTTGGACGCCGCTGGCAGACATTGCATCGCGCGATCTATGCGATCGGCGGGCTCGCGATCCTGCACTTCTGGTGGATGAAGGCGGGCAAGCACGACCTGATCTTGCCGAAGATCTACGGCGCAATCATGGTCGCGTTGCTGGGGTGGCGTTTGCTCGTATGGCTGCGCGAGCGGAGGGTAAAGACACGCTGACCATCAGGTGCGGCGCGCAAATAAGAAAAGGCGATGCCGCAGTGGCATCGCCTTTTTCATGGATGAGTCCAAGCTCTGACGTTTACGCCGGCAAGATCGTCTCGCCCGCAAACAACTGCATCACCTCTTCACGTGCACGGACGACATGCACCTGTGTACCATCAACCATCACCTCGGCCGCACGCGGACGGGTGTTGTAGTTCGAGCTCATCACAAAGCCATAGGCGCCAGCCGAGCGAATCGCCAACAGATCGCCCGGTTCGACTGCCAGCAGACGCTCACGACCCAGCCAATCGCCGCTTTCGCAAACCGGGCCGACCACGTCGTACACGTGGGCGGGCACGTCGCGCTTAACGACAGCCTCGATCGCGTGATACGCCTCGTACATCGCCGGGCGCGCAAGATCGGTCATCGCCGCGTCGACGATGGCGAAGTTCTTTTCCGCGCCAGGCTTCAGAAACTCGACGCGTGTGAGCAGTACACCCGCATTGCCGACCAGCGAACGGCCCGGCTCGAAATACACTTCACGATGCCCATGACCGCGCGCTTCGATGCGATCCAGCACGGTGCGCACGAAGTCGCCGATTTCCGGCGGGGTTTCGTCGTCATATGTGATGCCGAGACCACCACCTACGTCGATGTGGCGAATCTTCACGCCGTCCTGTTCGATCTGTTCGACCAGCTCGAGAACCTTGTCGACCGCGTCCAGATACGGCGCGACTTCAGTGATCTGCGAGCCGATATGGCAGTCGATGCCGACCACGTCGAGATGCGTCATTGCCGCGGCGGCGCGATACGTAGCGCGTGCATCTTCGAACGCGACACCGAATTTGTTCGACTTCAGGCCGGTGGAAATATATGGATGCGTTTTCGCGTCGACGTCAGGATTCACGCGCAGCGAGACGGGGGCCTTTTTGCCCAGTTCCGCCGCCACCGCATTCAGGCGGTCGAGCTCGGGAATCGATTCGACGTTGAAGCACTTGACGCCGGCCGCGAGCGCCTGACGCATCTCGTCCGCATGCTTGCCGACGCCGGAAAACACGGTGTTTTCCGCTTTGCCGCCAGCGGCCAGCACGCGCGCCAGCTCACCGCCCGACACGATGTCGAAGCCCGCGCCAAGGCGCGCGAATACGTTCAGCACCGCGAGATTGCTATTGGCCTTGACGGCGACGTGCACGGTCGCACGGCGGCCGGCGCAAGCGCCTGCGTAGGCATTCCACGCTTCGGTGAGTGCAGCGCGCGAATAGACGTACAGCGGCGTGCCGAACTGTTCGGCGAGTGAGGCGGCGGACACGCCCTCGGCGTGCAACACGCCGTCGACGTAGTCAAATGCGGATCGAGTCATGCGAAAGTCTTATTGAGCGGGAGTGACGGCGGAAGCAGGCTGCGCTGGCGTCGCAGCAGATGCGGGAGGTGCGGCGAGTTCGCTTTCCGGCGACAACGAGAGCGGTGCGCCAGAAGTATCCGGTACGTCACCCATCGGGGAGGGGGTTCCCACACCCGATTTCACTTCATCCGGCGACGGCGGTTGCGTGCGATCGATCGGCTTGGCCGGTAGCGGCGGCACGGTGGGCAAATAGAGCGAACCGCGTTGCCCGCAGCCGGCAAGTGCACAACCTGCGAGAATGGCTAAACCCGCTACAATCGCGCGGCCGGGCGCCGCCGCGCGCATCCGAGATACGACTCGCATGACTGTCCCTGAATAAATAATCGATGGAGTTTAGCATGTCCGATAGTGATTACCTGACCCGCGCGGAAGCCGCGCTAGCCGCCATCGAACGCGCGCTCGACGACACGGAAGCCGACATCGAACTCGAGCGCAGCGGCAACGTCCTGACCCTCGAATTCGAGAACCGCACGAAGATCATCGTCAACCTGCAGCCGCCGATGAGCGAGATCTGGATCGCCGCGAAAGCGGGTGGTTTCCACTTCCGTTTCATCGACGGTGAATGGCGCGACACGCGCAGCGGCACGGAGTTTTTTGCTGCGCTGTCGGAGTACGCGACGCAGCAGGCCGGCGAGCCGGTTCACTTCGAAGCGTAAAGCGCTTGATAAAAACCGCCGCGCATCGAGCGCGGCGGTTTTTTTCTGGCGGACGTTGCCGCCTCTTCTGAGCGCGTCTTTAGTGCCCGCGGAACAGATTCATGATGTCCTGCTTTTCCTGTTCGCCGACTTGCTCGGGCGCGGCCGCGGACGCGCCGCTCGCCTCGGCATCCAGCGCTGCCTGGCTGATACCGACCGTCGAGACGAAACCGTGGCCCGGCGTGAAGTCGTCGAAATACAGTTCTGAGCCGAGCTCGGTCACACCGTCGGGCATCGGCATCTTGTAGTCCGGCACGCCCTTGAGCGCGCGTGCCATGTATTCGATCCACACCGGCAACGCGAGGCCGCCGCCCGTTTCCTTGTCGCCGAGGCTGCGCGGGTTGTCGTAGCCAATCCACGCAATGGCCGTGAGCGTGTGCTGATAGCCGGCGAACCACGCATCGCGCGAATCGTTGGTCGTGCCGGTCTTGCCGCCGAGGTCGGTACGCTTCAGCACGTTGCTCTTCGCGCCCGTGCCCCGTTGCGCGACGCTTTGCAGCAGGCTGTTCATCACATACGCATTGCGCGGTTCGATCGCGTGCGGCGCGCTTTGCTCGGCGACCAGCGGTTGCGCGTGCGCCACGACGATGCCGCGCTGATCGGTGACTTCCGCGATCAGATACGGGTTGATGCGATAGCCGCCGTTAGCAAACACCGAGAATGCGCCAGCCATCTGCAAGGGGGTAACGAGTCCCGCGCCGAGCGCCATCGGCAGATAAGCCGGGTGACGATCCGCGTCGAAGCCGAAACGCGTGATGTATTGCTGCGCGTACTTGGTGCCGATGTGGTTCAGGATGCGAATCGACACGAGGTTCTTCGACTTCTGCAGCGCGGTGCGCATGGTCATCGGACCATCGAAACCGCCGCCGTAGTTCTTCGGTTCCCACGCCTGGCCGCCTGTCTCAGCAGCGCTGAAAAACAGCGGCGCATCGTTGATCACCGTAGCCGGCCCGAGCCCCTTTTCGAGCGAGGCCGAATAGATGAACGGCTTGAAGCTCGAACCCGGCTGACGCCACGCTTGTGTCACGTGGTTGAACTTGTTCTTGTTGAAGTCGAAACCGCCGACCAGCGCGCGAATCGCTCCGTCTTGCGGGATCACTGAAACGAACGCGCCTTCCACTTGCGGCAACTGCGTGATCGACCAGTTGCCGTCGTCATCCTTCACGACGCGAATGATCGCGCCGGGCCGCACGCGTTGATTCGGCTGCGCGCGCGTGCCGAGCGCGAACTGCGCGAAGCGCAGGCCGTCGCCCTGAATGGTCGCGACGTTGCCGTCGATGAAGGTGGCCTGCACCTGCTTCGGGTTCGCCGCCGTAACCACCGCGGCGATGATTTCACCGTTGTCGGGATGTTCGAGCAACGCGTCGTCGATGGCCTGTTCGCGGTCGTCCGCATCGGACGGCAAATCGATGAAGGCTTCGGGCCCGCGATAGCCGTGGCGCCGTTCGTAGTCCATCAGACCTTTGCGTAGCGCCCGGTAAGCGACGTCCTGATCGGCCGAGTCGATGGTGGTCACGACGTTCAGGCCGCGCGTGTACGCCTCTTCGCGATACTGCGCGTACATCATCTGCCGCACCATTTCCGCGACGTACTCCGCGTGCACGCTGAATTCCTTGCCCGCGCCCTTGACGATCAGCGGCTGCCTGCTTGCCTCGTCGTATTGTTCCTGAGTGATGTAGTGCAGTTCGTACATGCGCTGCAGGATGTACTCCTGGCGGATCTTCGCGCGCTTCGGATTGACCACCGGGTTATACGCGGACGGCGCCTTCGGCAAACCCGCCAACATGGCGGATTCCGCCAGGGTCAGGTCCTTCAGATCTTTCCCGAAGTACACCCGCGCCGCGCTCGCGAAGCCGTACGCGCGCTGCCCGAGATAGATCTGATTCATGTACACCTCGAGAATCTGATCTTTCGACAGCTTCGACTCGATCTTGTACGCGAGCAGCATCTCGTAGATCTTGCGCGTGTAGGTCTTTTCACTCGACAGGAAGAAGTTGCGCGCCACCTGCATGGTGATCGTGCTGGCGCCTTGCGTGGCGTGGCCGTTGGTCAGTGCGACGAAGCCGGCTCGCGCGATGCCTGTGAGGTCGACGCCGCCGTGATCGTAGAAGCGCGCGTCTTCGATTGCCAGCACGGCTTTCTTCAGGCTATCGGGCACGTCCTGGATATGGACGATGTCGCGCCGCTCTTCACCGAATTCGCCGATCAGCACGTGGTCAGCCGTATAGATGCGCAATGGCACCTTTGGCCGGTAGTCGGTCAGCGCATCGAGCGACGGCAGGTTCGGCGTTGCTACCACCAGCGCATAACCGAGCACCAGCAGCACGCACAGGATGCCTGCAACGATCAGACCCACAAAGCCGATGATGAGCTTGAGCCACAAGGGGCGTTTGCGCTTCTGCGGCGCGGGCGGCGGAGACGTAGGAGACGTGGATTGCATATGGGCACCAAAAAACAGTCCCGCGATTATAGCCGCCTCGCTTTTCAGCTTTCGGCATGCTTACTGACAGTTCTTGACAAGTCTGCACACCGCGCGGGAATGACTTCACTGTAGCCGCTTTGATGGCAGAGAGCGCGCGCGTCGCGCAACGTTAGCCATTCGGCTGAGTGTCGCGCGGCGACGCGGCTAAGCACAATCCTCCCTCGCTACTCGCGTTCGAATGGTTCGTCGCGTGAGTCTGAGGGAGGGCGTGATGACGTTCAAAAGTTCGTGGCTTCAAGGTGTGCAACTCGGTGCGCAGCGTTTTGCTGCGGGAATCGATGTGGGTTCGCAGTCCGTGCGGCTGGTCGTGGTGAGTCAGCATTCGCGCGCACGTGCCGCGCTGCATATCGAACATGCGAGCACTGTGCCGCTCGGCGCAGGCGCAATGGCCGGCACAGAGATCGCCGACCGGCATGCGGTGGCGCGTGCGTTGCGCGACGCATGCATTGCGCTGCGCGATGGCGCTGCCTGCCTCGGCCACGTTGACCACTACCGTGCCGCTCACACGGCTAGCCGCGCTCGCCGGTTGCGTGGGAGACGGCGGGCATGAACTCGCCGAACTCGAGCCGGCGGTGATGAACGAAGTCGAGCGCATCGCAGGCCTCGAGCGGCATGCGTTGGCTGTCGACTGGTTCGTCGACGAAACGCGTTCGCCGATCCGTTCGGTGACGATCGCCGCAACCGCGCGCCAGCATCTCGAAGCGCGTATCGAATGCGCAGCGACCGCCGGCATCTCGCTCACCGCGATCGATGGCGAGCCGCACGCGGCTTTGCGTGCAATGCGCTACGCGGCGAGTCACGAACTCGATCCGCACGAGCCCTATGTCGCGCTCTGGATCGGCACGGACGGCGTGTATGGCTGGCGCATCGTCGACGACTGCCTGGTCGGCGAAATGCGCTACCCGGCGCCCGAACACGCCGATCTCGCCGACGCGTTGCGTGATCTCGTCCACGGCCCGGTACTCGATTGTGCGTTGTTGAGCGGCGAGGTCGATCTGCTCGACAGCGTGGGTTTCTCGATTGCGGATATCGCCGACGTGTTGGGCTGCACTGTGCTGCCGTTCGAGTGTGCGGCGTTGGGTGGGCGTGCGCGTCAACTGCACGATCCGCTGTTGCACGAGCCTGCCGCCGCGGTCGCATTCGGACTTGCGCTGCGCGGAGTACTCGAATGATGCGCGGTCTGCAGCCTCATTTGGATCCGGCGGGCCCGGACACGCGGGCCTCTACGCGTGGCGCGCGCTTAGCACGGCCGTGGCTCGGCGGCTTCAATCTGCTGCCGTACAGGCAACGCAACGCTCGTCTCGCGCGCCGGCGGCGTTTGCTCGAATGGTTTGCCGCCGCGCTCGCCGGCTTTGCGGCCGTGTTCGCGTTAGTCGAATGGCAGGCATTCGAAAGGGCGCGGCTGGATGCGCAGCGCGCGACGATCGAACAATCGCTTGCGCAACTGGCCGAACCGCTCGCCGAGCACGCCAGATTGCTGCGGGTGCAGGACGAACAGCGCAAAGGCGCGGCGCGTGCGATGAACCTGTCCGAGCCGCTTACGCATTTGCGCGATTTGCTGGATGCGTTGAGTTTTGAACCAGGTGACGGCGTGGTGTTGCAGCAGATGCGGCAGCGCGAGCATGAGACGGAGTTGCTCGCGACCTCGCGCGGACATATCGCATCGGCCGAGTGGCTCAAACGCTTGAGTGCGATCCGCGGCGTGAAGGGCGCCGAGGTGAGCGATCTGCGTCGCTCGGCGCCACGCAGCAGTTCGGTGGCGGCGGCCAGCGTGACCGGCCCGATCGAATTCGGAGCGCATCTGCGCTGGGGCGACCCGCCGAAGAAAACGGCCTATACGTCGGGTCTGGCCGCGCAACGTCAGATGAAATCTGAACAATCAGGAGATACGAAATGAGTACGACTTTTGTCGGGTTCGGCGGCGCGGCAAGCGCGCGGCCCGCTTTTTCCCAGTGGATGAAGCGCGCACGTGTGCCGCTCGCTGCCTGGAGTCGCCGGCGCCGTTGGGCGGTCGCATTGCTGATCGCTGCAGTGGTGTTCGGACTTGGCACGCATGGCTGGGTTGTGGCCGATCTCGGCGGGGTCGAGGCGAGCCGTACGGCATTGGAGGCGGCCACGCGGCATCTCACGGACGCGCACCGTGCGCTGACGCAATTGCCCGCGCTGCGTCGGGAAGTTGCCGCCATGCCGGGCGCACAACTGCCTGCGTCATGGACCTCCGCGGACGACGTGCGGATCGTATCCGAACTCGCGGCGCAAAATAGCGTTTCGTTGCTCTCGGTGGAACCGGGCGCCGCTAGCGGCTCAGGTGCCGAAAGCATGCGCCCTGTACAGCTCACCGCGCACACCGATTTCGTCCACCTGATGGCATTTCTGCGCGGCCTATCGGATCTGCCGGTGCTGATCGTGCCCGTCGACGTGACGGTCAAGCGCGATGCCGATTCGTTAGCGGTGAGGGCAACGCTGCACGTATTCAGCGCGCTGAGGCCGCTGCCTTCGACTGCGACCGCGGACGCGTTTGCCGACGAAAGCCTAGATTCGGATGACGAAGAAAACATCGTGTTCTTCGATCCGTTCTCGCTTCCACAGATGCTCGCATCCGGTGAGCCGCCGCCTGATGCTTCGCAATTGCGCCTGGTCGGCTTGCTGCACGATCGCACACGCGGACTCGCCTTGCTCGATACGCCGGATGGCGCGACCACGGTCGTGTCCGGGCAGCAACTCGGTACCGAGCGCGTCACGCGGCTCGACGCGCTTAGCATCACGCTGGCCAATGGCGGCGCGACACGCACGCTGGCACTGACGGAGACATCCTGATGAGGCTGATGAAGCCGTTCGGTCGCGCAGAGTCGCGTGTCGGCGTTCGTGTGTGGTTTGGTTCTGGCGTGTGTCGCGGCTTGCCTGGAAGGATGTGTGGGGGCCCGGTTCGCAACGTGGCTCGCAGCTCGATTCACAATTCGCTTTGCGGCCTGCTTCGCGGCCTGGTCGCATGCATGGCGATAAGCCTCGGCATCGCGCACGCCTCAACCCCACCGTTGCCGCCGCTGCCCGCATACATGCCGCTCGACGACGCCATTGCGCCGCCCGATGCTCGATACGACGTGCCGCCGTTACCACGCGGCACCGCTGCCGAAGTACCCAACCCGTTCCGCGACAATTCCGTGGACGACTCCGTCGCTGACTCTGGCGTATCCCGAGCGGCGGCAACCGCTGACATCGGACGCGCCGACGACCTGGCCGGCGACGCAGACGGTTCAGTGCCGCTACGGAGGCAATCCGCGGCGTCGGCGTACAACGACGCCACTGGAACCTCGGCGCTCGAGGGGCCGCCTGTGCCGCTGCCTCCGCTTGCGCGCCTGAGCGACGCACCGAAAACGCCGGCAGACGCCAAACTCGCCGCCGACGACAAACCGATTTCGCTTAACTTCCAGCGCGCGGAACTCGGCGCGGTGCTTAACGCGTTCGCCCAGTTCACCGGCCTGAACATCGTCGCGAGCGAGAGAGTGCGTGGCGCCGTATCCCTGCGACTCGACAAGGTGCCGTGGCGCACCGCGTTCGATACCTTGCTCGACGTCAACGGGCTCGCCATGGAGCGCCACGGCAACGTGATCTGGGTCGCGCCGATCGCGGATCTGGCTGCGCGCGAACGGCAGCGTTTCGAAGCGCACGCGAGAGCCGCTGACCTTGAGCCGCTCGCAAGCCGCACGTTCGAGCTGCACTACGCTCGGGCCGAAGACGTGCGGCGCTTGCTGACCGGTGCCGGAAACCAGCGCGTGCTGTCCAAACGCGGTGCCGCGACTGCCGATCCGCGCACCAACCTGTTGTTCGTCACCGATCTCGAAGGACGCCTCGCGCAAATCACGGCGTTGCTTGCGTCCGTCGACCGGCCAACCCGTCAGGTATTGATCGAAGCGCGTATCGTCGAGGGTGAGCATGGTTTTTCGCGCAATCTCGGCGTGCGGCTCTCCATGGCGGCCGCCAACGCCGACGGCACCGCCAGAGGCTTGACGGGCGGCAAGGACGGCACCGTGTACGATCTGTCGGCGCGGCCGATTTCCGGTTTCGACGCCGCCACCGCCGGGCTGACCTTGTTCGCAGCCGGGGCGACGCGGCTCCTGAACATCGAGCTGAGCGCGCTGGAGGCCGAAGGGCGCGGCGAAATCGTCTCGAGCCCCCGGGTCGTGACGGCGGACCGGATGAAAGCGGTCGTCGAGCAAGGCACCGAATTGCCCTATCAGGCGAAAGTGGGGCAGGGCGTGTCGGGCGTGCAGTTTCGCCGCGCCACGCTCAAACTGGAGGTCGAGCCGCAAATCATGCCGGACGGCAGAGTGGTGCTGGACCTCGACGTCGCCAAGGACAGCGTCGGCGAGCAGACCGACGCCGGGCCCGCGATCAATACCAAACACGTGCAAACGCGCGTCGAAGTCGAAGATGGTGGTACGGTGTCGATCGGCGGAATTTACGCGACCGACAACCGGGACGATGTGACGCGGGTGCCGGTCCTGGGCAAAATACCGGTTTTAGGCGCGCTTTTCCGCCATCGGGCCCATCGGGACCAGCGCAGTGAACTGGCAGTTTTCATCACGCCGCGCGTCGTTCAGACAAATTAGGGGCACGCTGCCGCCGCTCTCCAGCGGCGGCCTGCAGGCTCGACAAGGCAGCCGCTTTGCCAGTAAGCTGCGGCACGAACCATACCGGATTAGCCAGAGGGACACCGTTGCAAGCGCGGGACGCACACGCCAATGTATTTTTTGTAGGGCTCATGGGGGCAGGCAAAACCACCGTGGGCCGGGCCATTGCGCGCCGTCTCGATCGCCCGTTCTTCGATTCCGACCATGAAATCGAGGCGCGTACGGGCGCGCGCATCCCGGTGATCTTCGAACTGGAAGGCGAAGCGGGCTTTCGCGATCGCGAAGCGCACGTGATTTCCGACCTGACCGGGCGCGAAAATATCGTGCTGGCCACAGGCGGCGGCGCGGTGCTGCGGCCGGAAAACCGCGAAGCGCTGCAAAATCGGGGCGTGGTGATCTATTTGCGCGCCAATCCGCACGATCTGTGGCTGCGCACCCGGCGCGACAAGAATCGCCCGCTTTTGCAGACTGAAGACCCCAAAGCGCGCCTCGAAGCGCTCTACGAAGTACGCGATCCGCTATACCGGGAATGCGCGCACTTCGTGATCGAAACTGGCCGGCCTTCGGTCAACGGACTCGTCAACATGGTTCTGATGCAGCTCGAGATGGCCGGCGTCGCCAAACATCCTGCGTCATAATGGACCGTATGATTACCGTCAATGTCGAACTGGGCGAGCGCGCCTACCCCATCCATATCGGTGCCGATCTGATCGGCCAGACCGCGTTGTTCGCGCCGCATATCGCCGGCAGTTCGGTCACGATCGTCACGAATACCACGGTCGACCCGCTTTACGGCGACAAGCTGCGCGCCGCGCTGGCGCCGCTCGGCAAGCAGGTCTCCACGGTCGTTTTGCCCGACGGCGAAGCGTACAAGAACCTCGAAACCCTGAACCTGATTTTCGACGCGCTGCTGGGCTCGCGCGCCGATCGCAAGACCACGCTGATTGCCTTGGGCGGCGGCGTGATCGGCGACATGACGGGGTTTGCCGCGGCCTGCTACATGCGCGGCGTGCCGTTCATCCAGGTGCCGACTACGTTGTTATCGCAGGTGGATTCGTCGGTGGGCGGCAAGACGGGCATCAACCACCCGCTCGGCAAGAATATGATCGGCGCGTTCTATCAGCCGCAGGCCGTGATCGCCGACATCGGCGCGCTGCGCACGCTGCCGGCGCGCGAACTGGCCGCGGGCGTCGCCGAAGTGATCAAGACCGGCGCGATTGCCGACGCCGGTTTCTTCGGCTGGATCGAAGCGAACATCGAGGCGCTCAATCGCTGCGAGCCCGAAGCGCTGGCCGGGGCGGTCAAGCGCTCGTGTGAGATCAAGGCTTCGGTCGTGGCGCAGGACGAGCGCGAAGGCGGGCTGCGCGCGATTCTCAATTTCGGCCACACGTTCGGCCATGCGATCGAAGCCGGACTCGGCTACGGCGAATGGCTGCACGGCGAGGCGGTCGGCTGCGGGATGGTGATGGCGGCGGACCTGTCCGTGCGCATGGGTTATCTCGACGAAGCGGCGCGCAAGCGTCTGGTCGATGTGATCGTTGCCGCGCATCTACCCACCCGGGCGCCTGCGCTCGGCGAGTCGCGTTATGTCGACCTCATGCGGGTCGACAAGAAGGCGGAAGCCGGCGCGATCAAATTCATTCTGCTGAAGCGTTTCGGTGAGACGCTGATCACCCAGGCGCCCGACGCCGAGGTGCATGCCACGCTGGTCGCCGCCGTCTAAACCGACTCGGCAGAGGCTTAGCAGCAAGGCAACACGCACCAGCGTCACGAGGCGCCGCCCATGTTTCGGAGAATCCGGTGACTGACAGGCGCAGCGACGATGTAAAGCATGACCCCGCAGGCACGCCGGTGAGCGGCGTGCCTTCGCAGGAGGCACTCGAAGCGCATCTCGCGCCGTATGCAGCGCATTCCGCGCAGTCGCGCGGCCGCCACTATCCCGAAGCCGCGCCAAGCGCGCGCACCGAATTCCAGCGCGATCGCGACCGCATTGTCCATTCGACGGCGTTCCGCCGGCTTGAATACAAAACTCAGGTATTCGTGAATCACGAAGGCGATCTGTTTCGCACGCGACTCACGCATAGCCTGGAAGTCGCGCAGATTGCCCGTTCGGTGGCTCGCAACCTGCGCGTCAATGAAGACCTCGTCGAAGCCATTTCGCTTGCGCACGATCTCGGTCATACGCCGTTCGGCCATGCGGGCCAGGATGCGCTGAACGAATGTATGCGCGAGCATGGCGGCTTCGAGCACAACCTGCAAAGCCTCGCGGTGGTCGACGATCTGGAGGAGCACTACGGCGCGTTCAACGGCCTGAATCTCTGCTTCGAAACGCGGGAGGGCATTCTCAAGCACTGCTCGCGTGAGAACGCGCGGCGGCTCGGCGCGCTCGGCGAGCGCTTTCTGGAGGGGCGGCAGCCTTCCATCGAAGCGCAGATCGCCAATGTCGCCGATGAGATTGCGTATAACAACCACGATGTCGACGACGGCTTGCGCTCAGGCTTGCTCACGGTGGAGCAGCTTGCCGAAGTCGAGTTATGGCAGACGCACTACGTGGCGGCGCGCGGCGACTTTCCGCAGATCGAAGGGCGTCGGCTGATTCACGAGACGGTGCGCCGCATCATCAATACGTTGATCGTCGACCTGATCGATACGACCTTGCTCAATCTTGCAAGGCACGCGCCAGTCTCGCTGGACGCAGTGCGCGCCGCACCGCCGCTGGTCGCGCATAGTGAAGCGATCGCCGCGCAGGCGGCGGCGCTCAAGCGGTTTCTGTTCAAAAACCTGTACCGCCACTATCGCGTGATGCGCATGGCCAACAAGGCGCGTCGAGTGGTGGCCGGTCTGTTCGATGCGTTCACCGAAGATTCGCGGCTATTGCCACCCGGTTATCAATCGACGGACGCGTCGCAGCAACCGCGCCTGATCGCCCATTACATCGCGGGCATGACGGATCGATACGCGGTGAAAGAGTATCAGCGGCTGTTCGTGATCGACGACAACTGAACGGGCCCGCGCCGACAGGCGGCGGCCCGTCTCTCCGCTTGTCGCTACATCCCGCCTACCGCAGCCGCGACGCGAACAGCGCGCCGGCAATCAGCGCAACGCCGCCGACGATTGCAATTGTCTGCCAAGGGTTTTCATGCACGTAGTCGTCGGCATCGGCAATCGCCACTTCAGCGCGTTCGCGCATGGCTTCACGGGTGTCGTTCAGGCGCTCGCGTGCTGCGCCGAGCTGCTTGTGCAGTTTGCTGCGCAGCGCCACCGCGTCGGCCTGGGTGCCGTCCGCCAGGGTGGATTCGAGTTCCGACATCAGCGTGCGCAGTTCACCTGCGATATCTGCGGCCGCATGGCGGCTACGGCGAGCAATACGCCGCGCACGGCGGCTCGTGGTGGTCCAGGATTCGCCGAGGGCGTCTCGCGTGTTCGGAAGTGTTGTCATGGTCGCTCCGTCGATGAGGATGATAAAAGTCTCCGCATACTCATGCGAAACATGGCGTCACGCAACTTCGATGCCAAAGGCTGCGCGGTGTTCCAGCGAGGTCATCACACACGTGCCGACGGTTGCTGGCGGCAGAAATTGCACTGGAAAGGTCGATCGGTGGTCAAAATTACAACGCATCCGGCATTTACCAAAATAGGTGACAGAGGCATAGAATCAAAAACGCCGTCACGTGTGTGACGGCGTTTGGCCGAGGTGCGGACTGTTCGCGACGGTTCGATCCATGCAGGCACAGCCTGCCTCCCTAGAAGACGTAACCTATCTTCGCGAAAGTAACGATCGGGTTGAGTCTGATTTTTGCCTCGGACGTCACGGTCAGGTTGCCAACCGGAGTCGCAGCGTTCGAGGTCAGTTTCGCGGTTACGCTGAGCGGTATGTATGAGACGGAGAGGCCTGCGAACCAGTGTTTGGTGAACGCATAGTTGAAACCGAGATTAAACACCGGTGCCCAGGAACGATCCGTCGATACCGAGGTCGGACCATGCAGTACGCCTTGTTCAAACGCAGTGTTGGTGATCTTCGCGTCCGTGAACCAGACGTACGTGACGCCGAGCCCGGCATACGGTCGGAACGCCGCGGTGGCGTCGTTGAAGTAGTATTTGAACAGGAGAGCAGGACTCCATTGCTTCGCGGAGCCGAGCGTACCGAATTGCCCGAAGGTGCCTGTGCCTAGCAGGTTGAATTTCGGCGGAATGCCAATTTCGGCTTCCGCGGAGATGTGATCGGTGACAAAGTAGCCTAGGCTTAAGCCGAGGGTGTCGGAGCTGTCGATGCCAGCGCCTGTGCCGGGTACTGAGATGTTGACGGGTGTCCCGCCGACGCTTGTTTCTTTCAAAGGATCGCTACTGTCTTGAGGGGCGAAATGGAACCACCCCGTCGTAGCGTAAAAACTGCCGGCCGATTGCGCGTGAGCTGCCGTCATGCAGGCGAGCGCCGCGATCCCCGTTATGGCCTGTTTTAATTTCATATGTGCTCCTCCAAAAAAGGCCCGCTCATTATGACCACAACGTTTGAAACAAACCATACGCGGCAGTTAGAGCTTTCTCCCTAAGCGCCGGGCGGTTTCTGGTTAAGCCGCGCCGCGCCGAACCCAGCGCCCACGCGGCTTTTCGGACCTTCGGGTATATACCAACGCGACTATTGGATACTCCAGCATGGCACGGCTTGCACGTCTCTATGTCCCTGACCAGCCGCAGCACGTCATCCTCCGTGGACTCGATCAGCAGCCCGCATTTGTCGACGACCAGGACTACGAGCTTTTCATCGACTGCTTAAAAGCGGCTTCACGCGACCATCACTTGTCCATCCACGCGTATGCGTTGATGCCGGGCTCAGTCCAACTGCTCGTCACGCCCACTGAGGAGTCGAGCCTGCCGAAGGCAATGCAGGCGGTGGGGCGCCGCTACGTTGCGCACTTCAACCGGCGTTATGCGCGTCGCGGCACACTGTGGGAGGGCCGCTACCGTGCCACGGTAATCGAAGGGGAGCGGTATTTCCTGCTGGCGAGCCGCGTTGTCGAGATGTCGCCAGTGCGCGCCGGGCTTGTAAGCGCGCCCGAGGACTACCGCTGGTCGAGCTACCGCCATCACATCGGCCTCACGCTCGACAGCCTGATTACCGACCATCCGTTGTACTGGTCGCTCGGCAATACGCCGTTCGAACGACAGCGCGCCTACCGGGAGTTGTGCGAGCAACCGCTCGACGAACGCGAAGCCAGTCAGCTTCAGCAGGCCACTCTGAAAGGCTGGGTTCTGGGCAGCGACACCTACCGTGAATGGGCGGCGCGGGCCGCCAACCGGCGCGTTTCGCCGCTGCCGCGCGGGCGGCCGCGCAAGGTCCGCGAAACGCCGCAGACGCAATAAAGCGTTCCGTATCAAAGGGCTGCACCCGAAACGGCATCTTCGCATGCCGTTTTCTTCTGCACCTTTTTGATATGGCACCAATAAAAAATAGCCGCAATGCACCAAGTTGATAATTGGGGATCGACCACCATGTTTTATTTGCTATTCCGTTGATTCGTCGCGTATATTCCGAATTCCGGCACTTTTTGGCACGCGTAGCATTCAAGCGTACTGAGTCGCCGACGCGGTTGCGGTGCGCACTGCGGCAATAGAAAACGGTTTTAACGGCCTGTCCGGCCCCTCACAGACGGTGTCCCCATGAACGACCACCAGCAACCGACTCACCCGGTTCCCGCCGCGCAAGGTCTGTACGACCCGCAAAACGAACATGACGCCTGCGGCGTCGGCTTCGTCGCCCATATCAAGGGCAAGAAAAGCCACGAGATCATCGAGCAGGGCCTGAAGATTCTCGAGAACCTCGACCACCGGGGCGCCGTCGGCGCCGATCCGCTGATGGGCGACGGCGCGGGCATCCTGATCCAGATTCCGGACGGTTTCTATCGTGAGGAAATGGCCAAGCAGGGCGTCGTGCTGCCGCCGAACGGCGAGTACGGCGTGGGCATGGTCTTCCTGCCGAAGGAACATGCATCGCGTCTCGCCTGCGAACAGGAGCTGGAACGCACGGTGAAGGCCGAAGGCCAGGTCGTGCTGGGCTGGCGCGACGTGCCGGTCGACCACACCATGCCGATTTCGCCCACCGTCAAGGCGAGCGAGCCGCTGATCCGCCAGATCTTCATCGGCCGCGGCAAGGACATCATGGTGACCGACGCGCTCGAGCGGAAGCTGTACGTGATCCGCAAGACCGCGAGCCACCGCATCCAGGCGCTCAAGCTCAAGCACGGCAAGGAATACTTCGTGCCGTCGTGCTCGGCGCGCACGGTCGTCTACAAGGGGCTGCTGCTGGCTGGCCAGGTCGGCGTGTATTACCGCGACCTGCAGGACGAGCGCACGGTGTCGGCGCTGGCGCTGGTGCACCAGCGCTTCTCGACCAACACGTTCCCGGCGTGGGAACTGGCTCACCCGTACCGCATGATCGCCCACAACGGCGAAATCAACACGGTGAAGGGCAACGTCAACTGGCTGAACGCCCGTACCGGCGCGATCGCGTCGCACGTGCTCGGCGACGATCTGCCCAAGCTGTGGCCGCTGATCTACCCGGGCCAATCCGACACGGCATCGTTCGACAACTGTCTCGAACTGCTGGTGATGGCCGGCTACCCGCTCGTCCACGCCGTGATGATGATGATCCCGGAAGCGTGGGAACAGCACACGCTGATGGACGACAACCGCCGCGCGTTCTACGAATACCACGCCGCGATGATGGAGCCGTGGGACGGCCCCGCCGCGATCGCCTTCACCGACGGCCGTCAGATCGGCGCCACGCTCGACCGTAACGGCCTGCGTCCGGCGCGCTACATCGTCACCGACGACGACCTGGTCATCATGGCGTCGGAAGCGGGCACGCTGCCTATCCCCGAGTCGAAGATCGTCAAGAAGTGGCGTCTGCAGCCGGGCAAGATGTTCCTGATCGACATGGAACACGGCCGCATCATCGACGACAAGGAACTGAAGGACAACCTCGCCAACGCCAAGCCGTACAAGAGCTGGATCGACGCCGTGCGAATCAAGCTCGACGAAATCGAGCCGAAGGCCGAAGACGTCGCGACGGAACGCCGCGAAGCCGCTGCTTTGCTGGATCGCCAGCAGGCGTTCGGCTACACGCAGGAAGACCTCAAGTTCCTGATGGCGCCGATGGCGCAAGCCGGTGAAGAAGCCGTCGGCTCGATGGGCAACGACTCGCCGCTGGCGGTCATGTCCAACAAGAACAAGACGCTCTATCACTACTTCAAGCAGTTGTTCGCGCAAGTCACGAACCCGCCGATCGACCCGATCCGTGAAAACATGGTGATGTCGCTGGTGTCGTTCGTCGGTCCGAAGCCGAACCTGCTGGACACGAACAACATCAACCCGCCGATGCGTCTCGAAGTGTCGCAGCCGGTGCTCGACTTCAAGGACATCGCCAAGATCCGTGCGATCGATCAGTACACGGGCGGCAAGTTCAGCTCGTACGAACTGAACATCTGCTATCCGGTGGCCTGGGGCAAGGAAGGCATCGAAGCGCGTCTGGCTTCGCTGTGCGCGGAAGCCGTCGATGCGGTCAAGTCCGGCTACAACATGCTGATCGTGTCGGACCGCAAGACCGACCGCGACAATGTGGCGATCCCGGCGCTGCTGGCCACCGCCGCGATCCATACGCACCTCGTCCAGCACGGTCTGCGCACGAGCGCGGGTCTCGTCGTGGAAACCGGCTCGGCGCGTGAAACGCACCACTTCGCGTTGCTCGCGGGCTACGGCGCGGAAGCCGTGCACCCGTACCTCGCGATGGAAACGCTCGGCCAGCTCGCAGCGGGCCTGAAGGGTGACCTGTCGGCGGAAAAGGCGGTCTACAACTTCACGAAGGCGGTCGGCAAGGGCCTGCAGAAGGTCATGTCGAAGATGGGCATTTCGACCTACATGTCGTACACCGGCGCGCAGATTTTCGAAGCTGTGGGTCTGGCTGAAGGCCTTGTGTCGAAGTACTTCAACGGCACCTCGTCGAAGGTCGGCGGGATCGGCCTGTTCGACGTCGCGGAAGAAGCGATCCGTCTGCATCGCGACGCGTTCGGCGACAACCCGGTGCTCGCGAACATGCTCGACGCGGGTGGCGAGTACGCCTATCGCGTGCGCGGCGAAGAACACATGTGGACGCCGGATGCGATCGCCAAGCTCCAACACTCGGCGCGCAGCAATTCGTACCAGACGTACAAGGAATACGCGCATCTGATCAACGATCAGACCAAGCGCCACATGACGTTCCGCGGCCTGTTCGAATTTAAGTTCGATCCGGCCAAGGCGATCCCGCTCGACGAAGTGGAATCGGCGAAGGACATCGTCAAGCGTTTCGCCACCGGCGCCATGTCGCTGGGCTCGATCTCGACCGAAGCCCACGCCACGCTGGCTGTCGCGATGAACCGCATCGGCGGCAAGTCGAACACCGGCGAAGGCGGCGAGGACGTGAACCGTTATCGCAACGAACTGCGCGGCATTCCGATCAAGAACGGCGACACCATGAAGTCGGTGATCGGCGATGAAGTGATCGTCGACATTCCGCTGAAGGACGGCGATTCGCTGCGCTCGAAGATCAAGCAGGTGGCGTCGGGCCGTTTCGGCGTGACGGCGGAATACCTCGCGTCGGCCGATCAGATCCAGATCAAGATGGCGCAAGGCGCAAAGCCGGGTGAAGGCGGTCAGTTGCCGGGTCACAAGGTGTCGGAATACATCGGCAAGCTGCGTTACTCGGTGCCGGGCGTCGGCCTGATTTCGCCGCCGCCGCACCACGACATCTACTCGATCGAAGATCTGGCGCAACTGATTCACGACCTGAAGAACGCCAACTCGGCCGCCAGCGTGTCGGTAAAGCTGGTGTCGGAGTCGGGCGTCGGTACGGTGGCAGCGGGTGTCGCCAAGGCGAAGGCCGATCACGTTGTGATCGCCGGTCATGACGGCGGTACGGGTGCATCGCCGCTGTCGTCGGTGAAGCATGCCGGTACACCGTGGGAACTGGGTCTGGCGGAAACGCAGCAGACGCTGGTGCTGAACCAGCTTCGCGGCCGTATCCGCGTGCAGGCCGACGGTCAGATGAAGACCGGCCGCGACGTCGTGATCGGCGCGCTGCTCGGCGCGGACGAATTCGGCTTCGCGACGGCGCCGCTGGTCGTCGAAGGCTGCATCATGATGCGCAAGTGCCACCTGAACACCTGCCCGGTCGGCGTCGCGACGCAAGATCCGGTGCTGCGTGCGAAGTTCCAGGGCCAGCCGGAACATGTCGTCAACTTCTTCTTCTTCGTTGCGGAAGAGGCGCGCGAAATCATGGCGCAACTGGGCATCCGCAAGTTCGAGGACCTGATCGGTCACGCCGAGTTGCTCGATATGAAGAAGGGCGTCGAACACTGGAAGGCGAAGGGTCTCGACTTCTCGCGCGTGTTCTATCAGCCGCAGGTGTCGGCAGACGTGGCACGCAAGCACGTCGACGTGCAGGACCACGGTCTCGACCGCGCACTGGATCACGTGCTGATCGAGAAGGCCAAGGCCGCCATCGAGAAGGGCGAGCACGTCTCGTTCATCCAGCCGGTGCGCAACGTGAACCGTACGGTCGGCGCGATGCTGTCCGGCACGATCGCGAAGAAGTACGGCCACGACGGCTTGCCTGACGACACGATTCACATCCAGTTGAAGGGCACCGCAGGCCAGAGTTTCGGCGCGTTCCTCGCGAGAGGCGTGACGCTGGATCTGGTTGGCGACGGCAACGACTATGTCGGCAAGGGCCTCTCGGGCGGCCGCATCATCATCCGTCCGACTAACGATTTCCGCGGCAAGTCCGAAGAAAACATCATCTGTGGCAACACGGTGATGTACGGCGCGATCGAAGGCGAAGCGTTCTTCCGCGGCGTCGCCGGCGAGCGTTTCTGCGTGCGTAACTCCGGTGCGACTGCGGTCGTCGAAGGCACGGGCGACCACGGTTGCGAATACATGACGGGCGGCACTGTGATCGTGCTCGGCGAAACGGGCCGTAACTTCGCGGCCGGTATGTCGGGCGGTATCGCTTACGTGTACGACCCGGACAGCACGTTCGCGGGCAAGTGCAACAAGTCGATGGTCGCGCTCGATCCGGTTCTGCAACAGGCTGAACAGGAACGCACGGTCGACAAGGGCTTGTGGCACAGCGGCGCAACCGACGAAGCCCTGCTCAAGGGTCTCATCGAACGTCACTTCCAGTTCACGGGTTCGCCGCGCGCGAAAGCGCTGCTGGAAAACTGGGATGCGTCGCGCCGTCAGTTCGTGAAGGTGTTCCCGACCGAATACAAGCGCGCACTGGGCGAAATGGCTGCGAAGAAGGCGAACAAGGAAGTACTCGCCGCTTAACTGACCCGCCCGCGGCTCGACCCGCAGACGTCACACTTAGCCGTACCCGCCGCGCTCGACGATTCGATTGTTCGACGCGGCGGGTGTAGATCACCTCACCTGATACAGATAGAGAAGAGAACCACATGGGCAAGGCAACCGGTTTTCTCGAGTATGAGCGCCGCCACGAGGCGTACGAAGCTCCGCTCACGCGTGTGAAGCACTACAAGGAATTTGTCGCGGCACTGACCGACGACGAAGCCAAGATTCAAGGCGCACGTTGCATGGACTGCGGCATTCCGTTCTGCAACAACGGCTGCCCGGTGAACAACATCATCCCGGACTTCAACGACCTGGTGTTCCATCAGGACTGGAAGAACGCGATCGAAGTGCTGCACTCGACGAACAACTTCCCCGAGTTCACGGGCCGCATCTGCCCGGCGCCGTGCGAAGCGGCATGTACGCTCGGCATCAACGACGACCCGGTGGGCATCAAGTCGATCGAACACGCGATCATCGACAAAGCGTGGGCCGAAGGTTGGGTCGCGCCGCTGCCGCCGAAGCACAAGACCGGCAAGAAGGTCGCCGTGGTCGGATCAGGCCCCGCCGGTTTGGCCGCCGCGCAGCAACTCGCGCGCGCGGGGCACGATGTCACCGTGTTCGAAAAGAACGACCGGATCGGCGGCTTGCTGCGTTACGGCATTCCTGACTTCAAGCTGGAGAAGTGGCTGATCGACCGCCGCATGCGTCAGATGGAAGCCGAAGGCGTGACGTTCCGCGCCAACGTGTTCGTCGGCAAGGCGGATTCGCTGCCGGAACACATCGGCAACACCGCGAAGGAAACCATCACACCGGCCGAGCTGAAAGAACAGTTCGACGCGGTCGTGATCGCCGGCGGTTCGGAAACGCCGCGCGATCTACCAGTGCCGGGCCGTGAACTGGAAGGCATCCACTACGCAATGGAATTCCTGCCGCAGCAGAACAAGGTCAATGCCGGCGACAAAGTCGCGAACCAGTTGCTCGCCAAGGGCAAGCATGTGGTCGTGATCGGCGGCGGCGATACGGGTTCGGACTGCGTCGGTACGTCGAACCGTCATGGCGCGAAGAGCGTCACGCAATTCGAACTGCTGCCGCAACCGCCGGAAGAGGAAAACAAGCCGCTCGTGTGGCCGTACTGGCCGATCAAGCTGCGCACGTCGTCGTCGCATGACGAGGGCTGCTCGCGCGATTGGGCTGTTGCTACCAAGCGCCTCGAAGGCAAGAACGGCAAGGTCGAGAAGCTGATCGCGGCGCGCGTCGAATGGAAGGACGGCAAGATGCAGGAAGTGCCGAACTCGGAATTCGAAATGAAGGCCGATCTGGTGCTGCTGGCCATGGGCTTCACGCAACCGGTGTCGCCGGTGCTCGAAGCGTTCGGCGTCGATAAGGACAACCGTGGCAACGTGCGCGCGTCGACTGAAGGCGACAAGGCGTATTACACGTCAGTGGACAAGGTCTTCACCGCGGGCGATATGCGTCGTGGCCAGTCGCTCGTAGTGTGGGCGATTCGCGAAGGCCGTCAGTGCGCACGCTCGGTCGATGCGTTCCTGATGGGTCATTCGGAACTGCCGCGCTAACGTCTCCAGCTGGTTTTCGCTCTTCAACGCGGAAACCGGCCACTGCTTGCAGGAAGAGGTGGAGACGACAAAGCCGTAAAAACAAAGCCGGGCACCTGAGAGGGTGACCCGGCTTTTTAATTGCTACTTCCGATAGCGCGCCAACGTCAGCCCTTCCAGATCGATCTCCGGCGTGCGCTGCGTAATCAAATCCGCGACCACCCGGCCCGAGCCCATCGACATTGCCCAGCCCGTCGAGCCGTGCCCGAGATTCAGCCACAGATTCTCCACACCGGACGGGCCGAGTAGCGGCGTGCCATCGGGTGTCATCGGCCGGCGGCCCACCCAGAAATGCGCGGAGGTCGGATTGGCCGCGTGCGGAAACCAGTCCCTGAGCACTTTCATCAGCGTCTGCAAGGCCTGTTCGCGCAAGGTCGTCTGGCGATTGCCGAGCTCCGCGGTGCCGGCCACGCGCAGGTTGTTGCCGAAGCGCGTGATCGCCGTTTTCAGCGACTCGTCCATCAGTGCCGCATGCGGGGCCTTTTCATCGTCGGTGACCGGCAGCGTCGCCGAGTAGCCTTTGACCGGGTAGAGCGGCACCTTCACCCCGAGCGGCGCGAGCAGCGCTGCACTGTCGACGCCCAGCGCCACCACTACCGCATCCGCTTGCAACGTCTCGCTGCCGCGTTCGCTGTCGACATGCACCGCGCGAACCGTACCGCCTCGCACATCGAGCGAGCTCACCCGTGTATCGAAGCAAAAGCGCACGCCGTTGCGCTCACAGATCGCGCGCAATTCGCGGGTGAAGCGGGCGCAATCGCCGGCTTCGTCGTCGGGGAGGTAGAGACCCGAGAGCGGCGTTTGCCGCGCCCAGCGCAAACCCGGTTCGATCTCAACGCACTGCGCCGCGCTGACTTCACGATGCGCAATGCCCGCGTCGCGCAGTACCGCCAGCGCCGGTTGCGCGAGCTCGACGTCGTACTCGCTGCGGAACAATTGCAGATAGCCCTGGCTGCGGCCATAGTCGAACGGATGTCGGCCACGGAATTCGTGCAGGCACTCGCGGCTGTAATAAGCGATGCGTTGCATGCGCTGCTTGTTGACGCGAAAACGTTCGAGGTCGCATTCACGCAGCCAGCGCGCGATCCAACGCCATTGAGCCGGATCCAGGGTGGGGCGGAAAATCAGCGGTGAGGCCGGCTCGAACAGATACTTGAGGATCTTCGCCGGCATGCCGGGCGCGGCCCACGGCGTCACATAGCCTGGCGCGATCACGCCGGCGTTGCCGAAGCTGGTGGAGAGCGCGACGTCCGGCTCGCGCTCGATCACGGCGACGTCGCAGCCTTGCTGGCGCAGATAAAACGCGGTGGCGACGCCAATGACGCCGCCGCCCAGAACAATCGTTTTCATGGTTGTGTACAGCGATTTTCAGGCGATGGGGCTGGTCGCACCAAGCACTTTACCCTTGGTCTCCGGCAGACACACCGCGGCGACGATCACCAGCAGATAGCCCGAACCGGCGACGATACCCATCGCCTTAACCAGCGTCATGGTTTGCGACAGCGTACCCACCAGGATCGGAAAGAACGAGCCGAGACCGCGGCCCAGGTTGTAGCAGAAGCCCTGCCCCGAGCCGCGGATCGCATTCGGATAGAGCTCCGACAAATACGCGCCGACTCCCGCGAAAATCCCCTGCACGACGATGCCGAGCGGGAAGCCGAGCGCGAGCATCATGCCGTCGGTGATCGGCAGCATCGTGTAGACCATGCCGAGCACGAACGAGCCGATTGCGAACAGCACGAACGACGCGCGCCGGCCGATCTTGTCGCACAGAACCGCTCCGACCATATAGCCGGTGAACGAGCCGACGATCAGCACGATCAGATAGCCGCTGGTGTTGAAGACCGACAGATGCCGCACGGTCTTCAGATAGGTCGGCAGCCAGGTGCTGATCGCGTAATAGCCGCCGAGCATGCCGGTGCACAGCACGCTGCCTAGCAGGGTGGTTTTGAGGTGCGGGAAGGAGAAGATCTGCAGGAAATGCGAGGTATCGAAGCCGCTTTCGCGAGCGCGGCGCGTTTCGAGAAAGATTTCTGGATCGCTGACATTGCGGCGAATGTAGAAGATCCACAGCGCGGGCAGCAGGCCGATCCAGAAGCAGGCGCGCCAGGCGACCTGTTCCGGCAGCAGCGCGAAGAACGCCCAATAGATGATGGCCGCCGCGGCCCAACCGAACGACCAACTGCTCTGCACGGTGCCGACGGCTTTCGCGCGATGCTGAGGTGAACGGATGGTTTCGGCCATCATGATCGTCACGACCGACCATTCGCCGCCGAAGCCGATGCCTTGCAGCGTTCGGGTGGTGAGAAGTTGCCAGAACGAATGGGTGAAACCTGACAGGCAGGTGAAAATCGCGAAGGTGGCGATGGTCCACTGGAGGACACGGACGCGTCCGTAACGGTCGGCCAGAATGCCGGCGAGCCAGCCGCCGATCGCCGACGAAATCAGCGAACTGGTCGCGATCATGCCGGCTTCGCTTTTGGTCATGCCCCAGGTCGCGATCAGCGTCGGGATAAGGAATGAGTAGATCATGAAGTCGAACGCGTCGACTGCGTAGCCGCCGAAGCCAGCGTAGAGGGTGCGGCGTTCGCGCTGGGTCAGTTCGGTGAACCATTGGAGAGAGGGCATGTTTTTTTGTGGTCTCCAGGCGGTTTTCGCCTTCCGGCGGCTTGATCGTGAGTTTTTTGTATTCTAAGGGGATGGGGTGTTGTGCGGCCAGTTGTGGTCAAAAATGGCGGCGGCATAAGAAACTCCATTCCGGTTCCTTACGAACTACTACCATGTAACCCAAAAATTATTTTCCGCCGTTAAACTGCGCCGGCAGCACTCGAGCTGCGAAAGTCCTCCTCACGCCCGCGCTCGTCACCCTTAATGCACGCAACCGCAAAAACCTGCTCGCCATCCCGCCACTCCGCGAGCACGCCTTTGCGGGCTTATCAGTCGCGCCGCACATTCCTGAAATCGTCGGCAAGCGTGTTGCTGCTCTCCGGCATGAGCAGTTCACTGCTGTCGGCTTGCGGGGGCGGAAATCTGGACGCCGATCAGCCGGAAACGCCACGCCTCACCTCGGTGAGTAACTTCCGCGATGTGGCAGGCGCGGCCGCCGGCTATCCCACGGTTGACGGCAAGCAGATGCGCCGCGGCGCCTTTTATCGCGCGAACGCGCTGACCCTTAGCGCCGCCGACACGGCCGCGCTCGACAAACTGGGCATCGCTTCCGTCTACGATCTGCGCACGCCCGGCGAAACCGCGCGTACCGCGGATATCCTGCCCGCCGGTGCGACATCGCAAGCGCTCGACGTGCTGGGTGTCAGCGACTTCGTCGCCCCAACGTTCGACACGGCAGGCGCCGCCGTCGCGTTCATGGAAGCCCAGGCGCGCGCCTATGTCACCGGCGCCGCCCAGCGCGTCGGCTACGGCGAGCTCCTCACGCGACTCGCCAATGGCGCGGGCGCGCAACTGTTTCATTCCAATGCGGGTAAAGATCGCGCCGGCTGGGTCGCGGCTCTCCTGCTCAGCATTGCCAACGTGCCGCTCGACGTCATCATGCAGGACTATCTGCTGAGCAACGTCTATCTGGCTCAGTCGATTGCGGCGCAGACCGCGACGGTACGCGCGCAGGACGGCGACGCGGTCGCCACGATCGAGTCGCCCTTGTTCACTGTCCAGGACAATTATCTGCAGGCGGGGTTCGATCAGGTGCAGGCGAGCTACGGCACGATGGCGAGCTATCTGACACAAGGCCTGGGCCTGTCTCAAGCGACGATCGACACGTTGCACGACCGCCTCGTCGTCTGACTCGCGCTCGCTGCGCCTGGTGTTGCGCGGACTACGCCGGCAGGTATAGACGAAAAAAAAGTCCGCCCCAAATAAGCGGGCGGACAGAGAAGGGCGGCATCGAGGTTGCCGGGGGCGACTATAAGGCCGCAACCATCACAAAAGCCCATCCAGTAAGGGCGTGTAAGTGCCCGTGCTCAACGCCGCTTCACCCTTCTCGATCATCCTTACGCATGTGCCGTTCCAACCGGCAATTCGATCCGTACTTCCAGCCCGCCTTGCGCGTGATTGCGCACATGGCAGCGTCCGCCGCGATCGTGCGCGAGCCGCGCGACAATCGCGAGACCCAGGCCGCAATGACCTTCGCCGCCGCGTGCCGCGTCGAGCCGTACGAACGGTTTCATCGCCGCGGCGATGCGGTCGTCGGGAATGCCTGGGCCGTGGTCGCGCACGCTGATTACCCAATGCCGTTCATCGCGCGCCGTGGCGATATCCACCGGCGGTGAGCCGTGCTCGAGCGCGTTGTCGACAAGGTTCGTGACCAGCCGGTCGAGCAAGGTGCGCGGCAGCGTGAACGACGAACCGGCGCGCAGATCGAGCGTGAAGAGCGGCGTCTCGGTGCTGTCGCTGGCGGAAAACTGTTCCTGCAGGAATTCGTCGACTTCGACCGGCGGCCCTGCGTCGGCGGACTGGCCCGCAAACTCCAGAAACTGCTGGACGATGTTGGTCAGCGAGTCGACGTCGCGGATCAGGCCGGCGCGCTCGTTTTCCGCGACCAGTACGCTCGCACGCAACTTGAGCCGCGTGAGCGGCGCTTTCAGATCGTGCGCGACGCCGGCCAGCATCACCGCCTGGTCGTCTCCGGCTTCGTTCAGGCGCCGCATCATGTCGTTGAAGGAGCCGATCAGATCGCGCAGTTCGCGCGGGCCCTGCACGGTCACGGGTTCCGGCCGGCCGCCTGAACCGAACGCGCGGGCGGCATCGGCCACGCGCGACAGCGGCCGTTGCATCTGCCAGACCGCGAACAGCGACAGAATCAGCGCGGCCAGCAGCATCGAGATGGATTCGACCACGAAGCGCGGGCGCGGCGGCACGTCCACCGGCACGACAACCCAGTTCGATTTGCCGGGGAACAGCACCCATAGCTGCGGCGGGCGCAGGTCGTCGACGGCGATTTGCGTGCCGGGCGGCAGGTTCTCGCGCAAGTGCCGGCTCAGTTCGACCAGTGGACGCTGATCCGGCGTGCGCAGATGGACGCTCGACGGCATGTTCCAGGTGGGCACGAGGTGCACGCGCATGGCGGGCGCGAGCGCGGCGCCCTTCATCGGCTCGCCGTTGATGGCCTGCAGCACGAGCAGAATGCCGCGCGCGAAGCCGTCGATTTCGTGGCGCGGCGGCTGCATCACCACCAGCACGAACCACCCGGCCTGAATCGCGAACAACACCGCTGCCGACAGTAACGCCATTCTGCCGAACAGCGTGTTCAGCGGGTTTCTCATGCGCTTGAGGCAGCCTCGTCGGCGAACGGCGTGCCGTCGGCGTCGGGCACGAATACGTAGCCTTTGCCGCGCACCGTCTGCACATAGCAGGGATTGGACGGGTCGTCTTCGATCACGCGGCGCAGGCGCCAGATCGGCACGTCGAGGCTGCGGTCGCGGAAGGCGAGATTGTCGCGATGCACGAGATCGTGGATCAGCACGCGCGACAGCACCTTGTACGGATTGTTGACGAAAATCTTTAGCAGGGCGAACTCGCTGTCGCGCAGCGGCAGCTTCGAGTCGTCGCGTGACAGCGAGCGGGTGGCGAAGTCGAGTTCGAACGGCCCGAAGCGATACGGCTTGCGGGCTTCCGGCGCGCTCGTAGTGGACGGCCCGCGGCGGCGGAGCACCGTATGGATGCGCGCGAGCAGTTCGCGTGGGTCGAACGGCTTGGTCAGGTAGTCGTCCGCGCCGAGCGAAAGCCCAACGATGCGGTCGGCCACCGTACCGCGCGCCGTCACGAAGATCACCGGAATGTCGTCGCCGGCGGCACGCAGCGCAGTGAGCGCGCGTAAGCCGTCGGTGTTCGGCATCATGATGTCGAGCACGACGACCGACGGCCGTTCACGTTCGAGCCGGCGTTGCAAATGGGTGCCGTCGTGCAGCACTGACGCGTCGAAGCCGTTCGTCTGCAGAAACTTGCAAAGCAGATCGCGCACAACCGGGTCGTCGTCGACGATAAGGACCTGTGGATTCATGGCGAAATTCTAGACTGGCACGCGCGGCGTGCGGCCGACTGTTTTCTTACCAATGCTTACCCAAACTCGCGCCGTGCCCGCCGGTCCGGGCGTGAGGCCCGCCAACAAAGGCTCACGGCATATTTCACTGCCGCCACATCTGGCAACGCGTCCGTAATGCGTTGGCCCATTTGCCCATGCGCTGCGCGGCGTGGAAGTCATTTTGCACCGCTGGAATTCCTCCGGGGAAAGAATCTGCGCGCAATTGCTACTGACGGCAAGGGGTCGCAACGGGTCGTAAGAACCGCGGAAAAGCGCGCGTTCCTTCGCGCATCGCCACCGCGTGCGCGGCGAGATGATTCGTCGTGCAGTACGTTGCGCCGCATGTCGAAAACAGCCTAACGCCTTGGGCCCACGGCAGGCGGCGTGAAATCGAAACCTAGCGCCACGCGAGGCTCATCATGACCGTTCATAGCAATCTCAGCTCAACCCGCTTTTCTTCGCTCGCGCCCACGCCGCCAGCGGAAAAACCCGCAGCCCCAAACAACTCGCTGGCCACGCCGCAAGCACGGGAGTCCGCCAGCGAGGCGCTCCCGTCGCTGCCGTCGGGGCTGGTCGGGCATCACGTCAACACGACTGCCTGACGCACCGAGGCCCGTGTGTCGACCCCGAGCATTCCTGACTGTTTCATCCGTGTCGCTGCGTGGTTGACGCTCGGCGCGGCGCTGCTGCCACTTGGCGGCTGCGCCGTCGCCGCGCTGCCGTGCCGGCTGACAGCGGCCACGCTGAAAATCGTTCCGGTCGTCGGCCATGCCGCGGCTACCCCGTTCGACATGTGTTCATCTGCCATCGACTGAATCATGAGACTCAAACGGATTGCCTGCGCGCTGGCGCTGCTGGGCGGCGCGCTCTCGATGCTCGCTGAGGCGCAGCCCGTCGCGCGCGAAGCGAATGCGGCCAGCGCCGCGTCGAAGGCTGCTTCCGCTGACGCACGCCGGCGCTCGCAGGACACGCCGTTCGCGTTTCGCGGCATTGCGCTCGGCATCACGCTCGACGAGTTCCGCGCGGGTTCGACCGTGCGTGCTACGCCGATTGGCAGCGTGCCCGTCTGCGAGACGGACGTGCAGGCGGGCGCGCTCGGCATGCGGTTGAAATCGCGCGAGAGTCTGACGGTCGCCTGCCGCTGGGCGCATCGTGCGGACGATGGCTGGGCGGTGTCGCAAGCCGTCGTCGACGGTGCGCCGGCATTGGAGCATGTGCTGCGCTTTGCGCGTGTCGACGGCCAGAGCGCGCTGCGTCTGTACGAGATTTCCTTCGTGATCGACGAGATCACCGCCGAAGACCTGCGCGACGCGCTCGCGGACCGCTATGGCACGCCGCGTCTGGTGACGCAAAGCGTGTCGTCGTCGGGCGCGATGCCGGTCTACGTGTGGGAAAACGCGGTGAGTTCGATCACGTTGTGTTTTCTGCCGGGCACTCGCAACGGCACGCTCACCTATCTGCTGAAAGGCTCGGACGCATGGGTGAAATCGGTCGTGCGGCAATGGCAGGCGAGCGGCGCCGAGGCGGGGTGATGTGCCGCCTCACCTGTCGCGCTGGTTGTGGGCGCATGCGTGGCTCAGATTGCATCGTTGAACAAAGCATCGGCACCACGACTGCAAAGTCCGTTTTTTACCCGGCCGACCCGGCCAAGGAGCATGCATGACTGCGCTACGTCTCACTGTCGCGCTAGGCGTGGCGGCCTGCCTCGCGGCTTGCGGGAGCGGCCAACAGCCGTCAATCGTCGAAACGCCGATGTCGCCGCCGCTCGCGTCGGCGCCGCTGAACGTCAATACGCAGGGCGCGATCTATCAGGCCGGCGCGCCCTTGCTGCTCTACGAAACACCGCGTGCGCAGCATATCGGCGATGTGCTGACGATCCGCTTGTCGGAATCGTACAGCGGCAACAACAGCGCGACCGCTGCCGCGAGCCGTTCGAGCAGCATCACCGCGACTGCAGCCGATCAGTCGACCAACGCAGCCGCGCGGCTCGCGAGGCTGTTCAACATCGGCTCGGCCAGTACTGACTACAAGGGGCAGGGCAGTCTCACCGACGTCAGCGGCATGACCGGCACGTTGGCCGTGACCGTGATCGGGACGATGTCGACCGGTAATCTGGTGGTGTCGGGCGAGAAGGTGATCGCGATGAGCGGCAACCGCGACCGCTTGCGCCTGTCGGGCATCGTCAATCCGAAGGATATCGAAGCAGGCAACTATGTGGCGTCGAGCAAGGTCGCGAATGCGCGCATCGAGCAGGCCGGCGTGGGGATGGTGTCCGACTCCACCACGATGGGCTGGCTGCAGAGAATGTTTCTGAGCGTGCTGACGTTCTAGCGTCGACGCGGTGTGCGCGAGATGCGAGACACGCCGCGTAGGTTTACCTAAGTCCGAGGCCTGGCGCCGAGGTCTCGCCAGGCAAACATCACGCAAGCGGTGGCGCGTTACGTTCCGCTGCGCCGATTTCACCGTCCGGCACGAACACGTAGCCGCGTCCCCAGACGGTCTGCACATAGCGAGGCTCGGACGGATCCACTTCGATCAGCCGCCGCAAACGCCAGATCGAGACGTCAAGGCTGCGGTTGCGATGCACCTCGCTATTGCCGTGCAGTTTCTCCAGCAACTGCGCGCGCGTGAGTACGCTCATCGCGTGCGTGACGAACACCTTGAGCATCGCGAATTCGCTCGAACGCAGCGCAATCCGCTCACCGTCGCGGCGCAATTCGCGCGCCGGAAAATTCACCTCGAAACGACCGAAACGATAGGGCGCGCGTTGCTCCGGCGCGCTCGGTGCAATCGTGCCGCGGCGGCGCAGGACCGTGCGAATCCGCGCGACCAGCTCGCTCGGTTCGAATGGCTTGCCGAGATAATCGTCGGCGCCGAGTTCGAGGCCGATCACGCGGTCGATCGGATCGGCGCGCGCGGTCAGCAGGATCACAGGAATATCGTCGCCGGCGACGCGCAATGCGCGCAACGCGCTAATGCCGTCGAGCTCCGGCATCATGATGTCGAGCACGACCAGCGCGGGACGCTCGTCCTGCAAGCTGCGCTGCAGCGCCATGCCGTGTTCGAGCGTGGACACCTTGAAGCCACGCCCCAGCAGATATTCGCTGACGAGCTCGCGTACGACGGGGTCGTCGTCGACGACCAGAATGGATTGGTTCATCCAGGTCATCTTAGTGATCCACGCGCGCGGCGCAAAGCGCGAAACGCTTTCGAATCCTTTCTCGCGTAAGAGAAAGCAAGCAGGCCGTGCGCCTAGTTTGCCAGCGACGTCTGGATGGTCTGCATCGGCTGCCGGGCCAGATCGGTCTGATCGACCACCATCTTGTCGATCAGACCATTGAGCTTGGTCGAGGCGGTAGAGAAGCGGTCGGTGTTGAGGCCGCCGGTCTGGTAACGCGCGGTGACGAGAATGCGCCCGTGCTGGATCAGCGTCAGATCGATGATCGACAGATACTGGATCGTTTCGTCGCTGAACGAACGGCGGCCGTAGTCGATCGCGGCGTTGTAGACGAGGCGCGCTTCGCATCCGGCGGGTGAGGTGCCCGGATTGTAGACGTCCGAACGAATACCGCGCCGGTCGAGCGCAAGCTGCAGCGCCGGCACGAAATCGCCGACCGTCACAGTCTGATTCACTTCGATGCAGACGTTATGCACGTTCGCCGGCCGGCCGTTGACGAAGGTCGGCGACGAGTAGTTCGCCGCGATCGCGTAGCCGGCCTGAATCACGGAGCCGGTGGCGTCGGCCGCCGAGATCAGCGTCCACGCGCAGCCGTTCAGACCGAATGCGAGGGTCGCCGAGGCGGCGAGCCACGCACAAGGCCGCCGCAACATGACCCACGCGGCCATTGGGGCCCGCGTGAAAGCGTAAGCGCGCAAGCTCGGCATAGAGGTCATGATGCGGTGCCTGATGGCGGTGAGGAAGTGCGGCGAATGACAACGGGTCTCAGCGGAAAAGCAGCGGAACGTGGCAAAAACGGCCGACGCTCAGCGCGTGACGCGCAGGCGCAGTTCGTTTTGCCCTTGCACGCTGGCCGTCACGTTCACGCGCCGATCTTCGGTGGTCACGATGAAATGCTGACGCGTCGGCGTGTTGACGTCGTGCACGACGTTGGGAAAGCAGGCAGCGATATCGGCGCCGAATTCTTCGAGCGGATCGTTGACGACACCGTCGGCTTGCCAGTGTGCGCGCCAGTGGCAATCGTAGGCGTGCGTGTTGGCGCGGCAGTCGTCCACGGCCGATACGCCCGGCAGTTGCGCGGCAGGTTGCGCGTGCAACTGCTTGAAATCGGGTGCGTCGACGATGTGTTTGAGCGCGGGGCAAACATCCGCCGGCTCATTGGGCTGGGTGGCTTGCGCAGCGTACGCGGCGCTCGTGAGCAGCAGGGCTGCGCCAAGCGCAAGCGCTGCGCGCTGGGTCAAAGGATGGAAGCGGTGATCGAATGACATGTGCGGAGAGTCCAGTAGCAGTGAGGGGCGTGGCGGGCGGCGCATGGTACAGCCCGCACGACTATCGTCGCTGCTGCAGGGGATTTTCAAAGCGCGGAACAGCTTGCCCGCTTCGCAAATGCTTTCGAACTGTTCTCGCGTGTTTCCGGATGTTGCGGCGTGCTGCCTAGCCGAGCGTCAGGCCGCCGTCGATATGGATCACCTGGCCGGTGATGTGACGCGCTTCGTCGGAGAGCAGGAAGGCGATCAGCGCGGCGATATCCGCGGGCTCGGCGACGTGACCGAGCGGTGTCGCTTCGGCGGCGCGAGTCCACACCGATGCATTATCGGCACTTGGGCCGCGATCTTTACGGGTATAGCCGGGCGCCACGCAATTGACCGTCACGCCATGCGGCGCAAGTTCGGCGGCTGCGGTTTTGGCCAGTGACTCGATCGCCGCTTTCGCCGCAGCCGTTGCGGCGAACGGCGCATCCACGCGATAGCGATGCGCGACGAACGAACTGAGCGCGACCACGCGTCCTCGCTTCGAGGTTTCCAGGGCGGGCGTCGCACGCTTGACGAGCGCGGCGAACGCGGCCGGCATGGCGGCGAAGGCGGCGCTGAACACGTCAGCGTCGAGTGCGTTGAGCGTTTGCCGTTGCGCGTGGCCGGCGTTCGCTACCAACTGATCAAGCGCGCCGAAGTTCGCGAGCGTTTGATGAATTACGTGTTCCGCGGCGCCGCGTTCGGCCAGATCGCCGAACACCGTCGCGCAGCGCGCGCCGTTCGCGCTGCAATCGGCGGCGACTTGTGTAAGACGCTGGCGCGCTTCGTCGTCGGCGCCGCGGGCGTGCAGCATCAACGCGGTGCGCGGCGCGGCGATGCGCCGGGCCAGTGCGGCGCCGATGCCGGAGCCCGCGCCGGTGATCAGGACGAGCCGATCGAGTTCGGCACCGCTCATGCCGGTCGTGCTGCTCGCGTCACCGGTGCCGCTCATGTCGCTCGCGTTGTTCACGCTGTTCACGCGGCGATCGGTTCGCCCGAGCGCTCGACGTCGAGCGTTTCGCCATGGAACGCCGCCAGCGATTCGCGATGCGCGACACTGACGATCGCCGCCTGCGGCAGTCGCTCGGTGAACAGGTGATAGAGGCGTGCTTCGTTTTCCGAATCGAGCGCGCTGGTTGCTTCGTCGAGGAACAGATAGTCCGGCTTATGCAGCAGCACACGGGCGCCGGCGAGACGTTGTTGTTCGCCCGGCGAGAGAACGCGTGTCCAGTGTCCCGATTCCTGCAGGCGGTCGGCGTATTCCGACAGGTGGCAGGTGACGAGCGCTTCGCGGCATTCTTCGTCGGTGTAGGTGTCAGCAGAGGATGGATAGGTGAGCGCGGCTTTCAGTGTGCCGATCGGCATGTAGCTGACCTGCGGGATGAACATCATGCGCGCGTTGACTGGTGCGTCGATCGAGCCGTCGCCGAACGGCCACAATCCTGCGAGCGCGCGCATCAGCGTGCTCTTGCCCGAGCCGGACGGACCACGAACCAGCCAGCGCGAGCCCGGCGTGATTGCGATATCGCGGATGCGCGACAGCGGGTTGCCGTTCGGCAGCGCAAGCTGAAGGCCGTCTGTGGAGAGCTTGTCTTCGTCGACAAAATGCAGGTTGATGCCGCCATGCGCGGTGGCGGGCGACACTGATTCCTTCAAACGCGGCGCATGCACGACGCGGCTGAATTCACGCAACCGGTTCACGGTAGCGCGCCATTCGACCAGGGTGCCGTAACTGTTGATGAACCACGAAAACGAATCGCTGACGGTACCGAATGCGCTCGAAATCTGCATCAGCACGCCGAACGTGAAAGCGCCCGCGAAGTAACGGGGTGCTGCCACCACCAGCGGAAAGATGATCGCGATCTGGCCGTAGAAGCTCAGCACGAAGGTGAGCCGCTTGGTGTACTTCATCACCTGCCACCAGTTGTCGCGGATGCGGCCAAACAGCGATTGGGTGTTCTTCTTCTCGGTCTCCATACCATCGTAGAAGGCGATCTGCTCGGCGTTTTCACGCAGACGGATCAGGCCGAAACGGAAATCCGCCTCGACTTTCTGCGCCTGGTAATTGATCGACACGAGCGGATGGCCGACCTTCTGGATGATCAGCGAGCCGACCACCGCGTACAGCGCCGCGGCCCACACCATGTAGCCCGGAATCTGTATCGGCATGCCGCCGAGCGAGACGGTCAGCGCACCGGCCAGCGACCACAGGATCGTGATGAACGACACCAGCGTGACGACCGTGGACAGCAGGTCGAGCGTCAGCGAGAGCGTGGTGGTGGCGAACGATTGCAGGTCGTCGCTGATCCGCTGGTCGGGGTTGTCAGCGAGCCGGTCGCGTTCGATACGGTAGAAGGCGCTGTCGTGCAGCCACTCGTTGAGATAGCGCGTGGTCAGCCACTGGCGCCAGCGGAAGCCGAGCATCTGGCGCAGATAGCGGCCGTACACGGCCAGAATGATGAAGCCGAACGCAAGCCCCGAGAACACCATCAGCAGATGCGGGAAGTCGTGGACGTTCTTGGTCTGCAGCGCGTTGTAGAAGTCGGCGCTCCAGCGGTTCAGGCGCACGTTGATCCACACGACGAGCAGATTCATAACGATGATCGCGATGAGCAGCCCCCACGCCGTTTTTCGTTCTTCGGAAACCCAGTAAGGTTTGATCAGGCTCCATGCGGAGACTTTATCGTCCGGCGGCAGCGCGGGGCTGGAAGCGGTATTCGGTGTCATGAGCATCCTGGTGAAGTGCTGGCCCGTGCCGGGCGGGCCCCAGTCGGGCCGGCCCCACGGCGGGTTTGCGGTGCGTGCCCCGGGCGTCGTGCTCGACGAACGCACGTCCGGGTAAGCGCCCGATTCTGGCGCGAAGCCCTTAAGTGAAAATTAATTTCCGCTCAGAGGTCCCGCCTCGATGCCGCTGGCGCTCGGGCGGCGAAGCATGTCACCCGCGCGCCAGCGGCATCCGGTCCTGGCATTGTGCCAGAGCGTTGCAGTCGGCCGTATTGATGAATCGAAAGATAGTGACGGATCAACGGCGTGTGCCCGCAGAGGCCGTTGGTTTGCGGGCGCTGCGCCTTTTATGGTCTAATGACCTTCGACGAAACAGGGGTGCTTTGCCCACAGGCTGCGTGATTTTCATGCAGCGGCGGCGAGGCTGAGAGAGACCCTTTGCACCCGATCCGGGTAATACCGGCGCGGGAAGTTTCCGGAAGCAGCCAGTCTTCCATTCCCCGCCGGGCGGCGTCCGTCATTGGACGTGCTTATTGCCCGGCCGGCCTCACCCGCCGGTTTCGTCCTGGGTACGTGCGTTTCTTTGCCGTACGGAAAGGACTCGATGACCGCCTATTCTTCAGACATGTGTTTTGCTCTTCGCCACGCTTTCGTCGGTTGTGTTCGCGCGCCGTGCTGCTTTAGCGTTGCTTGCCGCTGTGACTCGGAGTGCGCGCGATGAATCGTTCTGCTCAACCCGATTTCGCCGTGCTCGGCGGTGGGCTGTGCGGGCGCCTCGTCGCGTGGCGTCTCGCCGGTGAAGGGCATCGCGTGGCGCTCTATGAGCGCGGCGATGCTGCAGGTACGCAAGCGGCGGCCTGGGTCGCCGCCGCCATGCTGGCGCCGCTGGCCGAAGCCGCCAGTGCTGAACTGCTGATCACCCGTCTCGGCGCGAGTTCGCTCGATTCCTGGCCGCGAGTGCTGGCCGAATTGCCCGAACCAGTGTTCTTCCAGCGCAATGGCACGCTCGTCGTATGGCATCACGCCGACCGCACCGAAGCGCCACTGTTCGAACGCCGGGTGCGCTCGAACGCGCCTGCTGAATTGCTCGACGGTGGCTTCGTGACGCTGGCGGGCGCTCAGGTCGGCGCCGCCGAGCCCGCATTGGCGGGCCGCTTCAACCAGGGCTGGTTGCTGCCGCGCGAAGGCCAACTGGATAACCGTCAGGTGCTGACCGCGCTCGCCGCGGGCCTCGCCCAGCGCGGTGTCGAAACGCACTGGAACACGCCGGTCGACGATCATGCGCTGCCGTCCGCACGCATTACGATCGACTGCCGTGGGTTGGGCGCGAAGTCTGTGCTGCCCACGCTGCGCGGCATTCGCGGCGAAGTTGTACGCGTGCATGCGCCCGGTATCAAGCTGACGCGGCCGGTGCGCCTGCTGCATCCGCGCTACCCGCTGTATATCGCGCCGAAGCAGGACGATCTCTACGTGATTGGCGCCACCGAAGTGGAAGGCGAGGACATGTCGCCGGTCAGCGTGCGCTCGGCGCTCGAGTTGCTGAGCGCTGCGTTTTCCGTGCATCCCGGCTTCGGCGAGGCACGCATCCTCGAACTGAATTCGCAGTGCCGCCCGACTTTGCCGGACCACCGTCCGGCCTTGCTGTGGGATGGCGCGCAGACATTGCGCGTGAACGGCCTGTACCGGCACGGCTACATGATCGTGCCCGAAGTCGCCGACGAAGCCGTGCGCTTCGCCGCGGCGCTGCTCGACGGCCGCATTGGCGACGCCGATGCTTTCGCCGACTGGCAAAGTGCCGCGCGCTGGAGCGAGCTGTTTCAACTGGACTCCACGCGGGAGCCGGCATGAGCGTTGCGCGCCTGCTGGCGAAATAGCCGCGGGATAAACAAGCGCGCGCCGCTGCCCCACTCGATTGAACCGTATTCGAACACCATGGACATTCATATCAATCAAAAGCCGTTGTCGTTGCCCGAAGGCGCGACTGTCGCCGATGCGCTTGCCGCGTTCGGCGCGCGTCCACCATTCGCGGTCGCGCTGAACGGCGATTTCGTCGCACGTACCCAGCATGCGGCGCGCGCGCTGCAGCCGGGCGACAAGCTCGATGTCGTGCAACCCGTGGCCGGCGGTTAAGCCCCGCGCCACGCCTTGCCGGAGACCAGGATTATGCAAATGACTGCCCCCCAAACCGCCGACGCGCTCACGCTCTACGGCCAGACTTTCGCGAGCCGTGTGCTGCTCGGCACCTCGCGCTATCCATCGCTGCAATCGCTGTCCGATTCGATCGACGCGGCGCAGCCCGGCATGGTGACCGTCGCGCTGCGCCGGCAGATGAACGAAGGCGGCGCCGAAGCCGGTTTCTTCGACCTGCTCAAACGCCATGGCGTCCCGCTGCTGCCCAATACCGCCGGCTGCCTGACCGTCGGCGAGGCGGTGACGACCGCGCATATGGCGCGTGAAATCTTCGAAACCGAGTGGATCAAGCTCGAACTGATCGGCGACGACTACACGCTGCAGCCCGACCCGGTCGGCCTGATCGAAGCGGCCACGCAGCTGATCAAGGACGGCTTCAAGGTGCTGCCGTATTGCACCGAAGATCTCGTGATCGGCCGCCGCCTGCTCGATGCGGGCTGCGAGGCGCTGATGCCGTGGGGCGCGCCGATCGGCACCGGCAAGGGCGTGATCAATCCGTACGGCCTGCGCGTCTTGCGCGAGCGCTTGCCCGACGTGCCGCTGATCGTCGATGCCGGCCTCGGCGTGCCGTCGCACGCGGCGCAAGTGATGGAGTGGGGCTTCGACGGCGTGCTGCTGAACACCGCCGTTTCCCAGGCGACGCACCCCGACGCAATGGCGCGCGCCTTCGCGCTGGGCGTCGAAGCGGGCCGCCAGGCTTTTCTGGCGGGGCCGATGGCCGAACGCGAAAGCGCGCACGCGAGCACGCCGGTGGTCGGCATGCCGTTCTGGCATCAAGACGGGAGCGCCGCATGACGCAAACTTTGCCTTTGACTGGCCGCGACCTCTTCTGGCCGCCCGCTGACGAACTCACCGAAGCTGCCGAGCGGATCCGCGCCCGCTTGGGCGAGTGGCCGCCGACCCATGCGCCGTGGCGCATCTGCCTGACCGCGCCGGACGAGCCGAACGGCGGAGACCTGATCATCGTCGCCGACGCGCAGCAGCATGGCGAGCAGGTGGCGCGCTGGCAGGTGCAGGGCGCAGGCGTGATCGTCGCCGCCGAGAACGCGGCGACGTTGCATCTGGGCGGCGAGAAATACAGTCTGGAAGGCCATCTGGCGGAAGACTGGATTCCCGCGCTGGCGGCGTTTCTGGATTGCGGCTTTGATCCGCACGACGCGCTGGTTTTGGCGCTGGCGTGGCGCGACGGCGACGAAACCAAAGCGGAGGACGCATTTCCGGCCGATATCGCGCACTTCCCACGCCTCGCCGGTCTGCCGGCCGCGCCGGCGCAAGCGTTCGCGCGTTGCCCCGACAGGCTCGGGCTGTACCCGGTGCTGCCGACCGCGGAGTGGGTCGAACGGGTGGTGGGTTTTGGCGTGAAAACGGTCCAGTTGCGCCGCAAATCGGCCGAACCTGCCGACGAACTGAAGCGCGAAATCGCCCGCTGTGTCGCCGCGGGCCGTGAGCACGATGCCCAGGTTTTCATCAACGATCACTGGCAAGCCGCGCTGGAAGCGGGCGCCTACGGCGTCCACCTCGGCCAGGAAGACGTGCATACGGCCGATCTGTCGGCACTTGCCACCGCTGGCATCCGCCTCGGTCTGTCGACGCACGGTTTCTACGAGATTCTGAAAGCACTGCATTTCCGGCCAAGCTACATTGCATTGGGCGCGGTGTTTCCGACCACCACCAAGGTCATGCCGACCGCGCCGCAGGGCCTCAAGCGTCTGGTGCGGTATGTACGCCTGCTCGACGGCGTCGTGCCTCTGGTGGCGATCGGCGGAATCGATCTGCAGGTGCTGCCGGACGTGCTGGCGACGGGCGTGGGTTGCGCGGCCGTGGTGCGCGCCGTGACCGAGGCCGCCGACCCGGCTGTCGCTGTTTCTGCGCTGCAACATGCGTTTACGCAATAATCGTCAAGTTCAGTAAAGGGACAGGGCACCTCACGGCAGCATTTCCATGATGGCCCTATAATTCGGCCTTCCGTGTAAAAGGACTGTCAGTTTCGTGTCTTCCTCCCCTGAGACCTTACTCGAGCTGCGCGACGTCGACTTCGGTTATGGCGACCGGCTCGTCCTGTCGAACCTGAATCTGCGCTTCAAGCGCGGCCAGGTCGTTGCGGTTATGGGCGGCTCGGGTTGCGGCAAAACAACGGTGCTGCGTCTGATCGGCGGTCTGGTGCGCGCGCAGCGCGGCCAGATCCTGTTTCATGGCCAGGACATCGGCCAGCAGACGCGCGACGGCCTCTACGCGCTGCGCCGCAAGATGGGCATGCTGTTCCAGTTTGGCGCGTTGTTCACCGATATGTCGGTGTTCGAAAACGTCGCCTTCGCCTTGCGCGAGCACACCGACCTCCCCGAAGAACTGATCCGCGACCTCGTGTTGATGAAGCTCAACGCGGTCGGGTTGCGCGGCGCGCGCGACCTGGCGCCTTCGGAGATTTCGGGCGGTATGGCGCGGCGTGTGGCGCTCGCCCGGGCGATTGCGCTCGACCCCGAGCTGATGATGTACGACGAGCCGTTCGCCGGCCTCGATCCGATCTCGCTCGGCATCACCGCGAACCTGATTCGCGCGTTGAATCAGGCACTTGGCGCGACGTCGATCCTCGTCACGCACGACGTGCCGGAATCGTTCGCGATCGCCGATTACGTCTATTTCCTTGCCAACGGCGGGGTGCATGCCGAAGGCACGCCGGCTGAGCTGCGCGCGTCGACCGATCCTACGGTGCGCCAGTTCATCGACGGCGCGCCGGACGGCCCGTTCAAATTCCACTATCCCAGCAAGACGCCACTCGCGGCGGACTTCGGCATTGGCGGAGGTCAGTCATGATCAGCGCGCTTGGTCGCTCGGTACTCGACGGGCTGGGCACGGCCGGCTACGCCACGCGGTTCTTCTTCCGGCTGCTGCTCGAGTTTTTCCCATTGCTGCGCCGGCCGCGCCTTGTCACGAAGCAGATCCACTTCGTGGGTAATTATTCGCTGGTGATCATCGCCGTGTCGGGGCTGTTCGTCGGCTTCGTGCTCGGCTTGCAGGGTTATTACACGCTGAACCGCTACGGTTCCGAACAGGCGTTGGGCCTGCTGGTCGCGCTTTCGCTGGTGCGCGAACTCGGGCCGGTGGTCACGGCGCTGCTGTTCGCGGGCCGCGCCGGCACGTCGCTCACGGCCGAAATCGGCTTGATGAAGGCGGGCGAGCAATTGACCGCGATGGAAATGATGGCGGTGGACCCGGTCAAGGTCGTCGTCGCGCCGCGCTTGTGGGCGGGCATTATTTCCATGCCGATTCTGGCCGCGATTTTCAGCGCGGTCGGCGTGTTCGGCGGTTATGTGGTGGGTGTGCTGCTGATCGGCGTCGATGCCGGCGCGTTCTGGTCGCAGATGCAAGGCGGCGTCGATGTCTGGCGCGACGTGGGCGCCGGGGTCATCAAGAGCGTGGTGTTCGGCCTCGCGGTGACCTTTGTGGCGCTGTTTCAGGGCTACGAAGCCAAGCCGACGCCGGAAGGCGTGTCGCGCGCCACGACCAAGACGGTCGTGTACGCGTCGCTTGCGGTGCTCGGCCTCGATTTTCTGTTGACCGCACTGATGTTCAGCTAAAACTGCGCTGCACGTTTCCGTTCGGCGGGCGCGCCTCGGTTTGCGCGTCACGGGAGCGGGAGCAGCGTGGCGGATTCACTTTGGGATGACGATGAAAAAGACTGCTCTCGACTTCTGGGTCGGCCTGTTCGTGGTGTTGGGTTTCGTGGCGTTGCTGTTTCTCGCGCTGAAGGCCGGCAACATGAGCTCGTTGTCGTTTCAGGCAACGTACCCGGTCAAGCTCAAGTTCGACAATATCGGCGGACTGAAGGCGCGCGCACCGGTGAAGAGCGCGGGCGTGACGGTCGGCCGGGTTGCCTCGATCGGCTTTGACAGCAATGCGTATCAGGCGGTTGTCACGATCGATATCGACAAGCAATACCCGTTTCCGAAAGACACGTCGGCGAAGATCCTGACCTCGGGTCTGCTCGGCGAGCAATACATCGGGCTCGAACCCGGTGGCGATAGTGAGATGCTTAAAGCGGGTGACACGATCTCGATGACACAATCGGCAATCGTGCTGGAAAACTTGATCGGACAATTCCTGTATAGCAAGGCCGCGGACTCGGGCGCATCCAAGCCGGGCGCGGGTTCGGCCACACCTGCGGCCGCCCCTGCCACGGCACCCGCGTCGGCGGCGCCGACTCTGCCCGCCTCTGGCGCGGCCGGTCAATAAGGAGAATAAAAATGCAGACCCTACGCAAACGAGGCGTGCGCACCGTCCAGATAGCGACCTTCGCGCTCGCGGCCGCTACGCTCGCCGGCTGCTCGACCGTGCAGACGCCGACCAAGGGCGATCCGCTCGAGGGCTTGAACCGCACCATCTTCACCGTCAACGACAAGCTCGATCAGTACGCGCTGAAGCCGGTCGCGAAGGGCTACGTCTTCATCACGCCGCAGCCGGTGCGCGACAGCGTCACCAACTTCTTCTCGAATATCGGCGACGTCTACATCGCGGCGAACAATCTGCTGCAGTTGAAGATCACCGATGGCGTCGAAGACATCATGCGGATCGTGATCAACACGGTGTTCGGCGTTGGCGGTCTGTTCGACGTGGCGACGCTCGCTAAACTGCCCAAGCATGACAACGACCTCGGCCTGACGCTCGGGCACTACGGCGTGCCGCCGGGTCCTTACCTCGTTCTGCCGCTGTTCGGTCCGAGCACGGTGCGCGACGCGGTCGGCTCGATCGGCAACTACTATGTGAATCCGCTCAGCTACATCAATCCGCCAGGCCTGACGTGGGCGCTGTACGGCGTGAACGTGATCAATACGCGTGCGAACCTGCTGAACGCGAGCGATGTACTGGAAGGCGCCGCGCTGGATAAGTACTCGTTCGTGCGTAACGCGTATCTGCAGCGCCGCCAGTATTTGTTGTCGGACGGCAAGCAGTCGCAGTCGCTGCCGAACTACGGCGACGAAGCGCCGCTGCCGAAGTACGACGACGTCGATAGCGGTGCGGCTGCGGCGCCAGCAGGCACGCAGGGTGCTGCCGCGAAAGCATCGGCTGCGTCCGGTGCGGCCGCCGCAACGCCGCCGCAAGCTGCTTCGGCGGCTGGCGCAACCACGGGCGCAACCGGCACGGCGGCTGCGCCTGAAGCCGCCTCCGGCGGCTCCGAAACACCGCCGCTCGACCTGAACGGCGGTCCGGAAACGACGCAGATTCCGGCCGGCCAACTGGTTCCGCCGACGCGTTTCAACTTCCCGTCATTCAAATTGCGTTGATCGTGCGGCCGTAACACCTCGATACGACTCTCGCAGTTTGCGCATGGATTGCTGCTGAACTCGCGTGTTAATGTCGGCTCCAACGGTTGCACTATTTTTAAGGCAAGCAAGGTTCGATATGAAAAAACTATTCCTGATTCCGTTGTTCGCAGCGCTGTTTTCGTTCGCCAGTGCCGGTGCCTCGGCGCAAACGGTGGACTCCAATTCGCCGGACGGCCTGGTCAAGACCGTCACCCAGCAGGTGATCGATGCGATCCACGCCGACAAGTCGATCCAGCAAGGCGACATCACCCACATCACTCAGCTCGTCAACGAAAAGATCCTGCCGTACACCGATTTCCGCCGCACCACGCAACTGGCGATGGGCCGCAACTGGCGCACCGCGACGCCGGAGCAGCAAAACGCCGTCGTCGAGCAGTTCAAGATGCTGCTGATCCGCACGTATTCGGGCGCGTTGGCACAAGTGCGCGACCAGCAGATTCAGTACAAGCCGTTCCGCATGAACCCGGACGACACCGACACGGTGGTGCGCTCGGTGGTGATGAACAACGGCTCGCCGATCGAACTCGACTATCGTCTGTACAAGACGCCGAACGGCTGGCGTGTGTATGACATCAACGTGCTCGGCGCGTGGCTGATCCAGGCGTATCAGCAACAGTTCAGCGAACAGATCCAGCAGAAGGGCGTGGACGGACTGATCCAGTTCCTCACGCAGCGCAATCAGCAACTGGCCGCGGGCAAGCAGTCGTGAGCGAAGTGCTGAACGCCGTCGTCGCAAGCCGCTTCGAAAGCGGCGCGACGCTGACCCACGAGAGCGCGAAAGCCGCGCTCGAGGCGGGTTTGCAGCGCATCGCAGCGGGCGCGACCGGCGTGGATTGCGCGCCGCTCGCGCAATTCGACTCGTCCGCGCTTGCCGTCCTGCTCGCGTGGGAGCGTGCCGCCCAGGCGCGCGGCATCGCGTTCGAGATCGTCAATCTGCCGGCTGGTCTCGCCAGCCTCGCACAAGCCTACGGCGTCGATACCCTGTTATGTCGACCGGAGTTAGCGCTTTAGCGGTTACTCCGGTCCCATGCTGCTTGCAGCGCGCGCGACATTGACGCTCCCCTAGCGTCACTTCCAATCGCCCCGGCCGAGCCGGGGCTGCCGATTTTTGCCCTATAATCAAACGTTTTTCGGGGCATATAACCGGCCCCAATTTCGTCCCTTCCAGCACTTTTGCGCCCCCTCGGGGCTCCTTTAGGCGCCGCGACGCACGCGGCCCACAGTCATGTCAGCCATAGAAATTCGTAACGTCAAGAAGCGCTACAAGGATTTGCAGGCGCTCAAGGGCGTCAGCCTCACGGTGGAAGAAGGCGAGTTCTTCGGACTGCTCGGTCCGAACGGCGCGGGCAAGACAACGCTCATCAGCATACTCGCGGGTCTCGCGCGCGCCGATGAAGGCAGCATTGCGGTGCGCGGCCATGACGTAGTCAGCGATTTTCGCGACGCGCGCCGCGCGCTCGGCGTGGTGCCGCAGGAGCTCGTGTTCGATCCCTTCTTCACGGTGCGCGAAACCTTGCGCATCCAGTCCGGCTACTACGGGCTGCGCAACAACGACGCGTGGATCGACGAGATCATGGCCAATCTCGACCTCACCGAGAAAGCTGACGCCAATATGCGCGCGCTGTCGGGCGGCATGAAGCGCCGCGTACTCGTGGCGCAGGCGCTGGTGCACCGGCCGCCGGTGATCGTGCTGGATGAGCCGACCGCGGGCGTCGACGTCGAGTTGCGTCAAACCTTGTGGAAATTCATCTCGCGCCTGAATCGCGAAGGTCACACGATCGTGCTGACCACGCACTATCTGGAAGAAGCCGAATCGCTGTGCGACCGCATCGCGATGTTGCGGCGCGGCGAGGTCGTCGCGCTCGAGCGCACCAGCACGCTGCTGCAGCGCTTTGCGGGCATGCAGCTGTTCCTGCGTTTTACGCAAGGTGTGTTGCCGGCCGAGTTGCGTCCGCTCGAAGTGGAAAGCGGCGCGGGTAACGGCAATGGCCGGCAGCATCTGCTGCGGCTCGCGAGCTATGACGACGTCGAGCGGATTCTCGCGCAGTGTCGCGCAGCGGGCTGCGCATTCGAAGAAATCGAGGTCCGCAAAGCCGACCTCGAAGATGTGTTCGTTCAGGTGATGAACGGTCCGGAAGTGATCGAGGGGCTGGCATGAGCGGCTTTCGCACGCTGTTTTACAAGGAAATCCTGCGTTTCTGGAAGGTGTCGTTCCAGACCGTGCTGGCGCCGGTCATCACCGCGCTGCTGTATCTGACGATTTTCGGCCACGCGTTGCGCGGTCACGTTCAGGTCTATCCGGGCGTCGAGTACACGAGCTTTCTGATTCCCGGTCTCGTGATGATGAGCGTGCTGCAGAACGCATTTGCGAATAGCTCGTCCTCGCTGATCCAGTCGAAAATCACGGGCAACCTGGTGTTCGTATTGCTGCCGCCGTTGTCGCACTACGAGATGTTCGGCGCGTATGTGCTCGCCGCCGTGGCGCGCGGATTGGCGGTCGGCTTCGGCGTGTTCATCGTGACGATCTGGTTCGTGCCGGTCAGCTTTAGCGCGCCGCTTTACATCATCGCGTTCGCGATTTTCGGCGCGGCGATTCTGGGCACACTCGGTTTGATCGCCGGCATCTGGGCTGAAAAGTTCGATCAGCTTGCTGCATTTCAAAACTTTCTGATTATGCCGCTCACGTTCCTCTCGGGCGTGTTCTACTCGACGCATACGCTGCCACCGGTGTGGCGCGAAGTGTCGCGGCTCAATCCCTTTTTCTACATGATCGACGGCTTTCGCTACGGTTTCTTCGGGATGTCGGATATCAATCCGCTCGTGAGCCTTGCGATCGTTGCCGGTTTCTTTGTGGTGCTGGCCGTGGTGGCGATGCGCATGCTCGCCTCCGGCTACAAACTGCGCCACTGATCAGGAGCATCCCTCATGTTGCCGACTCCCGAACAGGTCAAGCAATACATCGCGGCTGGGCTCGCTTGCCAGCATCTCGAAGTCGAAGGCGACGGTCAGCATTTCTTTGCGACCATCGTTGCCGAGAGCTTCGAAGGCAAGCGTCTGATCCAGCGCCATCAACTCGTGTATGCGGCGCTCGGCGACCGCATGCGCGAAGAAATCCACGCGCTCAGCATGAAGACGCTGACGCCCGCCGAATGGCAGAACGCGTAATCTGGAAATTTAGTGCGAATTACTCAAGAAGGGCGCGACGCCGGTAGCGGCGCGTCGAACACAGTCAAAGCGGGCCCGGCTGAAGTCCGGGTCAATCAGGAACTGACAGGCATGGATAAACTCGTCATTGAAGGTGGCTACCCGCTGTCGGGTGAAGTCGTCGTCTCAGGTGCCAAGAACGCGGCGTTGCCGATTCTGTGCGCGAGTCTGCTGAGCGCGGAGCCGGTGCATCTGGAGAACGTGCCCGACTTGCAGGACGTGCGCACGATGCTCAAGCTGCTCGGCCAGATGGGCGTGCAGATCGAGAGCGGCGAGGGCTGCGTGTCGCTGGATGCGTCGAAGGTCGATAACCTCGTCGCGCCGTACGAAATGGTGAAGACCATGCGTGCGTCGATCCTCGTGCTCGGCCCGCTGGTCGCGCGCTTCGGTCACGCTCGCGTGTCGCTGCCGGGCGGCTGCGCAATCGGCGCGCGTCCGGTGGATCAGCACATCAAGGGTCTGCAGGCCATGGGCGCCGAGATCACGATCGAGCACGGCTTCATCGAAGCGCGTGCGAAGCGTCTGAAGGGCGCGCGCATCGTGACCGACATGATCACCGTGACGGGCACCGAAAACCTGCTGATGGCAGCGGTGCTGGCCGAGGGCGAAACGGTCATCGAGAACGCCGCGCGTGAGCCGGAAGTGGGTGACCTCGCGCATCTGCTGGTCGAGATGGGCGCAAAGATCGAAGGTATCGGCACCGACCGTCTGGTGATCCAGGGCGTCGACAAGCTGCATGGCGCAAAGCACACGGTGATTCCGGATCGTATCGAAGCCGGCACGTTCCTGTGCGCGGTCGCGGCTGCCGGTGGCGATGTCACATTGCGTAAGGTGCGTCCGCTGATTCTGGAAGCGGTCACCGAGAAGCTGCGCGAAGCCGGCGTCGCGATCGAAGAGGGCGACGACTGGATGCGTGTGCGCATGGACAAGCGTCCGAGCGCGGTGAGCTTCCGCACGTCCGAATATCCGGCGTTCCCGACCGACATGCAGGCGCAGTTCATGGCGCTCAACACGCTCGCGGACGGCACCTCGCAAGTCGTCGAGACGATCTTCGAGAACCGCTACATGCACGTGCAGGAGTTGAACCGCCTCGGCGCGAACATCACGATCGACGGCAACACCGCGCTCGTGACCGGCGTCGAGAAGCTGTCCGGCGCGAAGGTGATGGCGACCGACCTGCGTGCGTCGGCGAGCCTCGTGATCGCCGCGCTGCGTGCCGAAGGCGAAACGCTGATCGACCGTATCTATCACCTGGATCGCGGTTACGACCGGATGGAAACCAAGCTCAACGCCATCGGCGCCAAGGTGCGCCGTATCTCGGGGAGCCAGGCATGAGTTCGATGCCGCAAACGTCGTCGTCGCCGGCTGTGAGCGCACCGCTCACGCTGGCTTTGTCGAAAGGGCGTATCTTCGAAGAGACGCTGCCGCTGCTCGCCGCAGCCGGCATTGAAGTCGCCGAAGATCCGGAAACCTCACGCAAGCTGATTCTGCCCACTACGGATGCGAATGTGCGCGTGATCATCGTGCGCGCCACGGACGTGCCGACCTACGTCGAATACGGCGCAGCCGACTTCGGCGTGGCCGGCAAGGACGTGCTGCTCGAGCACGGCGGCAGCGGACTGTATCAGCCGGTCGATCTGGATATCGCGCGTTGCCGGATGTCGGTCGCAGTGGCGGCCGGTTTCGACTACGCGAACGCGGTGCGCCAGGGCGCACGTCTGCGCGTGGCGACCAAATATGTGGAAACCGCACGTGAGCATTTTGCCGCCAAGGGCGTGCACGTCGATCTGATCAAGCTGTACGGTTCGATGGAGCTGGCGCCGCTGGTCGGCCTCGCCGATGCGATCGTCGACCTGGTGAGTTCCGGCAATACCTTGCGCGCCAACAATCTTGTCGAGGTGGAAGAGATCATGCAGATTTCGTCGCGCCTCGTTGTGAACCAGGCAGCGCTGAAGCTCAAGCGCGCGGCGCTGCGGCCGATCCTCGACGCGTTCGAACGCGCGTCGAAGGCCGGCGCTGCGGCCTGAAAAGTTTGACTACGCTCGTTTGACCACGCTTTAGCGCGCCTTACCGAAACGGATACCCGTATGTCTATCAAGATTCGCAAACTCGATTCCAGCGCTCCCGACTTCCAGAAGTCGCTGCATGCGGTACTCGCGTTCGAGGCGAGCGAAGACGAAGCAATCGAGCGCTCGGTCGCGCAGATTCTGAACGACGTGAAGGCACGCGGCGACGCCGCGGTGCTCGAGTACACGAGCCGCTTCGACCGCGTCGAGGCGAAGAGCGTCGCGGCGCTCGAGTTGCCGATGTCCGAACTGGAGGCGGCGCTCGAAGGCCTCGAGCCGAAGCGTCGCGCAGCGCTCGAAGCGGCGGCGGCGCGCGTGCGCGGTTACCACGAGAAGCAGAAGATCGAGTGCGGCAGCCATAGCTGGCAGTACACGGAAGCCGACGGCACCGTGCTCGGGCAGAAGGTCACGCCGCTGGATCGCGCGGGTATTTACGTGCCGGGCGGCAAGGCGGCGTATCCGTCGTCGGTGCTGATGAACGCGATTCCGGCGCGCGTGGCCGGTGTGCGCGAAATCGTCATGGTTGTGCCCACGCCGGACGGCGTGAAGAATCCGCTGGTGCTGGCGGCCGCCTTGCTGGGCGGCGTGGATCGTGTGTTCACGATCGGCGGCGCGCAGGCGGTGGGCGCACTGGCATACGGCACGGAAACGGTGCCCGCGGTCGACAAGATCTGCGGCCCCGGCAACGCGTATGTCGCGTCGGCCAAGCGCCGGGTGTTCGGCACGGTCGGCATTGACATGATCGCCGGGCCGTCGGAAATTCTCGTGCTGTGCGACGGCACGACGGACCCGCGCTGGATCGCGATGGACCTGTTCTCGCAAGCCGAGCACGACGAACTCGCGCAATCCATCCTGCTGTGTCCGGACGATGCATTCATCGCCCGCGTACGCGATGCGATCAACGAACTGCTGCCGAGCATGCCGCGCCAGGACGTGATCCGCGCTTCGCTCGAAGGCCGCGGTGCGTTGATCAAGGTGCGCGATATGGCCGAAGCCTGCGCGATCGCCAATGACATCGCGCCGGAACACCTCGAAATCTCCGCGCTGGAACCGCATCAATGGGGCCAACTGATCCGCCATGCCGGCGCGATCTTCCTCGGCCGCTACACCAGTGAAAGCCTCGGCGACTACTGCGCGGGGCCGAATCACGTGCTGCCTACGTCGCGTACCGCACGGTTCTCGTCACCGCTGGGCGTCTACGATTTCTTCAAGCGTTCGAGCGTGATCGAGGTCAGTGCGGAAGGCGCGCAGACGCTTGGCGAGATCGCCGCCGAACTCGCTTACGGCGAAGGCCTGCAGGCGCATGCCCGCAGCGCCGAATACCGGATGCGGCAGAACGGCTAAGCGCGGCTGACCGCGACGAGCCGGAGTACGGAGCAGGCGGGCATCGAACCGATGTCCGCGAACCCTGCCGACGGATTTCGCGCGGTTTCCCGTTAAATAACGACAATACAGACCAACCTGGGGCAGTCCGCAAGCCGCCGATACCCGCCGGCGTCTCCCGCGCGGCCCGGTCCACTGACTTATGACGACACCTCAAGACATCATCCGCCGCGACGTGCTCGCGATGACGAGCTATCCGGTTCCGGACGCCACGGGCTATATCAAGCTCGATGCGATGGAAAATCCGTTTTCGCTGCCTCCGGTGCTCGCCGCCCATCTCGGCGAGCATCTGGCCGGCGTTGCGCTGAACCGTTACCCGGCGCCGCGCCCGGAAGCGCTGATCGAAAAGATCAAGCGCGTGATGGGTGTGCCCGCGGGTTGCGACGTGCTGCTCGGCAACGGCTCGGATGAAATCATCAGCATGGTGTCGGTGGCGTGCGCGAAGCCGGGCGCCAAGGTGCTCGCGCCGATGCCGGGTTTCGTCATGTATCAGATGTCCGCGAAGCTGGCGAATCTGGAATTCATCGGCGTGCCGCTGAAGCACGATTTCACGCTCGACACCGAAGCGATGCTGGCGGCGATCGCCGAGCATGAACCGGCGGTCATCTATCTGGCCTACCCGAACAACCCGACCGGCACGCTGTACGACGGCGCGGATATGGAGCGCATCATCGCCGCGGCGAACAAAAGCCTGGTGGTGATCGACGAGGCTTATCAGCCGTTCGCGCAGCAAAGCTGGCTGCCGCGCGCCGATGCCTTCGACAACGTCGTCGTGATGCGTACGGTGTCCAAGCTCGGTCTGGCCGGCATCCGCCTGGGTTATCTGGTCGGCAAGCCCGCCTGGCTCACCGAATTCGACAAGGTGCGGCCGCCCTACAACACCAACGTGCTGACGCAGGCCGCCGCCGATTTCCTGCTCGACCACGTCGACGTGCTCGACGCCCAAGCCGAGCAACTGCGTGAAGAACGGACGAAACTCGCGCAAGCCGTCGCCCAATTACCGGGCGCCGAAGTGTTTCCGAGCGCCGGCAACTTCCTGCTGGTGCGGGTGCCTGACGCATCCGTTATGTTCGAAACGCTGCTGGCAGCACGGGTTTTGATCAAAAACGTGAGTAAAATGCATCCATTGCTGGTCAATTGCGTGCGTTTGACCGTGGGTTCACCGGAAGAAAACGCCCAATTGATCGCTGGACTGAAACTCGTGCTGCATTGAACGGCGAGCTGAATGGCCGCGTGAGCGCTTTCCCCTACTGCGAAAAGTGCGCGCGGTCCGCCGTGTTCCCATCCCACACTACTATCGCTTTCTAGCTAGATTCGAGGAATTACCATGCGCCTTGCGGAAGTCGTTCGCAACACAAGCGAAACGCAGATCCGTGTGAAGATCAATCTGGACGGCACCGGTCAGCAGAAGCTGGCCACCGGTGTGCCGTTTCTTGATCACATGCTCGACCAGATCGCACGCCACGGGTTGTTCGATCTCGACATCGAAGCGCATGGCGACCTCGAAATCGACGACCACCACACGGTTGAAGACGTCGGCATCACGCTCGGCCAGGCCGTCGCGAAGGCAATTGGCGACCGCAAGGGCATCCGTCGCTACGGTCATTCTTACGTGCCGCTCGACGAAGCGCTGTCGCGCGTCGTGATCGATTTTTCCGGACGCCCGGGTCTCGAATTCCATGTGCCGTTTACGCGCGCGCGCATCGGCACCTTCGACGTCGATCTCTCCATCGAATTTTTCCGCGGCTTCGTCAATCACGCCGGCGTCACGCTGCACATCGACAACCTGCGTGGCCTGAACGCCCATCATCAGATGGAAACGGTGTTCAAGGCCTTCGGGCGTGCATTGCGTATGGCCGTCGAGATGGACGAACGCGCGGCGGGACAGATTCCGTCGACCAAGGGCAGCCTTTAAGCGCTCATTTACCAGCCTCGTGACCAGGACCGGCTGCGCTTGCCCGCACCCGGTGTGCGATGGATATTCTGAAGTCGTTTATTTCGCTGCTGGCGTTGATCAACCCGGTCGGCGCCATCCCGTTCTTTATGAGCCTGACGGCGCTTCAGAGCGACGTCGAGCGGCGCAGAACCATCCGCATCGCGGCAATTTCGGTGTTCTGCGTGATTGCGGTGACCACGCTGCTCGGGCAGCAGATCATCAGCTTCTTCGGCATTTCGGTCGGGTCGCTCGAAGTGGGCGGCGGGATCATCATGCTGCTGATGGCCATCAACATGCTGAACGCGCAGATCGGCAACAGCCGTTCGACGGAGGAAGAGCGCGATGAGGCCGAGCAGAAGAACAACATCGCGGTTGTACCGCTGGCGATCCCGCTGTTGACCGGTCCGGGCGCGATCAGCACCACGATCATTTATGCGGCCGGCTCGGCGCACTGGTACGACCGGCTGAGCCTGGTCGCGATCGGTGCGGTGCTGGCGGCGATCTGCTTTTTTTCGTTGCGCCTCGCCGAACCGATTGCCCGTTGGGTCGGTCGCACGGGTATCAACATCGGTACGCGGCTCATGGGTTTGATGTTATCGGCGCTGGCGGTGGAATTCATCGTCGATGGATTGAAGGCATTGCTGCCTAACTTGAAATGAAAACTTCGATAGCGATTGTGGATTACGGAATGGGCAACCTGCGCTCGGTTGCCCAGGCGCTACGCAAAGCCGCGCCGGAGGCGGACGTGGCGATCGTCGATCAGCCGGAAGCGATCCGCTCGGCCGACCGCGTGGTGCTGCCCGGCCAGGGCGCCATGCCTGACTGCATGCGCAGTCTGGCCGAATCCGGCCTGCAGGAGGCGGTCATCGAGGCCTCGCGCAGCAAGCCGCTGATGGGCGTGTGCGTCGGCGAGCAGATGCTGTTCGACTGGAGCGCCGAGGGCAATACGCCCGGTCTGGGTCTGTTGCCCGGCAAGGTGCTGCGCTTCGACCTGGAAGGTCAGGTGCAGGACGACGGCTCGCGCTTCAAGGTCCCGCAAATGGGCTGGAACCGCGTGCGCCAGGCGCAGCCGCATCCGTTGTGGGACGGCGTCGCCGATAACGCGTTCTTCTACTTCGTGCACAGCTACTACGTCGTGCCGGACAACGCCGCCCATACCTCGGGCGAAACGGTGTACGGTGTGCCCTTTACCTCGGCGGTGGCGCGGGATAACATCTTCGCGACCCAATTCCACCCGGAAAAGAGCGCCGAAGCGGGGCTGCGCGTGTATCGCAACTTCGTGCACTGGAACCCGTGAGCGCCTTTCTTCATCCTGTTGCCCAACGCCGTTCCGCCATAAGCGGGGTGTTGGCGGTGCGCCACAACCGCAGCAAGACGATTCCGCTCCGTGCGTTCCAATACGGCGCTCCGCAAGGGCGTCGAAAGAGTTGTACTAAACTAGCGAAACGGCGTTATGGCGGGCTGGCTTGTCAGCCGCTGCCGCCGACCTTCAACCACCTCCCAGACAACACCCGATTGCTATGCTGCTGATTCCCGCCATCGACCTGAAAGATGGTCACTGTGTACGCCTCAAACAGGGCGATATGGACCAGGCGACGATATTTTCCGAGGAACCGGCGGCGATGGCCCGGCATTGGGTCGATCGCGGCGCCCGCCGTCTGCACCTCGTCGACCTGAATGGCGCGTTCGCCGGCAAGCCGAAAAACGAAGACGCGATTCGCGCGATCATCGAGGAAGTGGGTGGCGAGATTCCCGTCCAGCTGGGCGGCGGCATCCGCGATCTGAACACGATCGAGCGCTATCTGGACGACGGTTTGTCGTACGTCATCATCGGCACGGCTGCGGTGAAGAATCCCGGCTTCCTGCAGGATGCGTGCACGGCTTTCGGCGGCCACATCATCGTCGGTCTGGATGCGAAAGACGGCAAGGTCGCGACAGACGGCTGGAGCAAGCTGACCGGCCATGAAGTGGCCGATCTGGCGCGCAAGTTCGAGGATTACGGCTGCGAGTCGATCATCTACACCGACATCGGCCGCGACGGCATGCTCCAGGGCATCAACATCGAAGCCACGGTGCGTCTCGCCCGCGCGGTGAAGATTCCGGTGATCGCGAGCGGCGGTTTGTCGAACCTCGCGGACATCGAGTCGCTGTGCGAAGTCGAGGACGAAGGCATCGAAGGCGTGATCTGCGGCCGGGCGATTTACTCGGGCGATCTGGACTTCGCGGCTGCGCAAACCCTCGCGGACCGGCTGCGCGAATCGGACGACGCTTAAGGCTCTGGGTTCGAAGCGTCGCGGTCAGCCCAGAATCGACGCAGCAGCGGACTTTCGGACTTTAAAAGCGGACGCAACGGCGCGTCCCGAAAGCGCGTCAAGCCGCTTGCCGGTGTCTTCGGCACATTTCCGGCTTGCGGCCCGACGCGGCGAGCAGCGCCGGCACAGTGCCGCTCGTGAGGATTCAGGCGAGCGGCCTCATCAGCGGTATTGGCAGAATTGCACGATTATGGCTCTAGCTAAACGCATCATCCCCTGTCTCGACGTCACGGCTGGCCGCGTGGTCAAGGGCGTCAACTTCGTCGAACTGCGCGATGCGGGCGACCCGGTCGAAATCGCGCGCCGTTACGACGAACAGGGCGCCGACGAACTGACCTTCCTCGACATCACCGCCACCTCCGACCAGCGCGATCTGATTCTGCCGATCATCGAAGCGGTCGCCTCCCAGGTGTTCATTCCGCTGACGGTTGGCGGCGGCGTGCGCGCTGTCGAAGACGTGCGGCGGCTGTTGAACGCGGGCGCGGACAAGATCAGCATGAACTCGTCGGCGGTCGCGAATCCGCAACTCGTGCGCGACGCGACGGACAAATACGGCTCGCAATGCATCGTCGTCGCCATCGACGCGAAGCGCGTCTCCGCGGACGGCGAGCCGCCGCGCTGGGAAGTCTTCACGCACGGTGGGCGCAAGGCCACCGGCCTCGAAGCCGTTGAATGGGCGCGCAAGATGGCCGAACTGGGCGCGGGCGAAATCCTGCTGACCAGCATGGACCGCGATGGCACCAAGAGCGGCTTCGATCTCGCGCTCACGCGGGCGGTGTCCGACGCGGTGTCGATTCCGGTGATCGCCTCGGGCGGCGTCGGCTCGCTGCAGCATCTGGCCGACGGCATCAAGAGCGGCCACGCGGACGCAGTGCTGGCCGCCAGCATCTTCCACTACGGCGAACACACCGTGGGCGAGGCCAAGCGCTTCATGGCCGATCAAGGCATTTCGGTGAGGTTGTGACGTGGTGAATCCCTCAGCAGTAGAGTGGCTCGACAAGGTCAGGTGGGACGCGAACGGCCTCGTGCCGGTGATCGCGCAGGAAGCATCGACCAACGACGTGCTGATGTTCGCGTGGATGAACCGCGAAGCTTTGGCGAAAACCGTCGAAACCGGCCGCGCGGTGTATTTTTCGCGCTCGCGCCAGCGCTTGTGGTTCAAGGGTGAAGAGTCCGGCCACGTGCAGCATGTGCATGAAGTGCGGCTCGATTGCGACGAAGACGTCGTGCTGCTGAAGGTCGAGCAGGTGTCGGGCATTGCGTGCCACACCGGCCGCCACTCGTGCTTTTTCCAGAAATTCGAAGGCACGGTTGAAGATGGCGACTGGGTCGCCGTCGATCCCGTGTTGAAAGATCCCGAACACATCTACAAATGACGCAATCCACGCAATCCACCGAATCGGCTTCGTCTACCAAGGACACGCTGCTGCGCCTCGCGGCCATCATCGACAGCCGCAAGGGCGGCGATCCGGACGTCTCGTACGTGTCGCGCCTCTTCCACAAAGGCGATGACGCGATTCTCAAGAAGATCGGCGAAGAGGCCACCGAAGTCGTGCTGGCCGCCAAAGACACCCGTCACGGCGGCGCGCCGAAAGCGCTGGTCGGCGAAGTGGCGGACCTCTGGTTTCACTGCCTCGTGATGCTGTCGCATTTCGACCTGAGCCCGGCTGACGTACTTGCCGAACTTGAGCGCCGCGAAGGCCTGTCGGGCATCGAGGAAAAGGCGCTGCGCAAGAGCCGCGAACGTGAGGAAAACGGCGACTGATTGTCGTCGCCTTGTCGTTACCTTGTCCGCCGCGTCTTGAAGTGGCGAACGTCGGCACCCACATTGCACTGAACGCATCGGATCGCATCCTCGGGAGGACGCAAGCATGGAACAGTCGCAAGGAAATTATCCGCCGCCGGCCTACCGCAACGCGATCGAGCCCGAGCGCGAACGCAGTCTGCGCACGCTCACGCATGTGCTGTACGCGCTGTATGCGGTTCACTGGCTGACGGGTGGTCTGACGATTCTGATCGCGATCATCATCAACTACGTGAAGCGGCCTGATGTAGTGGGCACGCCCTACGAAGCGCATTTCGAGTGGCAGATCCGCTCGTTCTGGATGGCCTTGCTGGGTTATGCGATCGGCGGTGTGCTGCTGTTCGTGGTGATCGGCATTCCGGTTCTGTGGGCCGTCAGCATCTGGATGTTGTACCGTATTATCAAGGGCTGGCTGTATCTGTACGATAACAAGCCGCTCGCGAACCCGCGTGGCTGGTTCTGAGTTGGGTCCGGCTGCGGCCGGGCCGGATATGAGCCGTGCCGCACGACGCTTCGCGCTCTAGCCATACTGTGTCAGGAATACGATGAGCCACGACCCGAACTGCCTTTTCTGCAAGATCGCCGCCGGCGAGATTCCGTCGACCAAAGTCCACGAGGACGAAGAGTTTGTTGCCTTCCGCGACATCCGCCCGGCCGCTGAAACCCATGTACTGGTGATTCCCCGCAAACACGTCGCCACGCTGTCGAATTGCACCGAAAGCGAGGCACCGCTGCTTGGTAGAATGCTAGTTCTGGTGGCGCGTCTGGCCGATCAGTTGGGCGTGGCGTACACCGGTGGCGAAAGCGGTTTTCGCACGGTAATCAATACGGGACCGGGAGGCGGGCAAGAGGTGTATCACCTACATGCGCACATTCTCGCCGGGCCGCGTCCGTGGCAGCGCATGGGCTGACAGGTTGGGCTCGTAAATAACCGCCGGCTGCGAGGCGCGCAGCGAGTTTTGGCCGCTGACAATAGCAGAGCCGTTGTTTTTGCTGCACTGTAACGACGCCGACGCGATCGTCAGGTCAAATGGCACACCGTGTCGCGGGTTGAATCGAAACAGCTCGCGGCAACGTATAGATGGAGCGTACGCGCTTCGATTCACGCCGCAAGGCGCACGAGTTTTGCCGCATCACGTGCGGTGTCGGGGTTAAGGAGAGTAGTCATGGGTTCGTTGAGCATTTGGCATTGGCTGATCGTGTTGTTGATCGTGGCGCTCGTGTTCGGCACGAAGAAGCTGCGCAATATCGGCACCGATCTGGGTGGCGCTGTGAAGGGCTTCAAGGAAGGCATGAAGGAAGCCGAAACGCCCGCAGGCGAAGCGCAGCAGCGCGAACTGCCGCGCAATGGCACGGTAGATGTGGATGCGAAGGAAAAGACGCCGCGTTCCGGCGATTACCGCTAAGCCGCGGCCCAACCGCGTTACTGACGGACACTCCACTTCATGCTGGACCTCGGTCTAACCAAGATGGCGCTGATTGGCGTCGTCGCGCTGGTCGTACTCGGGCCTGAGCGCCTGCCTCGCGTCGCCCGCACGGCCGGCGCGTTGTTCGGCCGCGCGCAGCGGTATATCAACGACGTGAAGGCCGAAGTCACCCGTGAAATCGAACTCGACGAATTGCGTCGCATGAAAACCGAGTTCGAAGCGGCGGCGAGCAACGTCGAAACCAGCGTTCAGGACAATCTGCGCAAGCATGAGACCGAACTGAACGACGCGTGGAATAGCGGCACGTCGGTGTCGCCAAGCATTGCCGGCGGTGCGCTTGAAGATGCCGGCAATTCGCCGTGGCAGACCACCACGCCACCGGCAGGCGCTAAACGCAAGAACTGGCGCGTCAAGCAGACCGCCATGCCCACCTGGTACAAGCGCGCCACCACGCGCCGCACGCGTGTGCAGTCGGGCGCTGCGCGCGTGGCGCGGCATACGCCGGCCAGCATGCGTCGTCCGACGCGGTTCTTCTGATGATCAGAACGACAATCTCTAACCGAGGGCCGGTGTGAGCGACCCCCAGCAAACCCAGGACGAAGGCACTGAAGAGACCTTCATTTCCCACCTCGTTGAATTGCGCGACCGTATCATCCGCGCCGGCCTTGCCGTCATCGTGGTGTTTGTCGGGCTCGTGTATTGGGCACCGGACATTTTCCGGCTGCTGGCGCGGCCCTTGATGCAGAATCTGCCGAAGGACGGCAAGATGATCGTCACCGACGTCACCGGCTCGTTCTTCGTGCCGATGAAGGTGACCATGATGGTCGCCTTTGTGATTGCGCTGCCGGTCGTGCTGTACCAGATCTGGGCATTCGTCGCGCCGGGTTTGTACCAGCATGAGAAGAAGCTGGTCGGGCCGCTGGTGGGCAGCAGCTACACGCTGTTCCTGTGCGGCATGGCGTTCGCGTACTTCGTGGTGTTTCCGACCATCTTCCGCGTGATGGCGCACTACAACGCGCCGCTCGGCGCGGAGATGAACACCGATATCGACAACTACCTGAGCTTCGTGCTGACCATGTTCCTCGCGTTCGGGGTGACGTTCGAAGTGCCGATTGTCGTGGTGCTGTTGGTCCGCATGAACGTGCTGACCATCAAGAAGCTCAAGGAAATCCGTCCGTATGTGGTCGTGGGCGCGTTCGTGATTTCAGCGGTGGTGACGCCGCCGGACGTGTTCTCGCAGCTCATTCTGGCGATTCCGCTGATCGTGCTGTATGAGGCGGGGATCATTGCGGCGCGGTTGATTGTCGGCAAGCAGAAACCCGTGATTGCGGAAGACAGTCCGCCGGGTTGAACGGCAGCACAGAGAGACAAACAAAAAGGGCAGTCCATCACGGACTGCCCTTTTTGTTTTGCGGTGCCCACACCACTGGCCGCTATCTATCGCTTCTCAACCGCCGTCGTCGTCCTGCTGATCGCCGCCGCCGTTATCTTCTGCCGGTTGCTTCGGCGGAGGCGGGCGCTTGCCGATGGTCACGTCCAGATCCATCGCGTGGCTCTTGCGCACCAGGTGAACCTTCGCAGCCGTGCCCGGCTTGATCTGCGCGATGACGTTCAGCAGACGTGTGGTGTCGGTGATCTCCTGGCCGTTCACGCTTACCAGAATGTCACCCGGCTTGATGCCAGCACGGTCGGCCGGCCCGTTCTTCAGCACGCCCGCGACAATCGCGCCCGACTTCTGCTCGAGCCCGAACGATTCGGCGATTTCCGGCGTCACGTCCTGCGGCTCCACGCCGATCCAGCCGCGCGTGACGGAGCCCGTCGTGATGATGCTCTCCAGCACGCTGCGCGCGGTCGAGACAGGAATCGCAAAGCCGATGCCGAGCGAGCCGCCCGAGCGCGAATAGATGGCGGTATTGATGCCGAGCAGATTGCCGTTCACGTCGACCAGCGCACCGCCCGAGTTGCCCGGGTTGATGGCCGCGTCGGTCTGAATGAAGTTTTCGAACGTGTTGATGCCGAGGTGATTGCGCCCGAGCGCGCTGACAATGCCCATGGTCACCGTCTGACCGACGCCGAACGGATTGCCGATCGCCAGCACCACGTCGCCCACACGCGTCTGGTCCATGCGGCCGAGCGTGATGGTGGGCAGGTTGGTCATGTTGACCTTCAGCACGGCCAGATCGGTCTCAGGATCGACGCCGATCACCTTGGCGTTGGTGGTGCGGCCGTCGGCAAGCGCGATTTCGATCTGATCGGCGCCGTCCACGACGTGCTGGTTCGTTAGAATGTAACCTTCCGAACTCACTATCACTCCCGAGCCCAGATTCGACGCGGGTTGTTCCTGCTGCTTGCCTTTGTTCTTGTCACCGAAGAAATAGCGGAACAACGGATCTTTCGCGCGCGGGTCGGGCGGCAGTGAGCCATCCTTGCTGGAGAACACATTGACGACCGCGGGCATGGCTTTTTGCGCGGCGTCTGCATAGGACGCCTGTGCAGGACCCGTGCCGATGCCTGGCGCCACTTCCCGAAGGGCGACGATCGGTTCGGCGAGTTGCTTGCCGAATTGCCCTTGACGCTGGAGCCACTGCGGTTTGAGGGTCGCAATGATGAACATCAGCGCCAACAGCACAGTCACCGCTTGGGCAAAGAACAGCCAAAAGCGTCTAAGCATCTGAAGACTAGAGGTTTATATGGATCGGATCGAACTTGAATTGTACTTGAACAATCTCCTTGAAACCGCGCGCTTCAAGGACTATTGCCCCAATGGATTGCAGGTGGAAGGGCGCCGCAGGATCAATAAGCTCGCGACCGGCGTGACGGCTTCAGTGGCCTTCCTCGAGGCCGCGCTCGACTGGGGTGCGGACGCGGTGCTGGTCCATCACGGCTACTTCTGGCGCAACGAGGCGCCGCAGATCACCGGGCGCAAACACGCGCGCCTGAAGCTGCTGATTGCCAACGACCTGAACCTGTTCGCCTATCACCTGCCGCTGGACGACCATCCCGAGTTCGGCAACAACGCGCAAATCGGCGCGAAGATGGGCTGGATCAGCGACGCGCGCTTCGGCGAGAACGATCTCGGCTGGCTCGCCACGTTGCCGATGCCGATCACGCTCGCGCACTTCACCGCGCAAGTCGAGCAGACGCTCGGCCGCACGCCGCTCGTGTTCGGCGACCCGGATCGCGAATTGCGCCGCGTGGGCTGGTGCACGGGCGCCGCGCAAGGCATGTTCGACGCCGCGATCAATGCCGGCGCTGATGTCTACCTGACCGGCGAAGTGTCGGAGTCGGTGATGCACACCTCGGCGGAAAGCGGCGTGGCGTTCCTCGCGGCCGGCCACCACGCCACCGAACGTTTCGGCGTGCAAGCGGTGGGCAAGCATCTGTCCGAGCAGTTCGATATCGAACACGTGTTTATCGATATCCCGAATCCCGTCTGAATTGAAAATCGGCATTAGAGAAGAAAAAGGCACGAATAACGCAGAGGGCACTTAAAAGGAGGTGCGAAAAAGTTTGCGATCCGTACGGAGAAACCCTGACTTATCAAGGGCTTCGCACGGTTTTTGGCAATGGGGCCTTGTAAATGCCGACTCCATTCGCGCAAACTAGCGGCGGTAGAAGCGACGTGAAGGAAAAATCCAACTCAGAAGTGGGGCGTGTAATGCGAGACAAGGAAGATGAACGCGTCGACGGCGGCCGCCGTACCTGGCTGATAGCGACGACCGTAGCAGGTGGCATTGGAGGCGTTGCCACTGTCGTACCCTTTGTTAGTTCGTTTGCACCATCTGAAAAGGCCAAGGCGGCAGGCGCCCCGGTCGAAGTCGATATCAGTGATCTCAAGCCCGGCGACATGAAGACCGTCGCCTGGCGCGGTAAGCCGGTGTGGATCATCAATCGCACTGACAGGATGCTCGCCGATGTCCAGAAAGCCGATAAGGAAGTAGCGGATCCTCTCACCAAGAATCCTTTTTCGATGCCATTGCCGGAGTACTGCAACAACGAATTCCGTTCACGCACCGACCACAAGAACCTTTTCGTCGCCGTCGCCGTGTGCACCCATCTGGGCTGCACGCCGACGCCGCGCTTCCAGGAGGGCGCGCAGCCCAATCTTCCCGACGACTGGCCAGGCGGCTTCCTGTGCCCTTGCCACGGCTCGACCTATGACATGGCCGGCCGCGTCTTCAAGAACAAACCTGCGCCGCAGAACCTCGACATCCCGCCTTACATGTTCACCTCGGCCACGGGCCTCGTGATCGGCAAGGACGAGAAAGGAGAAGCGTAATGGCGATCGAACACGAAGTAGAGACGACCGGGCTGGTCGGCTGGATCGACCGCCGGTTTCCCATGACGTCCACTTGGAAAAAGCATGTTTCCGAGTACTACGCGCCGAAGAACTTCAACTTCTGGTACTTCTTCGGTTCGCTCGCGCTGCTGGTGCTGGTCAATCAGATCGTCACCGGCATCTTCCTCACGATGAACTACAAGCCCGACGCGACGCTCGCGTTCTCGTCGGTCGAGTACATCATGCGCGAGGTGCCGTGGGGCTGGCTGATCCGCTATATGCACTCCACGGGTGCGTCGATGTTCTTCGTCGTCGTGTATCTGCATATGTTCCGCGGACTGATGTACGGCTCGTACCGCAAGCCGCGCGAACTGGTGTGGATCTTCGGCTGCGCGATCTTCCTGAGCCTGATGGCCGAGGCGTTCTTCGGCTACCTGCTGCCGTGGGGCCAGATGTCGTTCTGGGGCGCGCAGGTGATCGTGAACCTGTTCTCGGCGATTCCGTTCATCGGGCCGGATCTGTCGCTGTGGATTCGTGGCGATTACGTCGTCTCGGACGTCACGCTGAACCGCTTCTTCGCTTTCCACGTGATCGCGATTCCGCTGGTGCTGATCGGGCTGGTGGTCGCGCACCTGGTGGCGCTGCATGAAGTGGGGTCGAACAACCCGGACGGCATCGAGATCAAGGCAAAGAAGGACCCGGACGGCATTCCGCTCGACGGCATCCCGTTCCACCCGTACTACTCGGTGCACGACTTCATGGGCGTGTCGGTGTTCCTGATCATCTTCGCCGCGATCATCTTCTTCGCACCGGAGATGGGTGGGTACTTCCTTGAAGCGAACAACTTCATTCCCGCCAATCCGCTGCAAACGCCGCAGGAAATTGCGCCAGTGTGGTACTTCACGGCGTTCTATGCGATGTTGCGCGCCACCACCGATCCATTCAAGATCGTGCTGATGATCATCGTCGCGCTGCTCGGCCTGTTCGCGCTGGTGCGCGCACGCGGCAAATGGAAGCTCGGCTTGCCGGTGCTCGCGGTTCTGGTGGTTCTGGCCATGGCGTTCACCGAATCGAAATTCTGGGGCGTGGTGGTGATGGGCAGCGCGGTGATCTCGCTGTTCTTCCTGCCGTGGCTCGACCGCTCGCCGGTGAAGTCGATCCGTTACCGGCCGTTTTTTCACAAGGTGTTCTACGGGATCTTCGTGCTCGCTTTCCTGACGTTGGGCTTCCTCGGCACCAAACCGCCGTCGCCCGCCTCGACGTTGATTGCTCAGGTGTGTGCACTGATCTACTTCGCGTTTTTCCTCGGTATGCCGGTCTGGACGCGGCTTGGCACGTTCAAGCAGCCGCCCGAGCGGGTGCGGTTCAAGCCCCACTAATCGCGAGCCCGGAGAACACGAAATGAAAAAACTGCTTTCGACGTGCGCGCTGATCGGCGCGACACTGCTCGCGGTGCTGGCCGGACCGGTGCACGCGGACGAGAATTTCCCTCTCGACCGCGCGCCCGATAACGCGGAGAATTTTGCTTCGTTGCAGCACGGCGCCCAATTGTTTGTAAACTACTGCCTGAATTGCCATAGTGCGAATCTGATGCGCTACAGCCGGCTGACCGATCTCGGCATTACGCCGAGCGCGATCCAGTCGAACCTGCTGTTCACCACGGATAAAATCGGCAACACCATGACCGTGGCGATGCGCCCGGACGACGCGAAAGCGTGGTTCGGCGCGAGTCCGCCGGATTTGTCGGTGGAAGCGCGGGCGCGCGGCAAGGACTGGCTGTACACGTATCTGCGCAGCTTCTATCGCGACAATACGCGGCCGACCGGCTGGAACAATCTGGTGTATGAAAACGTGAGCATGCCTCATGTGCTGTGGCAGCTTCAGGGGCAACGTACCGCGAAGTTCGGTGACGAAACCGACGAAAAAACAGGCGAAACGGTTCACAAATTTGTCGGCTACCAACAGGTCACGCCGGGGACGATGTCGCCGGTAGATTATGATTCTGCTGTGGCCGACCTCGTGTCGTACCTGTCATGGATGTCCGAACCGACGCAGAAAACCCGCAGACAGCTTGGCGTGTGGGTGCTGCTGTTCCTCGGCATTCTGAGCTTTTTCGCCTGGCGACTGAACGCTGCGTACTGGAAACATATCAAATAATCACGCCGTTACCCGGCGTGGGGCCGGCGCCAGGAAAAACCTGTTGAACGGTTTTTCCGCGCGCTGGCCTTTCAGCTTTTTGAGGAAACGTAAACATGATGGTTCTGTATTCCGGCACAACTTGCCCGTTCTCCCAGCGCTGCCGGCTGGTGTTGTTCGAAAAGGGCATGGACTTCGAGATCCGCGACGTCGACCTGTTTAACAAGCCGGAAGACATCGCTGTGATGAATCCGTATGGTCAGGTGCCGATTCTCGTCGAACGGGACCTGATTCTGTACGAATCGAACATCATCAACGAGTACATCGACGAGCGCTTCCCGCACCCGCAACTGATGCCGGCCGATCCGGTTCAGCGCGCCCGCGCCCGTCTGTTCCTGCTGAACTTCGAGAAGGAACTGTTCGTTCACGTCGGCACGCTCGAAAACGAAAAGGGCAAGGCCGCTGAGAAGAATCACGAGAAGGCACGTCTCGCGATTCGCGATCGCCTGACGCAGCTCGCACCGATCTTCCTGAAGAACAAGTACATGCTCGGCGAAGAGTTCTCGATGCTGGACGTCGCGATCGCGCCGTTGCTGTGGCGTCTGGACCACTACGGCATCGAGCTGTCGAAGAACGCTGCACCGCTGATGAAGTACGCGGAGCGCATTTTCAGCCGCCCGGCTTATATCGAAGCGCTGACGCCTTCGGAAAAGGTGATGCGTCGTTGAGTTTGGCTTTGGGGTGAGGGCGCCGCGTCTCGATTGTTTTCCGCGCGCGCCCCAACCCGGTAAGAGGACTGTTGATGCAAGAGATTTCCACCAAGCCTTATCTGCTGCGCGCGCTGTACGAGTGGTGCACGGATAACGGCTACACGCCGCATATTGCGGTCCGGGTCGACAATCAGACGCGCGTGCCGCGGCAGTTCGTGCGCGACAACGAGATCGTGTTGAACATCAGCTTCGAGGCGACCAGCCAGTTGCAGATGGGCAATGAATGGATCGAGTTCAGCGCGCGCTTCTCCGGCAAGTCGCACAAGATCGAAGTGCCGATCGCCAATATTCTCGCGATCTACGCGCGGGAAAACGGGCAGGGCATGGCGTTCCCGGTCGAGTCGGCAGGCGGCGAGGCGCAGGATTCAGGCGCCGATGCGGAACTGGCGGACGAGACCGAAGCACCGGCCGCGCCCGTCAGCGTGGCGCCGCGTGCGGTCGAACCGTCGTCTGCCGCGGATGCCGCCAAAGCGGAAACCGCGACGGACGGCCCGCAGCCTGACGATGATGGATCGAAAGGTGGCGGAAGGGCTCGCCTCAAGATCGTGAAATGAAGTAGAATCACGGCCTCATGCCGGCTTAGCTCATCAGGTAGAGCGCTTGACTTGTAATCATGAGGTGGCGGGTTCGAGTCCTGCAGCCGGCACCAGTAGTGCGAAAGCGGGTTTCTGAATAATTTCAGAAACCCGCTTTTTTATTTGGGGCGGGGATTTCGCAGGCTGGATGAGAGGCGGAAACGGCTCATTTTTGCCAGATCTCATTCACCTTGTCGATTGTGGACATTTTAGTCTACGAATTGCCCGCAGACCGCCGCAAAGGGCGGTGGCATCGGCCTTGTTCAGGCATCCGCCCACAGATACCGCCCCGCGAACCCGACTGGGAGAGGTACTATTCGGGCGTCAGTCGGCATCACGATCAGTCACTCCGGCGGGCAACGCCCCCGAGACGCGAGTTTTCACCGCGTCACTCCCGCAACACAGACCCCACCTTCATCATGACCAGCCCCGCAACCATCACCTGGCCCGAAGCCGACGGCCCCCGCACTGCGCGTTGGCGCTCCGAAGCCGCGGTGCCGCCGCCCAAGCGCGTTGTCGTCGCCGATGACCGCACCACTGCCGACTCTGCCTATCGTCTCGCGTGCGAAGGCACCGCGCTGCTCTGGAACGGCGACTTTCAGAACGCCCGCCAATTGCTGCAGGCGGTCACGCGCCGGCTGGAGCGCAAACCGCGCAAGCACGGCGAAACGCCGATCGACGCGTTCAACCTGCATCGTCAGGCTCAATCGCAACGCGCCCGCACGCTCGGCATGATCCTGATTCCGCTCGACGCTGCGTACGCAATTCCGCTGCGCCGCGCGCCTGAAGTGCAGCAGGCCTGTATCGAAACCTATGGGCCGTCTACCGACGAACCCTCGGTCGTGTCGCTGCGCGAATTGCTCGGTCTGATCGGTGCGCACGAGTGGCGCAAGAAGGGTGTGGAAATTCCCGTGCTGGGTGAGCGCATCCATCCGCACTACGGCGTGTTTTCGCCGGTGCGCGGTGAATATGCGGATCTGGTGGCGCGCACGCCGCTGCCGTCATTGAACAAGGCGTTCGATATCGGCACCGGTACGGGCGTGCTGGCTGCGCTGCTCGCCAAACGCGGTGTGAAGAAAATCGTCGCGACCGACCAGGACCCGCGAGCGCTGGCCTGCGCGCGCGAAAATCTCAAGCGTCTCGGCTACGATCAGCAAGTCGAGGTCGTGCAAGCCGATCTGTTTCCGGAAGGCCGTGCGCCGCTGGTGGTCTGCAATCCGCCGTGGGTGCCGGCGCGGCCCGCCTCACCGATTGAATACGCGATCTACGATTCGGAAAGCCGCATGCTGCTCGGTTTTCTGGACGGGTTGGCGGAGCATTTGTCGCCGGGCGGGGAAGGCTGGCTGATCATGTCGGACTTCGCCGAGCATCTCGGCTTGCGTACGCGCGAGTGGTTGCTTGCCGCCATTGAAAAGGCGGGGCTGACCGTGGTGGGTCGCGAGGATATTCGTCCACGGCACCCGAAGTCGACTGATGAAACCGACGCGCTGCATACGGCGCGCAAGGCTGAAGTGACGTCGCTCTGGCGTCTGAAGGCGCGCTAAACGGTGGCGCTCGAAGGGAGCGCGATGCCGCGTAATGAGGCGCGGCTGAAGAACGGCGTGTCAGACCGGCACGCCGCGCGCCTTGAGATACGCTAATGCGCCGCGTCCGGCCGCGAGGCCACTGGCGAAGCAGGCGGTCAGCAGATAACCGCCGGTTGGCGCTTCCCAGTCGAGCATTTCACCCGCGCAGAACGCGCCGGGCAGATGCTCGATCATCAAATGTTGATCAAGCGCTTCGAAGGGGACGCCGCCTGCGGTGCTGATCGCTTCCGCGATAGGCCGGGCGCGCGTGAGTCGCACCGGCAACGCCTTGATCGCGTGCGCGAGGCCATTCGCATCGGCGAAGCCTTCCTTCGACAGAACCTCATGCAACAAGGCCAGTTTTACGCCTCCGATGCCGACTCTGCCATGCAGGTGAGTCGACATGGAGCGCGACCCACGTGGTCGCGTGACCTCCGCCACGACACGCTCCAACGTCAAGCCTGGCGCCAGGTCCAGCGCGATCGTGACGTCGCCGTCGGCGAGAATCCGCTCCCGGATGGCTGCCGACAGCGCGTAAATCAGACTCCCTTCGAGGCCGGTTTCGGTCAGAAGTATTTCACCTTGTCGATTGTGGACTTTATTGTCTACGTCGGTGAGCGTGATGGCCACGGATTTCACTGGTTGACCGGCGAAACGCTCGCGCAGATAGGGACTCCAGTCCGCATCGAAGCCGCAGTTCGCGGGCCGCAACGGCGTCACCGGCACCTCGCGTGCGCTCAGGAGCGGCACCCAGGCGGCGTCCGATCCGAGCCTCGGCCAGCTTGCGCCACCGAGTGCGAACACCACGGCATCGCAGGTCACGCGTTGCTCGCCGTCGGGTGTTTCGAAGCGCAACGTGTGCGTCGCGGTGTCGCCGTGGCCGTTGTCCCAACCGGTCCACTTGTGGCGCATGTGAAAGCGCACGCCAGCTTCTCTCAACCGATGCAACCACGCTCGCAGCATCGGCGCCGCCTTCATATCGGTCGGAAAAACCCGCCCCGAACTGCCGATGAAAGTTTCGACGCCAAGCTCATGCAGCCAGGCCCGCAAGGCGTCGGGACCGAACAGGCCGAGTAGCGGCGCGATTTGTTCGCGGCGCGCGCCATAGCGGCCAAGAAACGGCTCGAGCGGTTCCGAATGCGTGATGTTCATGCCGCCTTTGCCCGCCATCAGGAATTTGCGGCCGACCGATGGCATCGCGTCGTAGACGTCGACTTGCACGCCGTGCTGGGCGAGCGCCTCGGCGGCCATCAAGCCGGCGGGGCCGCCGCCGATCACGGCGACGCGGGCGGAATCGAAGGAGGATGACATGCGGTCCTGCGGATGAGCGGGGGGCGGCGCGTTGGCCTGATCTGACAATCGGGCGGCGCGAAGGGCGCTATTTTCACACCGCCGGCAACTCAGGGCAAACGGCGCGCGGCGAACGGGTAACGAGCTAACGTGCCAGCGCGAGCCAGCGGCCGAAAAGAGCTGGGTTCGGGCGTGTCGCAATCCCCTGCGCTCACGTTTGCTCCTTCGCTATTCACTCGCGCGAACTATACTTTTCAAACAGCTTCCACTGGACGCAGTCCGCTTCTTTCCCGCGTCACACTACCCCACCGCTCTCATTTCGCCGGGCACGGCCAATGCAGCCGCGTTGCGGCTGGCAACGTGGTCTGCGCGCCCGCTGTTTGTCTGGATGTTTCGACGTTTGATCAGGAGATTGCCATGACTCGCAAATACATCGACTGCCGCGAGTTTCCGAGCGAAATGAATTGCACCGTTGCCCTGTCCGCCGACAGCGAGAGCGAATTGCTCGACGCGGCCGTGCAGCATGCGGTCTCGGTGCACAAACATACGGACTCGCCGGAACTGCGCTCGCAGCTCAAGACGCTCTTTCATGAAGGCACTCCGCCGATCGAGGCGCCGCGAGGGTGATTCGTTGTCCTTTTCCTTTAGGATGAAGGCCTGCTGACCAGCACGAACGGCGGCGCGCCGCTCGTGCTGGTCGCGGCGTTGTCTGGGCGTCCTAACCGGGATATGCCTCATCCACCTTCAGTCCGGCGAGCTTGAAAATCACCCGCAGCGTTTGCGGTTTGATGTCGCGACGCGAGGCGAGCGTCGTCATCACGAAGTCGAGCACTTTCGCGTACTTCAGCATCGTCAGGCACGTCTCCATGTCGACGCTGCCGTCGCGCATGACTTCGGCCAGCCGCAGCATTTCGGTGGAAATGTCGCGTGCCATTTCCAGTTCGAGCTGCTGCTTTTCCGACCACGCAGGGGTGGCGGTGAGCTTCGCCAGCATTTCCTGAAACTTCTGCTCGACGTTTCCGTTGGGTACCGTGTCCATTGCTGCCTCTTCTATTTTCCAGGCGCGCGTCCGTTTGAGATCGCGGCGCGCTGCTGGTTACGTAACGTTCGGTCCGTGTTCCGGGACCGTCCTCCCCACATGCATTCGGTTCGCGTGATCGAAGCCACGGCCGGCAGCTTGTTGTTATGCGCGGCACGGCTTACGCCATCGGGTGAGCCGGCCCGCAAGATGCTTTCAAGCCACATCGGAATACGTCCCGCATATTGCGTTTTGAGCAGGAAGTGTTCCAGGTTTGTGGCATTTCTCGCAGGGTCGACGCGACTCCTCAGGTGAGCGGGCTGCGCTTTGGGTAAACTGGCAGCAACTTTTCCTTTTTTCCGTCATCTGTCGCACGTTCGCGTTGCAATCGATGGCGGTCTCCCACGATGTCCAGCAAAACCCACGAAATCCGTCCGAACCAGTCCGTCGAGTTGTTGAAGGAGCTTCACATCCTCACGCGCGACGGCAAGATGAACCAGGACAGCCGCCGCAAGCTGAAGCAGGTCTACCACCTGTTCCAGTTCATCGAGCCGCTGCTGAAAGACCTCAAGGACCAGCAGGGCGCGGTGACGCTCGTCGACCATGGTGCCGGCAAGTCATACCTAGGTTTTATCCTGTATGACCTTTTCTTCAAGGAGTTTCAGGACTCCGCTGGTGGGGCGTCGCACATTTACGGCATCGAAACACGCGAGGATCTCGTGACGAAATCCGAGGAGCTGGCCGAGCGGCTCGGCTTCAAGGGGATGTCGTTCCTGAATTTGTCGGTGGCGGAGTCTATTACGTCAGACCGATTGCCAGCACAGATCGATATCGTGACGGCGCTGCATGCGTGCAATACCGCGACTGACGACGCGCTCCGGTTTGCGCTGGAAAAGCGTGCGAAGTACATCGTGGTGGTGCCGTGTTGCCAGGCCGAGGTGGCGGGGGTTTTAAGGCAGAACAAGAGTAAATCGCTGGGGAATGCGTTGACCGAGATCTGGCGGCATCCGTTGCATACCCGGGAATTTGGCAGCCAGATTACTAATGTGTTGCGCTGCCTGCAGCTTGAAGCGCATGGCTATCAGGTGAGTGTGACCGAGCTGGTCGGGTGGGAGCATTCCATGAAAAATGAGCTGATTATTGCCCAGTTCAAGGACCTGCCGAGACGGCGGCCAACCGAGAGGCTGAATGAAGTGATGGAGACGCTCGGGATCGAGGAGCTGAAAGAACGGTTCTTTGTCTCGGCCTGATCCGTCCTGCGGCGGTGGCTTTTTCGTAGCCACCGCGCGAATTACTTTTTCATCAATTCATTCCAGCCTTTAAGACCAATTCGCCGAAGCGTCTCCTGATTCCGTTCATAAATAGCTTCTGCATCGGGAAAAGCCTGAACCGCCCGTTCGATACTATCTTCGCGAAGCAGATGCAAAATCGGATAGGGCGCGCGATTCGTATAGTTCTCGATATCGTCGGGCTCGCTGTCTTCAAACTGATAATGCGGGTGAAAACTGGCAATCTGAATAATGCCTTCCAGCCGAAGTTGCTTGATCATTCTTTCGGAAAAAAACAGGCAATCGTTATAGTCGAGAAAATCGCTGAGCGCGCCCGGTATCACCAGAAGCGTGGTATCCACCGCGTCAGGATTCGCCGCGACGAGTGTCTGAATCTCGGTTTCGAGATCGGCTAACACTCCTTCCATATCCACGGCATCGCTCACGGCATAGCGAATCTGCCCCTTCACATGCACGGCTTTGGCGAAGGGGCACAAATTGAGCCCGATCACGGCCTCCGTCAGCCAATGACGAGTGGCGGCGATAACAGCATCATGAGATTCGGCGGGCGACGACATGGCAAGCAGCGAAAGAGGAAAGTGCCATTCTAACGGCGCGCAACGGCACCGATCCGCACGCGGCCACAACAGGACGGCCCAATCCTCACCTCGCTTGCGTCCCGCGGCACGCCGCGGCGATCAACTGCGCCGCCACCTTCGGTGCGGCAAGAATCGGCCCGCAGCCCGGGCCGTAGGTCTGGCTGGCCGCGTACACGCCTTCGATCATCAAACCCAGCCCGTTGGCCAAGGCCACCGGATCGTCGGCGCCTGCCGCGGTTGTCAGTTCCAGAAGCCGCGCCATCAGCCGTTCCTTGTTGCGAAACACGAATTGCCGCGCCGGATGTGTCGTGTCGGAAAACTCCACGGCCACATTCACGAAAGGACAGCCGCGGTAATCGTCAACCGATGCGCGCACCGCCAGGTCGTCGAAATATTGCTGAAGCTGCCTGGCCGGTTCGCCTGGATGCTTGGCAAAGCTTTTCTCCACATAGCCGAAAAACTGCTCGTCCTTGCGCTCCAAATACGCTATCACCAATTCGTCCTTCGACGAAAACTGGCGGTACAAGCTCATCTTGTTCACACCCGCGCGCTCGACCACCGCGTCGACGCCAACCGTTCGCACACCCTCGCGATAGAACAGTTCGTCCGCGGCGCGCAGCAGATGCTGCTGCGCCTCCGGGCCGGCCGTCTGCGTGCCGCGTGCTCGCCGTGCGCCGGTTGGCTTGAGGGTTTCACTATCGGACATGGATGCCACCTGAATTGAATTGATGCCTTGACATGTTACCGACCAGTAACTAACATCGCAACACCATTGTGACAGATCTGTCACAAGTCCTTTACCGAAGCCGTAACAATGCGAGCGGCGCGGCCTGCGGGGCAGGCGTCGATTGGAGAACTGATGAACTGGGCAGCGAGACTGATTGGCGGACGTTTCCACTACGGCTGGTTGACCGTGGCGGTGGTATTTCTGGTGCTGCTGGCGGCGGCGGGCACGCGCGCCACGCCGAGCGTGATGATGGTGCCGCTGGAGCACCAATTCGGCTGGAGCCGTGCGACGATTTCGCTCGCCATCTCCGTGAACATCGCGCTGTACGGCCTGATGGGGCCGTTCGCGGCCGCGGCGATGCAGCGCTTCGGCGTGCGTCCTACTCTGCTGATCGCTCTCGGCACGATGGCGGCGGGTGTGGCGTTGTCGTCGCTGATGACGCATCCGTGGCAGATGGTTCTGATCTGGGGCGTGATGGTCGGCGGCTCGACGGGGGTGGCGGCGCTGTCGCTGTCGGCGACGGTGGTGACGCGCTGGTTCACCACACATCGCGGCCTTGTGATGGGGATTCTCACGGCCAGTTCGGCGACCGGCCAACTGGTGTTCCTGCCGATGCTCGCTGCCATCGCCGAGCACTACGGCTGGCGCCAGGTGGTTTGGGTCGTCGCGGGCGCGGCGGCGGTTGTATTGCCGCTGGTCGCGTTCCTGTTGCCGGAGCGGCCCGCGGACATGAAGTTGCGCCCGTTCGGCGAACCGGCCGACTCGCCGATTTCCAATTCCGTGACCAAGCAGAATCCGTTGGCCATCGCCTTCGGCACGCTCGCCATGGCGAGCAAGACGCGTGATTTCTGGCTGCTGTTCTTCAGCTTCTTTATCTGCGGCGCGAGCACCAACGGTTACGTCGGCACGCACCTGATCGCAATGTGCGGCGACTACGGCATGAGCGAAGTGCAGGGCGCCTCCTTGCTTGCCGCCATGGGCATCTTCGATCTGTTCGGCACGACGCTGTCGGGCTGGCTGTCGGACCGTTTCAATAGCCGCGTGTTGCTGTTCTGGTATTACGGTCTGCGCGGTTTGTCGTTGATGTATCTGCCGCACGCCTTCGGCATCGATTTCTTCGGGCTGCCGTTGTTCGCGGTGTTCTACGGACTCGACTGGATCGCCACTGTGCCGCCCACCGTGCGTCTCGCAACCGATGTCTACGGCAAGGAAGCGGCGCCGGTCGTGTTCGGCTGGGTGGTCGCCGGCCACCAGCTCGGTGCGGCCTTCGCGGCGCTCGGCGCGGGCATGCTGCGCGCGAGCCTCGGCACGTACACGGTGGCGTCGATGATTTCCGGCGGGCTGTGCCTGGTTGCCGCAGTGATCGTGCTGCGGATCAACCGGCCAGCCAAGGTGCCGGAGCCGCAAGCGGCCTAAAGCTGCGGCCCTGTGCACTGCGAACAAAGCGCCCTAGAGCAAACGGCCTCATACGAGGCCGTTTGCCATTGCAGCAGAAGTGAAAACTAAGTGTGCACTTGTTGGAGCGCTAGCGGCTCAGCCCGGTTATGCTATGAAGCCCCGGGCAGCCGCCCGTCGATCATGAATTTCGACCGAGAGAAGCGCATGACCAACAAACCCGCCCCTACCGCAGTTGCTATTCACGAGCTGATTGCAGGTCGCTGGAGCCCGCGCGCCTATTCGAGCGAGCCGGTGAGCCGCGAGGATCTGCATTCGGTGCTCGAAGCGGCACGCTGGGCGCCGTCTTCGTATAACGCGCAACCGTGGCGTTTCCTCGTATTCGACCGTAGCGTCGATGAAGTCTCGTTCAAGCAGGCTTTCGCCACGCTGGTGCCGTTCAACCAGGGTTGGAATGCGTCGGCGCCGGTGCTGATCGCGGTGACCACGCACACGCTCACCAACAAGGGCGAAGTGAACCGTTGCGCGCCGTACGACGCGGGTGCTGCCGCGATGGCGCTGGTGCTGCAGGCACATGCGCTTGGTCTTGCTGCGCATCAGATGAGCGGCTTCGATCCGAACGCGTTCCGCACGGCGTTCAAGCTGCCGCACGACGTCGATGTGATCGCGATCATTTCGCTCGGCCATTACGGCGACGTCGATAAACTCGATCCGGTGCTGCGCGAGCGCGAGAAGTCGGTGCGTCAGCGTTTGCCGCTTGCTGACATCGCTTATGGCGGTGGCTGGAAGAAGGCGTTCTGAGCATCTTGCAGCCTTGGTGGTGAAAAAAACGCGCGGCGCTGACCGCGCGTTTTTTATTCCGGATTGTCAGCGGCGCTCTTAGACAAGTCGTTCGTTTCCCGCCGTCCGAGTCGTTCGAGGCGCGTGCTTCATTCCTCGCCGTCCGCGACGCTCGAAAGCGGCGTGGCGACATTCTCAAGCGACTTGCGCTCCGCATCCACACCCCAGATCGCGACGATCACCGCGGCGGCGAGCATCAGCCCCGAGCCGACCAGATAGCCGAAAAACACTTCGCTACGCTGATGCGTATCGATCAGACGGCCGAAAAACGCCGGGCCGATGATGCCGCCCAGAGCAGTGCCGAACGCGTAGAACACCGCGATCGCCAACGCGCGGATTTCCAGCGGAAATGATTCGCTGACAGTCAGGTACGCCGAACTCGCGGCTGCCGAGGCGAAGAAGAAAACGACCATCCACGCGATCGTCTGCGTCACGACGGTAAGCATGTGCTGCTCGAACAGATAGCCGCTCAGCGTCAGCAGGATGCCGGACAGCGCGTAAGTCGTGGCGATCATCTTGCGTCGCCCGATGACGTCGAAGAGCCGACCGAGTACCAGCGGTCCAAGAAAGTTGCCGAGCGCGAACGGCAACAGATACCAGCCGATATGGTCGCCCGGCACCTGATAGAACTCGGTCAGCACCAGCGCATAGGTGAAAAAGATCGCGTTGTAGAAGAATGCCTGCGCGGTCATCAACGACAGGCCGACCAGCGCGCGCCGTCGGTGCACGTTGAACAGCGTGTGAAACACCTCGCGCAGCGGCGTATGTCCGCGTGCCCGCAGTCTTAGCCGCGTGAGGTCGTCGTCGGCGAGTGCATGGCCTTCGCCTCGAAAGCGCGTTTCGATGCCGTCGACGATCGAATGCGCGTGACGTTCGCCGCCATGCGTCAGCAGCCAGCGCGGACTTTCGGGCACCCAGATGCGCATCGGCAGAATCCCCAGCGCCAGTACCGCGCCGATGAAGAAGCAGGCGCGCCAGCCCCAGTCGCCCGGCAGCAGATTCGGGTCGAGCAGGACCAGCGAACCCGCCGCGCCGAGCCCCGCGCCGACCCAGAAGGTGCCGTTGATGCCGAGATCGGTCCAGCCGCGCACCCGCGCTGGCGTGAATTCCTGGATCGTCGAATTGATCGCCGTATATTCGCCACCGATGCCTGCGCCGGTGAGAAAGCGAAACAGCAGAAAACTGGCGAGATTCCACGAAAAAGCGGTCGCCGCGGTAGCGGCCAGATACAGCGCGAGCGTGATGAAAAACAGCTTGCGACGGCCGAGCCGGTCGGTCAGCCAGCCGAAGCCGAGCGCGCCGAGCACGGCGCCGGCAATGTAGGAGCTGCCGGCGAGGCCCACGTCGGCGTTGGTAAAGCGCAACGATGGGCTAGACTTCAACGCACTTGCGACAGCGCCTGCGAGCGTCACTTCGAGACCGTCGAGCAACCACGTCACGCCCAGCGCGACGACGATCTGCGAGTGAAAGCGTCCCCACGGCAAGCGGTCGAGCCGCGAGGGCAGGTCGGTTTCAATAACGACGGCGTTTTTCTCGTGGACAGCGGCGGTAGGCGGCGCGCTCATTGCTGCAAGTCTCCTGATTATCGAAAATTGGCGGCGTATCCTGTCGAATTCAGCAATTTTTGTTCCGTCGAGCGGACCTTGGTCAGTATTGCGGGCATCCCGGAAAGCGTCAGTTGATGCTGATTGGGCTTTCGTGATACAAAGCCGCTCCCCTTTCTGTCCGCGCCAGCCGTGAGCGGCGATTCCTGCCATGAACTATTGCGCGATTGACTTCGGTACTTCCAATTCGGCCGTGGCCGTCCCTGATGGCGCTGCGCTTAGGCTTGCGCCGGTCGAGGGCGCCTATACGACGCTGCCGACCTCCGTCTTTTTCAACACCGACGAGAACACCCGCGAATTCGGGCGCGCGGCGTTGGCGGCGTACATCGACGGTTTCGACGGCCGTCTGATGCGCTCGATGAAAAGTATTCTCGGCTCGCCGCTCGCCGAGAATTCGACCGATCTCGGCGATGGTTCGGCGATCAAGTACACGGACATCATCGCGATTTTCGTCGACCATCTGAAGCGCTCGGCCGAGAAAAGCACTGGCGGCCCGATCAGCCGCGCCGTGCTGGGCCGTCCCGTGTTCTTCGTCGACGACGATCCGCGCGCGGACCAGATGGCGCAGAAGCAGCTCGAAGCGGCGGCGCGGTCAGTCGGTTTGCGGGAGATTCACTTTCAGTATGAGCCGATCGCGGCTGCGTTCGACTACGAATCGCATCTGACGGAAGAGGGGCTCGTGCTGGTGGCCGACATCGGCGGCGGTACGTCGGACTTTTCGCTGGTGCGGGTGGGGCCGGAGCGGGTGAAGCGCGTCGAACGCAAAGACGACGTGCTGGCCCACCACGGTGTGCATGTTGCGGGCACGGATTTCGACCGCCGTGTCGAACTGGTGACGATCCTGCGCGAACTCGGCTATCAGACGCTCGACCCCGAAGGCCGTGAGATTCCGAGCCGCATTTATTTCGATCTGGCCACCTGGCACCTGATCAACACGGTCTACGCCCCGAAGCGCGTCAGCGAACTCGCGCTCATGCGGCATCTGTTCCTCCAGACCAAACATCACGACCGCCTGATGCGCGTTGTGGAACGCCGCTTGGGCCATGCATTGGCTGCTCACGCGGAAGAAGCGAAGATCGGCGTGGCGGCGGGTGGCGAGACCGTGATCGACCTCGACGAGGTGGAAGACGACCTCCGCCTGGCATTCGACGAAGCACAGCTCATCAAGGCCGGTCAGGACGAGACGCAGCGCATCGTGCAGGCGGCGCGCGATACGGTGCAGGCGGCCGGAGTGGCCCCGCGCGACGTCAACGCGATTTACTTCACGGGTGGCTCGACCGGATTAGCGTTTCTATCGGGCGCATTGGCCGCGGCATTTCCGGATGCCAAAGCGGTATTCGGTGACCGTCTCGCCAGCGTCGCGACAGGTCTCGGTATTCACGCGCGGCGTCTGTTCGGATAACCAAATTGATCAAACGCATACTGCGGAGATAATCGCCGCATACTGTTACGACGAATATAAAAAAAACCCCGCCGAGGCGGGGTTTTTTGCGTCCAGAAGGAAGCGTGCTTGCTTACACCGGCTTGATGTTAGCAGCTTGCTTGCCCTTCGGGCCCGTCTTCACTTCAAACGTAACCTTTTGGTTTTCTTGCAGCGTCTTGAAGCCTTCCGTGCGGATTTCCGAGAAATGCGCGAACAGATCTTCGCCGCCGCCGTCCGGCGTGATGAAGCCAAAGCCCTTTGCGTCATTGAACCACTTGACGGTACCGGTTTCCATATTACTTGTTCCTAAAGATGGTAAATAAGGCCGAAGCCCAATGGGTGCGCATGAAAATCAAGGAAGGGGTAATGGGACCAACCGGAGTACCGTTGATGGGCGAACTACGAAAGACCAATTCACTCGCCGCTTGAAATCCTGCCCGAACGTTATACGGCGATTTCGGGCGAAGGTCAACACTCTTGTCCCAACTTTACAAGATTTTGATGGATTGGCGTAGAAGTTGCTTACAAAGCTTGCTATTCGTCCGAGAATTTTGCTAGGGAGAACCCTTAGTTTCGCTGCAACGTGCGGGTGCAACCGTTAAACTACGCGCCGCGCGTCGGTTGCACCTTATTTTGGGCCGTCGCGCACGCATGCGCGTCACCCCGTCCCCAACGCCACAAGCGATGTCACGCGGTGTCGGCATGGTTCAGATGCAATCTGCATGGGACCGGAGTAAGTGCTTAACCACCGGTTCCGGCCGACATAGGAGAAGATGTGAAAAGTTCTATACAACGGAACATCGGACCGGTCGCGCTGTTGCTGACCGGCTTGGGTTCCATCATCGGATCGGGCTGGTTGTTCGGCGCGTGGAAGGCTGCAAAAATTGCCGGGCCGGCTGCCATCTGTGCATGGGTCATCGGCGCGGTGGTGATTCTCGCGATTGCCTTGACCTACGCAGAACTCGGCGCGATGTTCCCGGAGTCCGGCGGCATGGTGCGTTACGCGCGTTATTCGCACGGCGCGCTGGTTGGGTTCATCAGTGCATGGGCCAACTGGATCGCCATTGTCTCGGTGATTCCAATCGAGGCAGAAGCATCCATTCAATATATGAGCACCTGGCCGTATCCATGGGCGCATGCGCTATTCGTGGATGGGTCATTAACGACCAATGGGCTATTGCTGTCCGCGGCCCTCGTGATCATTTACTTCTTGCTGAATTACTGGGGCGTGAAGCTGTTCGCGCGCGCCAATTCGGCGATCACGGTCTTCAAGTTCCTGATTCCGGGTGCGACGATCGCTGGTCTGATGCTGTCGGGTTTCCACAAAGAAAACTTCGGCGAAGTGAGTACCTTTGCGCCGTACGGCTGGTCGGCTGTGCTGACAGCCGTGTCGACGAGCGGCATCGTGTTCGCCTTCAACGGCTTCCAGAGCCCGATCAACCTCGCCGGTGAAGCGCGCAATCCGGCCAGAAGCGTGCCGTTCGCGGTGATCGGCTCGATCCTGCTGGCGCTGGTGATCTACGTGCTGCTGCAGATCGCGTACATCGGCGCGGTGAACCCGGGCGATGTGATGAAGGGCTGGAGCCACTTCAACTTCGCTTCGCCGTTTGCCGAACTGGCCATCGCGCTGAACCTGAACTGGCTGGCTATCCTGCTGTACGTCGACGCGTTCGTCAGCCCGAGCGGTACCGGCACGACTTACATGGCGACCACCACCCGCATGATCTACGCGATGGAGCGCAACAACACGATGCCGAAGATGTTCGGCAACGTGCACCCGTTCTACGGCGTGCCGCGTCAGGCGATGTGGTTCAACCTGCTGGTGTCGTTCATTTTCCTGTTCTTCTTCCGTGGCTGGAGCTCGTTGGCGGCGGTGATCTCGGTCGCGACCGTGATCTCGTACCTGACTGGCCCGATCAGCCTGATGGCGCTGCGCCGCGCGGCGACGGATCTGGAGCGCCCGCTGCACATTCCGGGCATGAAATTCATTGCGCCGTTCGCTTTCGTGTGCGCGTCGCTGATCCTGTATTGGGCGAAGTGGCCGCTGACCGGCGAAATCATTCTGTTGATGGTCGTCGCGCTGCCGGTCTACTTCTATTTCCAGGCGAAGTCGGGTTTTGGCGGTTGGGGGCGTGACCTGAAGGCTGCATGGTGGCTCGTGGCCTACCTGCCGATCATGGCGATTCTGTCGCTGATCGGCAGCAAGGAGTTTGGCGGCCACGGCCTCCTGCCGTACGGCTGGGACATGCTGGTGGTGGCCGTGTTCTCGCTGGTGTTCTACTACTGGGGCGTGAATAGCGGCTACCGTTCGGAATACCTCGAAGAACGTCAGACGCACGACGAAGTGCTTGAAGGCATAGGCGCACACTAAGGTGCTGCGCTGAGCCCTTCGCCGGATCGCCGGACCGCCGGATCGTCATGATTCGGCCCGGTATGAAAAAAGCCCGCCTGAGTTGCTCAGGCGGGCTTTTTTGTTGGCGGCGCTTTGGCCTTGGTTAGACCTTGCTTCGGCGTTACTTAGGCGTTGAATCAGGCGGTGCCGAACACGTAATTCGTCATGGCGAGCGAGCGCTGATAGGTTCCGAGCGACTGAATCGCCAGCGAATAATCGTCGTCCGCCGCACCCAGTGCCGCGAACACGGGCAGCAGATGCTCGTCGGTCGGATGCATCAGCACCGCGTGCGGCGCCTGGCGGCGGTAGTCGAGCAACGCGTCGATGTCGTGCGCGGCGAGCCTGGCCTCGAACCAGTCGGTGAATTCGGCCACGCGCGGATCGGCATCTCCCGGGCGCGCGGAAAAATCCGCAGCGCGCAGGTTGTGCGTGATCTGGCCCGAGCCGATCACCATCACGCCGTCATCTTTCAGCGAGCGCAGCGCGCGACCCACCCGGAAGTGATGGGCGGCGTCCATGTGCGGCTGGATCGACAGTTGCGCGACCGGTATGTCGGCTTCCGGGAACATCAACAGCATCGGCACCCAGGCGCCATGGTCGAGCCCGTGCGGCTGGGCGTCGGCAAGGATGCCGTGTTCGCCGAGCAGCACCGCGGCCCGGCGCGCCATATCGGGCGCGCCGGGAGCCGGGTACTGAATCTCATACAACTGACGCGGGAAGCCGTAGAAATCGTGGATGGTCTCAGGCGCCGTGGACGTGCTCACCACCGGTTGCGCCGTGCCCCAATGGGCCGACAGCATCAGCACGCTCTCAGGGCGCGGCAATTGCGCCGACAGTGCGCCGAATTCGGCGGACGGCAGGGAAGGGTCGATCGGCAGCGTAGGTGCGCCGTGGGAGAGGTAGAGCGACGGTAAGCGATTCATGGCAGCAACGCCGCCGCGGGAATGCGGCGCGGAAGTAGGGTTGCTATCAATATAGGTCTGTACCGGCGTTTGATAAACGGGTAAAAACGGAATTGATTGTGTCGTCGGTGTTGTTAATGGCCATGGAGCGATTGTGGCGCGCCGCTCGTTAGGCCGTGGCAATGCATGGCGCCTGCCTTCGCGCCACGCGCGGCGGCAGTATGTCGCCCTGCGAATTATTCCTGCGTGCCGCGCAAACCTTGCCACGCCGGCGACATGGCCGGCCCCAACGCGAATAGATCCAGCACGCGCGCCACCGTGTGATCGACCATTTCGTCGATCGTCGTGGGTTGGTTATAGAAAGCAGGCAAGGGCGGAAAGATCACGCCACCCATTTCGGTGACAGCCGTCATATTGCGCAGATGCGCGAGGTTTAACGGCGTTTCGCGCACGAGAAGCACGAGCCTGCGGCGCTCTTTGAGCGTGACATCGGCGGCTCGGGTGATCAGGTTGTCGGAAAAACCGTGTGCGACGCTTGCCAGCGTCTTCATCGAGCACGGCGCGATCACCATGCCATCGGTCGCAAACGAGCCGGACGCGATACTTGCGCCGACGTCGCGCACCGAATGGACGACATCCGCGAGCGGATGCACGTCTTCTTTGCTCAACTGGAGTTCGTGCTGGATATTGAGCCACCCAGCGCTCGAAATCAGCAGATGGCTCTCGACGCCGCCCAGCCTGCGCAACGTCTCAAGCAACCGGATGCCGTAGATGGCGCCGGTCGCGCCGGTAATCGCAACGATCAGCCGGCGTGGCGCCGCAGCACGTGTTTCCATGGCTCGCGGCGCCTTATCGGAGGACAACAAAGGTTCGGACAGCGGCTGCTTAGGCCGCGGCGAACAGTTGCTGCAGTTCGCCCGATTCGTACATTTCCATCATGATGTCCGAGCCGCCGACGAATTCGCCCTTCACGTAGAGCTGCGGAATGGTCGGCCAGTTCGAGAACTGCTTGATACCCTGGCGGACTTCGTCGTCTTCGAGCACGTTGACGGTCTTGATTTCGCCGACGCCGCACGCCTTCAGGATCTGGATGGCGCGGCCGGAAAAGCCGCACATCGGGAACTGGGCGGTGCCCTTCATGAAGAGCACGACGTTGTTTTCGTCGACGATTTGCTTGATGCGTTGTTGCGTATCCATGACTGACCTTGCGGTTCCGTTATGTGTAGGGAATAGGCTGAAATGATAGCGGATTTCGGTAAGACCGGCCGAGGGCCGCTTCGCCACCTCGGCGATTAGGGCCATTTATCGAGGTCAGCCGGGCCATCGTCCGCCGCTGATTCGCTCGATGCCGGCGAGATCCTGCTCCGAGCGGACTTGCGTAAAACCCTGCACCGTCAGTAGACCGCGCACGGCTTCCGCCTGATCGTACCCGTGTTCGATCCACAATACGCCGTTGGCGGCCAAACGTGTGGGCGCGCCCGCGACGATCTTGCGGATCGCGCTGAGGCCGTCGGCTTCGTCGGTGAGCGCGCCGCGCGGTTCGAAGCGCAGATCGCCTTCCGACAAATGCGGATCGCCGCTCGCGATATACGGCGGATTGCTGACGATCACGTTAAAGCGCAATGCTGCGTCGAGCGAGCTGTACCAGTCGCTTTGCTGCAAGTCCACGGCGCTACCGGAGCGTTTGGCATCAAGCAGGCGCGCGGCATTACGTCTGGCCACCACCAGTGCTTCGGCGGAACGGTCCAGCGCCCAGACCTGCGCGTCGGGCCGCATCGACGCAATGGCCACGGCAATGGCGCCGGTGCCGGTACCCAGATCGAGCACGCGCGGCCGCGAGACGTTTTCCATCGCCGCCAACGCTGTTTCGACCAGCAATTCGGTTTCGGGACGTGGAATCAGCACGTCCGGCGTCACTTCGAAATCAAGCCCGAAAAATTCGCGCGCGCCGACCAGTTGCGCCACCGGCTCACCGGCGACACGCCGTGCCTCCAGAGCCCGGTATCGTTCGATTACCGGGCCGTCGAGAGCCTCATCGCTGCGCGTAATCAATTGCGTATGCCGCCAGCCGAGCACGTGCGTGAGCAGAATCCGCGCTTCGAGTGACGGCAGTGGCGAGGCGCGCAACAGCGCGGCAGGTGTGACCAGGTCCATTTGCGCTTAGTCCGCGTCGCCCAGCGATGCCAGCAACTCGGCCTGATGCTCGCTGACCAAGGCCGCGATCAATTCGTCGAGATCGCCGTCCATGATTGCGTCGAGGCGATACAGCGTCAGATTGATCCGGTGATCCGTCAGACGCCCTTGCGGAAAGTTGTAGGTGCGGATCCGCTCTGAGCGATCACCCGAGCCAATCAGGCTCTTACGCGTTGCGGCTTCCTTCGCCTGCTGCTCGTGCGACTGCTTGTCCTTGATGCGCGCGGCCAAAACCTTCAGCGCACGGTCCTTGTTCTTGTGCTGCGACCGGTCGTCCTGACATTCGACGACGATGCCCGTCGGCAAATGCGTGACGCGCACGGCCGAGTCCGTCTTGTTGATGTGCTGCCCGCCCGCGCCGGACGCGCGGAACGTGTCGATGCGCAGATCAGCCGGATTGATCTCGACTTCGCCGATTTCGTCCGCTTCCGGCATCACCGCGACCGTGCACGCCGAAGTGTGAATGCGGCCCTGCGTTTCGGTGGCCGGCACGCGTTGCACGCGATGGCCGCCCGACTCGAACTTGAGCTTGGAATAGGCTGCTTCGCCGGCGATCCGCACGATCACTTCCTTGTAGCCGCCGAGGTCCGATTCGCTCGCCGACATCATCTCCACTTGCCAGCGATTGCGCTCGGCAAAGCGCAGGTACATGCGCAGCAAATCGCCCGCGAACAGCGCGGATTCGTCGCCGCCGGTACCGGCGCGGATTTCGAGGAAGATGTTGCGGTCGTCGTTCGGGTCTTTCGGCAGCAGCATTTTCTGCAATTCGGCGCCGAGTTTTTCCATCCGCTCGCGCGCCGCGCGAATTTCTTCTTCCGCGAAGTCGCGCATCGACGCGTCCGCCAGCAGTTCCTGCGCGGTCGCCGCGTCGTTCATCGCCAGGCGCCACAGCGCGTAATGCTCCACAACCGGCCCGAGCTCGGCGTGTTCACGCGTGAGCTTGCGGTATTGGTCGAGATTCGAGGTGATGTCCTCGCGGCTCAACAGGTCGTTCAGTTCGGCCAGCCGGGTAGTGAGCTGGTCGAGCTTGCGTTGCATGCTCGTTTTCATCGGACGGGTATCGGAGCGGACTCCGGCAAAGACGACGACTAGGGGAGTGGGCAGATGCCCTGGTCAGAAGCATGTCGCGGGCCACTCAGTGTGGCGCGGACGGTGCGGCGGTGGCTGTGCCGCTAACGCTCCGTAGAACCGGAGTGTTTGTAGAAACCGCTCATCAATTCGATGAGCGTGTCACGGTTCTCGCTGCTCGCGCGATTGAGCGCGTGCGTGGGGCCGTGGATCAGTTTGTTGGTGAGCGATTGCGACAACGCTTCGAGCACCGCTGCGGGGTCCTCGCCGCGTGCGAGCATTTTCTGCGCGCGCTCGACTTCGGCGCGACGCAGCACGTCGGCCTGTGTATGCATGTGGCGGATCACCGGCACGATGCTGCGTGCGTCGAGCCATTGCATGAAGTTCTGCACACGTGTTTCGATGATCGCCTCGGCCTGCGCGACCGCGGCTTGCCGCGACGCATTGCCTTCGCGCACGATCGCGCCGAGATCGTCGACGGTGTACAGGAACACGTCTTCGAGCTTGCCGACTTCGGGTTCGATATCGCGCGGCACGGCCAGATCGACCATGAAAATCGGCCGGTGACGGCGCGCTTTCACGGCCCGCTCGACGGCGCCCAGCCCGATGATTGGCAAGGTGGACGCGGTGCACGACACGATGATGTCGAACTCATGCATGCGGGCAGGCAGTTCCGAAAGCGGAATGGCCCGGCCGTTGAAGCGTTCAGCGAGGCGGGTGCCGCGCTCAGCCGTGCGATTGGCGACGACGAGTTCGCGTGGCTGCTGTGCCGCGAAGTGCGTAGCGCACAACTCGATCATTTCGCCCGCGCCGATGAACAGCACGCGCTGGTTTGAAATCTTGTCGAAAATCCGCTGTGCGAGCCGCACGGCGGCTGCCGCCATGGAAACCGACTGCGCGCCGATTTCCGTCGTGCTGCGCACTTCTTTCGCAACGGCGAAGGTGCGCTGGAACAACTGGTTCAGATAGGTGCCGAGCGCACCGGCTTCAGACGCCGTGCGTACCGCGTCCTTCATTTGTCCGACGATTTGGGTCTCGCCCAGCACCATCGAATCGAGTCCCGAGGCAACGCGGAACGCGTGACGCACGGCTTCCGACTGCGGCAGCGCGTAGACATGCGGCGCGAGTTCGTCGACGGGGAGGTTGTGGTACTTCGAGAACCACTGGATCGCGGCTTCACGCACGGCCTGGTCGTCGGTCGCGCAGTAGAGTTCGGTGCGGTTACAGGTGGACAGAATCGCAGCTTCCGGCGCCGTGCGGGCGGTGCGGCCAAGCCAGACGCTCTTGAAGGTGTCCAGTGCAGGCTTGATCTGTTCGAGCGGAAACGCCACGCGTTCGCGCAAGGCGACAGGCGCAGTGTGGTGATTGATTCCGATCGTTAGAAGCTGCATATGGGGAGCTATGGTTTAGCTCAATATTATAGCGTTTCCACAATTCTTACATTGTGGATGCGTCACCCGGCCTCCACAATGGCGTCCGGCGGGATGGCGTCGAGTTGGTAGCCATAGCCGTAGAGCGGTGTCAGGCAGTACCCGTGCTCGGGTCGCAACTGCAACTTGGTCCGCACGCGCGATGCATGGGTGTCGACGGTGCGCGACTGTACGTCGCGGCGGCGAGTCCAGACCGTTTCGAGAATATGCGCGCGCGACACCGGCCGTGACAGATTGGAAAACAGCAGCAGCGCAAAGCGGAACTCCTTCGGCGTCAGGGCGACCGTCTGATTACGGAAGCTGACGGCGAACTGCGCCGCGTCGAACGCATAGCCACCGATCGTGTCGCGCCGCCGGTTGGACGGTCGCCGCAGGCCCGCGCGCCGTAGCAGCGCGTCCACTCGGGCCAGCATTTCCGGGCCGCGGACCGGTTTGGTCAGACAGTCGTCGGCACCGGCGTGCAGCACGGCGACAATCTGGCTCTCGCGTGGCTCCGACAGCAGCACGATCACCGGCAAGTTCGGCAGGATCGAGCGGGCGCGCGGAATCAGGTCTTCGGCGCAATGGTCGCCGGCCCAGTTTTCAGTGATGAGAAGATCGAAGAATTCGTCGGCGGCGCGATGAAGAAACGGCGTGCTCGCTGTGAAGTGCTGGCACGCATGGCCGCCGGCAAAGATCAGCCGGCCGACCAGGGTGGCGTGCCGTAGATCCGGCTCGATAAGGGCGATTCGCATGGCACGCTTTCAGCTTGGCAATTACCCGGACTAGGTTTCTCCGTAAGGCTTACAGCTTGCCTAACATCACCCCGACCCCTAAACTCAACCGCTATGCGGAAAGCGCCGTGCTGAACCTCTATAGTTAATGAGACAAAAATGCTATCTGTGTTGGCCTCTTGCGCCCATGAGACGAATCTGAAATTGCGCGAGACCTGGCGCTAATGGGGTGGCCCGGAATCCTGGTGCTGGGCGCGGTGATTGGCCTGGCGGGTTGGTGGCTGCATCCGCTGCGCCGCTCGAGCCGCGCCTTATGGTGGGTGGCGCTCCTGACCGGCGTGCTGGGCGCGGGTGTTGCGCGCATGGCCGGCAACGTGGTTGGTCTCTTTCATGATGGCGATACGCTCGAATGGCCGGTATGTACCGCCGTCGCGCTGATCGCCGTTGCCGTGACGGTCGGCTTGCTTTCCCGTCGATGAATACTTGCAGGTGACTCCGATGAATGCCCGACTCCCCGAAACTTCCTCCATCCCCGAACGGCTCGCGACATTGCGCAATGCGATGGCACGCGAAGGTGTAGCCGCCTATCTGGTGCCGTCCTCAGATCCACATCTTTCCGAATACCTACCTGGGCGCTGGCAAGGCCGGCAGTGGTTGTCGGGCTTCACCGGCTCGGCCGGCACGCTCGTCGTGACCGCCGATTTCGCTGGCGTGTGGACCGACAGCCGCTATTGGGAACAAGCCAACGCACAACTGGCCGGCACCGGCGTTCAGTTGATGAAGATGACCGGCGGCCAGCAGACCGCGCCGCATTTCGAATGGCTTGCGCAGAACGTCGCGACCGGCGATACGGTCGGCGTGGACGGTGCCGTGCTGGGTGTGTCGGCGGCGCGCGCTTTGAGCCAGGCGCTTTCCGCGCACGGCGTGAAGCTGCGCACGGACGTCGATCTGTTCGACGCGATCTGGCCGCAGCGCCCGTCGCTGCCCGTCGCAGCCGTGTTCGAGCATGCCGCGCCGCACGCGAGCGTCGCCCGTTCGGAAAAGCTCGCGCAGATTCGCCGTGCGATGGCGGAAAAGGGCGCGCAGTGGCACTTCATTTCCACGCTCGACGACCTCGCATGGCTTTTGAATCTGCGCGGCGCCGACGTCAGCTATAACCCGGTGTTCGTGGCGCACGCGCTGATTGGTCCGGAAAGCGCGTCGCTCTTCGTCGCCGACGGCAAGGTGCCGCAAGCGCTGGCCGATGCGCTCGCACGCGACGGCATCAGCGTCGAGCCCTACGCGAAGGCGGCAGAAGCGCTGGTCGCGCTGCCGGCCGGCAGCACGCTGCTGATCGACCCGCGCCGCATTACCTATGGCTCGCTGCAGTCGGTGCCGGCCACGGTGAACGTCGTCGAGGCGGTCAATCCGTCCACGTTCTTCAAGTCGCGCAAGACCCAGGCAGAAGCGGAGCATGTGCGCGAGACGATGGAACAGGACGGCGCGGCGCTCGCCGAATTCTTCGCGTGGTTCGAAGGCGCGCTGGGTCGCGAAACGATCACCGAACTGACGATCGACGAGCGCCTGACGGCAGCCCGCGCACGCCGTCCGGGCTTCGTGTCGCTGAGCTTTGCGACGATCGCCGGCTTCAACGCGAACGGTGCGATGCCGCACTACCGCGCGACCAATGAGTCGCATTCGGTGATCGAGGGCAACGGCCTGTTGCTGATCGATTCTGGCGCGCAGTATCTGAGCGGTACGACCGACATCACCCGCGTTGTGCCGGTCGGCACCATCAGCGAGGCACAGCGGCGCGATTTCACGATCGTGCTGAAAGGCACCATGGCGCTGTCGCGCGCGAAATTCCCGCGCGGCGTCCGTTCGCCGATGCTCGACGCGATCGCCCGCGCGCCGATCTGGGAAGCCGGCGCCGATTACGGTCATGGCACCGGTCACGGCGTGGGCTATTTCCTGAACGTGCACGAAGGCCCCCAGGTGATTTCGCACTACGCGCCGGCCGAACCGTGCACCGCGATGGAAGAAGGCATGATCACCTCGGTCGAGCCGGGTATCTACCGGCCGGGCCAGTGGGGCGTGCGGATCGAAAACCTGGTGCTGAACGTGAAGGCGGAGAAAACCGAGTTCGGCGATTTCCTCAAGTTCGAGACGCTGACGCTGTGCCCGATCGATACACGCTGCCTCGACCTGTCGCTGTTGCGTGACGACGAGCGTGCATGGCTCAACGCCTATCACGAGATGGTGCGCACGCGCCTGTTGCCGCATGTGTCGGGCGAGGCCAAGGCGTGGCTCGAGTTGCGTACGCAAGCTATCTGATCTCATCGCCACGACCTTACTGACGGAGCGTGCATGGCCATCAAGGCAGTCGTGTTCGATTTCGGCGGCGTGCTGATCGACTGGAGCCCCGAGTACCTGTATCGCCAGTTGATCCCTGACGAAACGCAGCGCCGCTGGTTTCTGACGCACGTTTGTTCGATGGATTGGGTGATCCGTCAGGACGGTGGTCAGCCGATCGTCGAGGGGACAAACGAGCTGATCGCGAAGTTTCCCGATCACGCGTCACTGATCCGCGCGTTCTACGAACGCTGGCACGAGATGGTGCCCGGTGTGCTGGAAGCGGGCGTGGCGATCATGGAAAAGCTCGAAGCGGTCGATGTGCCGCTCTTCGGGCTGACGAACTGGTCGGCGGAGACGTTTCCGTATGCGTGGGAGCATTTCCCCGTGCTGCGGCGCTTCCGCGACATCGTCGTGTCGGGCCGGGTGAAGCTGGTGAAGCCCGATCCGGCGATCTTCGCGGAAATGCGTCAGCGGATCGAGGCGCAACTGCCGGGCATCCAGCCGGGCGAACTCGTCTTCATTGACGACAATCTGAAAAACGCCGAGGCCGCGACGACACTCGGCTGGCACGGTGTGCATCACACGAGCGCCGCAAAAACGGAAGCAGGACTGCGCGAATTGGGCTTGCCGGTCTAAGCGCGAGATGCCGCGTTCCGGGGATGCCGGTTAAAGCGGCGACGCATGGCGCGTCTTCGCTTTAATGGCACCGCCTGCGTCGGCCCAAGTCTGCCTACTGACCGAGCAGATTTTTCAACGCGTTACCCAATCCTTTCACTGTCTCCCCGGCGCCCTTCGCCAAGCCTTCGACGCTCACGCCCATCGCTTTCGCAAAACCGGCGCCAAGGCGCGTCATCAGACTTTCCTGCACCGAAAACTTCGGGTCGCGCAAATTCCCATCCAGTACGAAATGTAGCGTGATGTCGCCGTTGTGCATCTTGAGTGCGGCGATGGCGGCTTGGGTCGGAATCGACATGAAGGTGTCGAGCGGGTTGTCGCTGTCGGCGAGTTGCAGATGGTGGATCGTCACCGTGCCGGGTGCATGCAGTTGAAAGTTGCGCACCGTCGAGTCGACTGTCAGGTCGACCGTGCCGCCCGTCACTTGCGCCTTCGCGCCGGTTTTTTTCAACAGGTACGGATCCAGCATGACAACATCGACGCCGCGTAATGTGCTGGTGGTCTGCGAATCCTTGCTGGCAATCTTGATCCACCCGCCGAACGAAACGGTGCCAGTATGCGTTGGGCCCTTGATCGAGCCGGTGACGTTGACATTGGTCGGTTCGGTGAGCGCGGGCAGATGCAGGTGATCGACAGTTGCGTTGGCGTTGCTGACCGTCACTTTGAATGCCGGTGGGCCGACCGTCATGTCGTAGAAATGAAAGTTGCCTTGCTCGAAGCTAACGTGATCGACCAGTTTTTCGCGGGAGCCGGGGGGTGCCGCGCCGCCGGCTTCCTCGTCGTTCGAGCCGTTGATCGGGCCGTTGATCGATTGCCGCAGATTCGGCATCAGGCGGATCGCACCGTCCTTGGTTCGCAGCACGGCAATGTCGAAGCCGCGCACCATCACGCTGCGAATATGCATGCGCCGCGCGAGCAGATCGCGGATGTCGGGCGTGATGGTGATTTCGTCGGCACGTAGCGGATCGCCGGCGGGCCAGCCGGGCGGCGCCTTGAGCAGAACGTTGGTGAGATGGACGGAAGTGAGGCCGACCCGGATGCTTTCGGCGCTGCCTAATGGTCCGAGCGCCACAATGATGCGTTCTTTGACTTCGCGCTGCGCGAACTGCAGCGCACCGACCGCGACGACGATCAGCACCAGCAGCAGGCCACCTGCGGCAATCGCCCAGCGCTTGGCCTTCGACATCGCCATGCTTGCCTCCTCGTCGCCGCGCTGGGCGCGGTGTGGGTGTGATCGGCCGGTTTGTGCGCCCGTTGGACGCACAGTTATTTGATAGGGCGGAGTTCCTGCATCCCGCCGGGACGACGTGTATCACCGCCGTGGCACGCAAGGCGTGTGCCCTACCACCTATCCGGCAAACGCACGGTAATTGCGGCGTACAACGATGAGCAAAATGACCGGGCAAATGGCCGGCAAAACGCGCCGACCGGGCGGTCAGCAAAGCGGTCTACAAAACTTCAGCAATAAAAAGACCCGCAAAACAGCCCGCTCATCAACCAACGAGCGGGCCGCCAGCCTAGCGATTTATCGCGCGATCGGCTTGTAACGCAGACGCTTCGGACGTGCAGCTTCTTCACCGAGGCGGGCACGCTTGTCAGCTTCGTATTCCTGGTAGTTGCCGTCGAAGAACGTGATTTGCGAATCGCCTTCGAACGCCAGGATGTGCGTCGCGATCCGGTCGAGGAACCAGCGATCGTGCGAGATCACCATGACGGAGCCGGCGAATTCGAGCAACGCGTCTTCAAGCGCGCGCAGCGTTTCGACGTCCAGGTCGTTCGACGGTTCGTCCAGCAGCAGCACGTTGCCGCCCGCGATCAGCGTTTTCGCCAGATGCAGCCGGCCGCGCTCACCGCCCGACAGATTGCCAACGGTCTTTTGCTGATCGCCGCCCTTGAAGTTGAAGCGGCCGATGTACGCGCGCGAAGGCGTTTCGTACTTGCCGACAGTCAGCACGTCCGCACCACCGGAGATTTCTTCGAACACGGTCTTCGAGCCGTCGAGTGCGTCGCGGCTTTGATCCACGTACGCGAGCTTGACCGTCGGGCCTTGCACGATCTCGCCCGAATCCGGTTGTTCGCGGCCGGTCAGCATGCGGAACAGCGTCGACTTACCGGCGCCGTTCGGCCCGATGATGCCGACGATCGCGCCCGCCGGAATCTTGAAGCTGACGTCGTCGAGCAGCAGACGGTCGCCGTACGATTTTCTGACGTTCTTGAACTCGATCACCTCATTACCCAGGCGGTCGCCGACCGGGATGAAGATTTCCGAGGTCTCGTTGCGCTTCTGGTAGTCCTGGCTGTTCAGTTCCTCGAAGCGGGCGATACGCGCCTTCGACTTTGCCTGACGGCCCTTCGGATTCTGGCGCACCCACTCCAGTTCCTTCTTGATCGCCTTCTGACGCGCCGATTCCGACGACTCTTCCTGCTTCAGGCGCTCTTCCTTCTGGTCGAGCCAACTGCTGTAGTTGCCCTTCCAGGGAATGCCGTGACCGCGGTCGAGTTCGAGAATCCACTCGGCTGCGTTATCGAGGAAGTAGCGATCATGGGTGACGGCGACGACGGTGCCCGGGAAGCGTGTGAGGAACTGTTCGAGCCAGTCGACCGATTCCGCGTCCAGGTGGTTGGTCGGCTCGTCGAGCAGCAGCATGTCCGGCTTTTCGAGCAGCAGCTTGCACAGCGCGACGCGACGCTTTTCGCCGCCCGACAGATGTTCGATCTTCGCGTCCCATGCAGGCAGACGCAGCGCGTCGGCGGCGATTTCGATCTGTTGTTCGGCGCTGCCGTCGGTGGTGGCGAGAATGGCCTCGTACTTCGCCTGCTCGGCGGCGAGCGCGTCGAAGTCGGCGTCCGGCTCAGCGTAGGCTGCGTAGATTTCGTCCAGTTTCTTTTGTGCGCCGAAGACGTCGCCGAGACCTTCCTCGACCGCTTCACGCACCGTCTTGGTCGGATCGAGCTTCGGTTCCTGCGGCAGATAGCCGATGTTCAGGTTCGGCATCGGAGTGGCTTCGCCCTCGATGTCCTTGTCCACACCGGCCATGATGCGGATCAGCGTCGATTTGCCCGAGCCGTTCAGGCCGAGCAAGCCGATCTTCGCGCCGGGGAAGAACGACAGCGAGATGTCTTTCAGGATTTGACGCTTGGGCGGCACGATTTTGCCGACCCGGTTCATGGTGAAGACGTATTGGGCCATTTGCTTGCAATAGACGTTGACGACGCCGGCCGCGTGGGGGCGGGCGGTCGTGGGTGGATGGGTAATGGGTGTTGTAGCCGGGCGGTGCGCCCGGCGCCAGCCGGCGCGGCGTCGAACTCGGCGTCGAACTTCGCGACGCCCCGCGCGCGGGCGGGTTGTGCAGATGGCATTGTAC
>NZ_VOSW01000319.1 GCF_009690905.1 Paraburkholderia madseniana
TCGAAATCCACAAGGATGAAATCGTCGTTGTGTTCAGGATCGATCCACAGCCGGGGGCTCTCGCCAGCGAAAATCCGAATGATTCAGACGACGGAGTGAAAAGTATGCAACATTGTACGAGGCGTAAGGATGCCCCCTTGCGGAGTTCCCGCCTCGGTCGCAAACAGGGTTCCTTTATCGATAAATCCGGCCTTAAGCCATCGCCGCAGGACCACCTTGTCCATCGGTATATGTTTGAGGATCCAGTCATGGCTAAAATTATCGAAACAGCCACGGATGTCTCCCTCTAAAACCCACTCTGGTGACTTGCGCTTAGCCAGCGTGGTAAAACAATATTCAATGGCGTCGGCAGTCGAACGTTTGGGCCGAAACCCGTACGAGTTTGGATCCGCCAAGCTCTCCGCAATGGGCTCCAACGCGAGCTTCCATAACGCCTGCATTGACCTGCTGAGGTTGACCCGGTTCGACGGATAGATTTGCAGTTGAGTCTAATGCGGTGTGGCACCTCCCGATAAGGTTGAATCGCGGGTTGTCCACGGTCGGGCGGCGGGTCGCCTGTCACGACCACGACGCT
>NZ_VOSW01000320.1 GCF_009690905.1 Paraburkholderia madseniana
ATGTATCCGACGAAGAATGGAGCTTCGCGGCACCGTATCTGACGCTGATGGACGTAACCGCGCCGCAGCGCAAATACGAACTGCGCGACATGTTTGATGCATTGCGCTGGATGGCTCGGGCCGGCGCGCCCTGGAGGATGCTGCCCAATGATTTTCCACCTTGGGAACTGGTGTATCAGCAGACCCAACGCTGGTTACAGGCAGGCTGTTTTGAGCACATGGTCTGCGACCTCCGCTCGGTGATACGCGTGGCACAGGGACGGCAGGGACAGCCCAGCGCCGTCATCCTGGATGGCCGCACGATACAGTCGACCTGCGAGAGCGGGCCCCGCGCGGGCTATGACGGTTATAAGCGCAAGCGCGGCAGCAAAGTCCACATTGCGGTGGACACCCTGGGACAGTTGCTGGCGGTACATGTGACACCAGCCAATGAGCAGGAGCGTGCGCAGGTAGCAGAGCTTGCGCGTCAGGTCCAGCAGGTAACGGGACACACGGTCAAGGTGGCATTTGCCGATCAGGGATACACGGGCAAAGAGCCAGCGCAGGCCGCAC
>NZ_VOSW01000321.1 GCF_009690905.1 Paraburkholderia madseniana
CAGCCGGTTCATCCAGCGCGAGCAGCTTCGGATCCGTTGCCAGTGCGCGGGCGATTTCCAGACGGCGCTGGTGACCGTACGACAGATTGCGCGACGTGTAGTCCGCGTACTGCGCAATGCCGACGTATTCCAGCAGTTCGACTGCGCGTTCCTTGATCTCGCGCTCTTCCTTGCGCTCGGCCGGCGTCTGGAACACCGCGCCGATCAGGCCGTGTTTCGTACGCACGTGACGGCCAACCATCACGTTTTCCAACGCGGTCATGCCACCGAACAGACGGATGTTCTGGAACGTACGCGCAATACCCGCCTTCGCCACCTGATAGACGGCTGTCGGCGTGTATTCCGTGCCGTTGAGCTTGAACTCGCCCGAATCCGGCGTGTACAGACCCGTGATCACGTTGAAGAAGGTCGTTTTGCCGGCACCGTTCGGGCCGATCAGGCCATAAATCTGGCCCGCCTTGATTTGCAGGCCAACGTCGGACAGTGCCTGCAGGCCGCCGAAGCGCTTGTTGACGCCCTTAACCGACAGGCGGATCTGATCGCTGCCGA
>NZ_VOSW01000322.1 GCF_009690905.1 Paraburkholderia madseniana
CAGCCGGTTCATCCAGCGCGAGCAGCTTCGGATCCGTTGCCAGTGCGCGGGCGATTTCCAGACGGCGCTGGTGACCGTACGACAGATTGCGCGACGTGTAGTCCGCGTACTGCGCAATGCCGACGTACTCCAGCAGTTCGACTGCGCGTTCCTTGATCTCGCGCTCTTCCTTGCGCTCGGCCGGCGTCTGGAACACCGCGCCGATCAGGCCGTGCTTGGTACGCACGTGACGGCCGACCATCACGTTTTCCAGCGCGGTCATGCCACCGAACAGACGGATGTTCTGGAACGTACGGGCAATCCCCGCCTTCGCCACCTGGTAGACGGCAGTCGGCGTGTATTCCGTGCCGTCGAGCTTGAACTCGCCCGAATCCGGCGTGTACAGACCCGTGATCACGTTGAAGAAGGTCGTCTTGCCGGCGCCGTTCGGGCCGATCAGGCCATAAATCTGGCCCGCCTTGATTTGCAGGCCAACGTCGGACAGTGCCTGCAGGCCGCCGAAGCGCTTGTTGACGCCCTTAACCGACAGGCGGATCTGATCGCTGCCGA
>NZ_VOSW01000323.1 GCF_009690905.1 Paraburkholderia madseniana
CTAAGTCACTGCTCGACAAGGTCAGAGCGATCATCAAAGGCCATACGAGCGTCACACAGGAAGTGCTGATACATAAGCTTAACCCGGTCATTCGGGGATGGGCAATGTATCACCGCCATGTGGTGGCGAAAGTGACCTTCTCATCGGTAGACTCGCACATCTGGCAACTGCTCTGGAAGTGGGCAAGGCGCAGGCATCCCACGAAAGGAGCACGGTGGGTCAGGAAGAAATACTTCCGGGTGGATGGATGGCGCTCATGGGTCTTTGCCACGGATAGTGCAGCTCGCGGTACTCACGGGCTGCAACGTTTCCAGGCATCGACGGTCCCGATTACGCGGCACGTCAAGATCTGCGGTAGCGCCCATCCATTCGATCCGATCTGGGATGACTACTTTATCCGCCGTCGTACCAAGAACCGCTCCATCAAACTGTTCGGTGCCACGGTCTGGTGCTGAAGAATGGCTTGAGCCGGATGCGAGGTGACTCGCACGTCCGGTTCTTAGGGGGCGGCGGCGCAGCAATGCGCCGCTGCTACCCGACA
>NZ_VOSW01000324.1 GCF_009690905.1 Paraburkholderia madseniana
CACCGTGGCCTGCAAGTGGTAGTGGTGCATCTGGAATCCGTGTTCTCCCACGTTCCGCGTTAGTGACAAAGGAGTCATCAGCTCCCACTCCGCACTGCGTGCGTCGCGGACGGGTCTGCATGGGAAACCACGGGCTTCGGTTCAGGTCTGTGGGGGCCGTCGGCTTCGCCTCGGCGACGCGCTCCTGCATTCACCCGGGAAACCCCACTTCAAATGTTTTGCCGGTGCCCCGCAATCACGGTCACAGTCGCGGTCGCGGTATGCGATTGCAGTTGCCGCTCCAATCACAATCGCGGTGGTGGCGGCGGTGCAATGATGAGCCACGGTCCGGTCGCGAGCCGTGGGCGTCAAAACGCAGCGATCGGTTTTTGAACTGCTCTTCGGCGCGCGCAGCGCCGCCGGAAGTATGACGCCCTTGTCACTGGCGCATGCAGGGGCACGAACCCAGATTCCAGATGCACCACTACCCGCAGCAGACCACGGGC
>NZ_VOSW01000325.1 GCF_009690905.1 Paraburkholderia madseniana
AGGATTCCTACATATCGAGGACGCAAGTGTGATCAAGGTATCCAGTTGAGCCAGGTGCCGGTCGCATAAATCGAAGGCGGACAGCGCAAGCTTTTCGTACTGGATTGCGTCGACAGGCGGACGTGAAACGGGTTGATTTTTGTTGGACTTGCTCATGGTGACGATCTCCCTGTTACTTCTTGGATCGCCCGACACTCGCTTGAGAAGGGGTGAGCGGGCACGTAGAAGGGTTGACAGACCGGTGTTACGTCAAGCCGGCGAGCCTTGCGGCTCCCCCACTACAGCCCGCCCATAGAATATAGACGTGCAGCAGCAGACGCACTCCCGCCTAAGCGGGGTGCGGACGTAACAATGTCGGGTAGCAGCGGCGCATTGCTGCGCCGCCGCCCCCTAAGAACCGGACGTGCGAGTCACCTCGCATCCGGCTCAAGCCATTCTTCAGCACCAGACCGTGGCACCGAACAGTTTGATGGAGCGGT
>NZ_VOSW01000326.1 GCF_009690905.1 Paraburkholderia madseniana
GACCAGTCAAACTGGAATGCCTCGCCCAGCTCGAATCGCAACGGCACAAACGCCGACTTCGAAACCGCCTTGCCTTCGCCTTGCCGCCAGGCCCGGATGAAATCGGTCACCCGCGAGTAACAGCCGTCGTAGCCGCCAGCCTTGATCTCCTGGAACAGCATCCAGGCGGTGCGGCGTTCCTTCTTCGGTCGCCGCGCGTCGACACTGAGCGCCTGCACCAGCACCTCATGAAACGGCGTCAACCGGGTCGGCTGCGAGCGCCGCTGATACTTCGGCTCCTCCTGAACATCCATGTTCAGATATTTACTAATCGTGTTGCGCGACAGGCTTGTGAGACGCGCTATCTCGCGTACCGACTTGTTCTGGCGGTGGAACATCCGCCGCACCTTGCCAATCATCGTCATCGGGATCATCCCCAAACACCCTGCCAGAAAAACTAGCAGGATAGGTTGATTGCCCGGCTCA
>NZ_VOSW01000327.1 GCF_009690905.1 Paraburkholderia madseniana
TTGCGCTGGATGGCTCGGGCCGGCGCACCGTGGAGGATGCTGCCCAATGATTTCCCACCTTGGGAATTGGTGTATCAGCAGACCCAACGCTGGTTACAGGCAGGTTGTTTTGAGCACATGGTCAGCGACTTGCGCTCGGTGATACGCGTGGCACAGGGACGGCAAGGACAGCCCAGCGCGGTCATCCTGGATGGCCGCACGATACAGTCGACCTGCGAGAGCGGACCACGCGCGGGCTATGACGGTTATAAGCGAAAGCGCGGCAGCAAGGTCCATATTGCGGTGGACACCCTGGGACAGTTGCTGGCGGTACATGTGACACCGGCCAATGAGCAGGAGCGTGCGCAGGTAGCAGAGCTTGCGCGTCAGGTCCAGCAGGTAACGGGACACACGGTCAAGGTGGCATTTGCCGATCAGGGATACACGGGCAAAGAGCCAGCGCAGGCCGCACTCGA
>NZ_VOSW01000328.1 GCF_009690905.1 Paraburkholderia madseniana
GTGTAGATAGATGCCTTTGTAGAGGCTTGAGCCGTATGCTCCTAAAGGCGCACGTACGGTTCTTAGGGGGCAGCAGCGCAGCAATGCGCTGCTGCTACCCGACCAGGACCATCGGGCCATCAAACGCAGAACCCGACCGATGCTCGGGCTCAAGGATTTCAACTGCGCGCGCATCACTCTGAGTGGCATCGAATTGATGCACATGATCAAGAAAGGACAGATGAAATGTTCGGGCAGAATTTCGCTGTCTGCCGCCCAGCAATTTTACTCGTTGGTTTCATAAGCCATCCTCCGCATATCACCTTAGCTTGACCCGCTTTCCTTACCGCGACACCCATTAGTCGGCCGAAGTCAAGGTACGAGTTTAGCCATCGCCGGATTGCCGTGACGATGGTCATTTTCATCGTCACGGCAATCCGGCGAAATTCCTTCCGTTATCCTGTCTCGGCTGCCT
>NZ_VOSW01000032.1 GCF_009690905.1 Paraburkholderia madseniana
TAGACGATCAGCGCCTGTCCACATGTCCACCGTATGAGGTTCAGCCTTGAAGCGAGAGTCTCACGTCCCGATCGTGGTGAGGCGGTATTTTCCACGAGCGTCCAGCGATTGAACGTCACACATAGTCTTCGTTTTCCTGATCAATGCGCGTCGAACCAAACGTATTGGCGTGAGAATAAAAAGGAAAGCGACCCACCCCCGTGCGAAGAATAGAACCGTCGCCAGAAAGCTTGCTTTAAGGTCTGCCTTCCAATGCAGCGATGGTTGAAACCCGGGCATGTGGAAGCATCCGGAGAACTGAAATCGTCCGTTTCTTACATCGCCTTGCACCCGCAAGAGTGCGCCCATGTCGGGCGAAAAAAAATCCAGGGCGGTGAAGCCCTGACCGAGGGGATGCTGCTGGTTGAGAGGACCAGCAGCATCCGAAGGCGGCCACCGCGCCTGAGAACGCGGCAGCCGAGTCACAAGATATCGCTGTTTCGGCGTCGCCCGAATTGATGTTTACCGCGTGGCGTACGGCGCGACGGCAGCCATTGCGTAGGTATTGCCCGTGTGCGTTTCCTGACGAAACCCGTGCGCGCATACGTGCCGGCAACGACGCGCCCCCCTGGTACCGCAACAACAGCGCAGCGAGCGCAAAAGCTCAATGCCAGGCGTTGCTCCAGTGCGGCCAGTAGTGACGGTGAGCCAGTTGCCTGAGCCGCTTTCGGCGCATCTGCTCCCGGTAATAATGAGCGGCGACGAACACGGGTGCCATCGCCAGCACGAACGAACTCATCACGATTCCGACTGCTTCACTCATCCGAACCTCCATTCACGACATGACTTATCGCGGGCACATGAGCCGCGTGCGCTACCGGTTGGTCCATGGCGTGTTCTAACTGGCTTGCGCTGCACTCTTCGCCAAAGCCGGCGCCCGGCTGAACAACATGGGCGAAAACAATCATCGACCGACGCGCGAACGCAAGCGCCGCTTCCCCCCAAGGGGTCTCCTGCGCGGCGCGCGTAGCCTCCACACACCCACTTATCGAACCGGTCAACGCGGCCAGGCGTTCACCAGATTGGTGACGTTGACCGTGCCGATGCCGGTGGCAAAGTTCCAACCAGCACCGGTGCCGTACGCTTTCGAATAGCTGCTGTTTCTCGTTGAGAGGACGCCGTAATTGCCGCTCGGGCGATAGCAATCATTCGTGCCTGAGCAGTTCACGTCAATGTCGCCGAGCGTAATGTCATAGAAGACGCAGTTGCTGGCGACGCCATTGCCGCGACTCGAATTGCAGGTGCTGGTCCCGCCCGACAGATATTCCGTGGCCGCGAGGGAATAGTAGACCGGGTTCGGATTACCCTGCCGGGACCCGGTCGCCTGGTTCACCAGGGCCTGGAACCCGGCCCATATCGGCGCGGCGAATGACGTTCCCCCGCCGCCGGCCCACCCGCTCGGGGCTCCTGTGCAAGCCGCACCGCCATCCGGCACGTCAGAATCGCAGACAATGTAGTAGTGGCCCCAAACGCCGTTGGCCGCGAAGAGTGAGACATCAGGAAGATCACGCACGCCGTCGGCGGGGTTGCCCAACAGCAGAAGCAGCGTTTGCCAGACCGGCTTGGCATAGCCGCGGCACGTTCCGCTCACGACACCGCTCACCGACGGCGCACCCGCCGCACAGCCGCTTGGGCCGCCGCTGCCGCTCGCCGTCGTCAGGTAATTGGCGTTGCCGGTTGGGCTGTTGCAAAAACCGGTCGTGCCATAGGTCGTGCGGTAGCCGTTCGCAGCAGCAATCAGCACGCTGGCGCAGGAATCGTTCCACGGAATTTCCGGGACGTAAGATATCGCCGAGCCATAGGTCGCGGCATTTGCCGCGGTCCAGTAAGAAGCCGTGGTCCGGGCATAGGTGTCGCCGAAATCAGTGCCCCCAACCGCAACGTTGTAGGGTGTCGAGGCAAAGCCGCTGACTCCGATTCCATGGGTGGCATTTCCCAAATTTGCGTCGCAGCTCGCGGCCCCTTCGTCACCGGCCGAGACAAAAACAGAGATGCCGCGGGCGACCGCCTGCTGGTAGACCGAACTGTAAGCGGCATTGGCGGTGGCCCCGTTCATCGCCTCGCATTCGCCGTAGCTGATACTGATTATCGCCGGCGGGTTGCTGCTGTTCACGAGGTTCTGGAGCGCGATCAGGCCGCCAAACGTGGTACTGGTGTCCCCGCAGGACGCGAGTACGACGGCGGCGCCTGGAGCCGCGGCACTGGCCCATTCTGCGTCCAGTTCAGCTTCTCTCTCGTTGCCCGCGACGACTCCGGGATTCGTGCAGTTGTTCGCACCGCTTGCCGGCACCGGATGGATTTGAGTAAAGGAGCCCGACGTGTAGCTGGACAATCCGAAGGTCGAGCGGAAGGTCGTCCAGTCGGCTGGGCTGTAAACGTTGGTGTTCTCGATCACGACGATCGTCTGGCCTTGGCCGGAGATGCCGGAACGAAACATCGGGTTCAGATTGTAGATCGTAGCGAGATCCGCGGGAGCGACTGCATGATAGGTTGAACTGCCACTGGTGTACGTGTATTCGGGTCTGGACTTGAAATTTGTGTGCGGCCGGAAATCATTCAGTGACACGATCCCATTCACCACATCCGAAAGTGCTGCCGGAATTCGGGGATTGCGCATGTTCGCGACATGCCCGACGCCGCCCACGTCGAGCCGATGAATTTCTGTCCTGAACGCGTCGCGGATCTGCCCGGCGGTGCCCGAGAAGTCAATCACCATGCCACCTGCCTGCACGCCGTTCACCGTGAGTCCGTGCCTCGAAAGCCAATTGCTGACCATGCTCACATCGGCGTCTGCCGGACCGAAATTCGCGCGGAATTGCTCGGCCGTGAGCCACTGATGGAAATAAGGCGACTTCGGATCATGGAGTAGATCGATGAAGCGCACGAGAGCCGCTTCGGTCTCGGTTGGGCGCTTGAGCAGAAGCTGCATGTGGTCAAGCGCAAGCGTGTCGTCGACCCGCCCGAGATCGTTCTGCGCGCTTGCCTCGGGTCGGATATTGCCGGCCAGCTCAATGGTCTGCCGCTCGTCGACAACCTGAGTGACGAGCTGCCGTGTCGTTTGCGCTATTGCTTCGGATGACGTACAAACCACAGTGAAAAGAATCAGAACAATGACCCGGAATCTTGATTGGAATCGAGTGAACATGTCGTTTCTCCGTACACGCCCTCGCAACATCGGCCACCCACCTTATGCATCCGAAAATCAGCAGCAAGTCGTATTCGGAGCTTGTCGAGACAGCACCCCAATCATCCAGCCGGGGCAAATTTCAACGGCCTTCCTGAGAGCATTGAGCGTAGGGACGTACATTGCTCGCAGACAACCTCAGGTCGCGGCGACGGCCGCTCACCTTCGACCGCGACTTCCCATGCCACGGAGAGAAAGGCAGTCTTCGCTCTCGTCCTGGCACCGGTCAGTCAATCGATAGTAGGAACCATTGAGCCGCTGTCAAGGCTCCGACGCCCTATGCCCGTTTGCACGATTCGGCGGGCTCGAATTCACCACGTGTGCACCATCGTGCGGCACGTAACAGGTGCTGAATTCGCCAATAAATTGACTCTTCGCTGTTGCACCACGCGGCAACGACGCCGTTTGATTCCTTCTCCACCCAGCGAACGTCATGCACATTGGATATTTGCCAGAGTTACGCTCGCACAAGGAGCCCCTGCTTCGACATATAGCGTTACGCCAAAGCGAAAAGGTGTTTGAATTGCGCGTTCTTTTTTAACGATTTTCTATCGAACTATTTACGGACAGGCATCGGCATCGCCATATGCACGATTTAAGATTGGATTTCGAAGATAGATAGACCTATAGTACCGGTCACACACGAATGTAAAACACGTCATTGAGCAGTATTCGAAAATGCACCGGGGGCGGGCATGGGTATATTGATCGATGAGGACATCGCGCACATCGAGTGCGTGATGCGTCCGTCGTTATGCGGGTTTGAAGACGGCCCGATTCTGCCAGCCGAATATTGGCGCAGACGGCTCTACCGGTTACTCGACTCGTGCCATCTCACGAAGGTCCAGTTATGCTCGATCGATAGCCTGCTTCTGCAGTTGGACCGGTTCGACGTGGAGCAGCATGATGAGCCGCGCCGTCCACGACGCACCGCACCCGGCAGCAAGCCGAAGGCAGTGCTGTCCCGGCGACGGGACTGCAGATGCTGTACAGGCAGATCGGAGCATCCCCTCGCCTCAGCGTTGCCTCTCGAACCTGTGGCAGAAGCCGATATCGGCGCTCCAGATGCCCATGTCGTCAAGGGCGCAGGGGCGAAGATCTTTTGACACAACCCGGCTTCATTGGATGAAGGTTTTTTTCTCTCTCAACGTACCCCTTTCCTGTCACCTTTTTGGAGCAAGCGATGAATCTGTGGAATCCTGAGCAAAACTCTGTGGGGCAACAGGCTAGCATGGAAGCATCGTTTGCTTTGGCAAACAGAACCGTCGAGATTTTTCAGAAGATGATCGAACTGAATCTGAAAACCGCCAGGTCGAGTATCACCGAAACCAGAGAGGTAGTGTTCGAAGCGCTATCGGGAAACAGTCTTCAAGAATGGGGCGCACTGCACAGTGGCGCGGCGGAACGGATCGCGCCGCAAATCCAGTCGTACTACCGGCAATTATTCGCCATTGCATCAAATTCCCAACTGGAATTTGCAAACGTCATCAATGAGTATGTCACTGGGCAGCAGCGCAAATTGCAGGAGGCGATTGGCGGGGCCGCGCGGCATGCGCCGGCCGCTGCAGAAACCGCCATTACATCCTTGAAGTCTGCGATTGCCGCCGCAGGCACCTGGTACGAGACGACGTACAAGGCCACTCAACAGGCGATCCTCGCTGCAGAAAGCAATGCCGCAGCAGTGAGTGAAGTCGTGTCAAAAACCACCAGGCAGGCGGCCGAACGGGCTGCTCGTGCTACATCGAAGTAGTCGTTCCTTCCGCGACGTACGGCTGTTATGTCCGCATCTGCAGGTCGTCAAACTGCGAAATTCATGGTGTGGGAACGCTCCGATCTTTTCGGAGGCCCGTGCGTCGCTTTTTTCTTTGAATCGACGATCAGGTAACGGAAATGACGAATCAGATCGCCCTTGTCACAGGTGGGACCGGCGGGATTGGCGAAGCCATCAGCATCAGACTGCGCGATGCCGGCTACACGACCATTGTCACTTACTCGCCTAAAAACACAGGCGTCGACGCGTGGCTTGCACGCATGGAAACCCAGGACCGCCTGTTCCACGCCTATGCCGTCGATGTGGCGGACCACGAATCGTGTGCAACGTGTGCCGGAAGAATCCTCGACGAAGTGGGCCCGGTTGACATCCTGGTCAACAATGCCGGTATCACCCGCGATGCCGTTTTCAGGAAGATGGACAAGGTCGACTGGGATGCAGTCATCCGCACCAACCTCGATTCGGTCTTCAACATGACGAAGCCCGTCTGCGACGGCATGGTCGAGCGTGGCTGGGGACGCATTATCAATATATCCTCGATCATCGGTTCCAAAGGCGGCTTCGGCCAGACCAACTATGCGGCCGCGAAAGCAGGCATCCACGGCTTCACGAAATCGCTGGCGCTCGAGGTCGCGAAAAGAGGTGTAACCGTTAACACGATCTCGCCAGGATTCATTGCGACGCGGATGGTGATGGCGGTGCCGCAGGACGTCCTCGAAACCAGGATCATTCCCCAGATACCTGTCGGACGGCTCGGACAGCCCGCCGAAGTCGCCGCGCTAGTCCTGTACCTGTGTTCGCGCGAGGCAGGTTTTCTGACCGGGGCGAATATCGCCATCAACGGCGGCCAGCACCTCCAGTGAGTCGAAGTGCCGACGTCCGGATCAATGCAACTCTGAGGTTCAGGCGGTTAAACGTGGGCTAGCGAAGCCATCCGTGCCGGGAGGACGCTTGTCTGCGTGACCGTCAATCCGTACATGGTATGCGCAAGGCAAAAGTACATGACCCGCTCTTCGGTCCTCTGTGCGGTCACGCCGGACCGGGTATGCGCATTGCTCGCCTACCTTCGGAATCGCGCCGTCTCCGCTCGCCTGCGCGCCGACGGCAACCAGCCGTTATCGCATCCATGACAGATTCACCCTGCCGTGCAGACTTGTGGTCCTTGTCGGGACCGTCAGTCAAGATATGTTCCGGAAACGGCAAAAACAAAAGAACAGCGTACGCTGTTGATACCTTTCGCATTCAGTCGTGCAATCTTCCGGGGAACCCCGACATGACATCTCACCGTCTGCCTGAGTACCGGCCCGCGCATCGTGGCGACGCTAACAATTCGGCTATTGTCAGTGGCACAATCACCTCAGTTTTTGAAGAGGTCGCACGCCTCGCTGCGACGATTTGCGAGGTGCCGATCGCCGCAGTAACCTTGCCGGATCCTGACTCGAGCTGGCTTCATTCAGATGTCGGGTTATCTGCGGAAGAGTGGACGGCCGCTGAGGCGGCGTTCTGCCTGCTCGTTGCGGGCGACCATCAAGCGGTTGAGGTGGTCGATGCGGCTGACGATCCTCGCGTTGCCCAGAATCCGTTCATCTTCGGTACGCTTGAGATCCGGTTCTATGCAAATACGCCGATCCTTCTCCCGATGGGGCAGTGCATAGGTGTGCTGTCGGTGGCGGCATGCGAGCCGCAACGACTGACTCGTATGCAACGTGCTGCTCTGGACAGCCTGGCGCATATTGTCAGCACCTGCCTGCTCAATCCCACTGCGGGTGCCCTCGCCGACGCCCCGTTCGGGAAGGGATTCAATCTGAACACCGCTCCTGAGCCGAAAACAGACCTCGTCGTGCTGGCCAGTTCCAGTGGAGAGATCGGCTACGTTAGCGACGCCTCCGCTCGCTATATGGACGGCTCCTCGTCGAGGCTTGCAGGTGCCAACCTGCTTGATACGGTTGCCGACGAGGACCGCGCATCGGTGGCCGCGGCTCTACGTGACGTGGTGACGCGTCGATCGGGCGCGACGCTGGTCGCCCGTATGTCCACGATAAATAATGTCGAACGATGGGTGCGCTGGAACTACCGACCGGTGACAGACATCGACGGACGGATTGTGGCGATCCATGCAGTGGGACGCGATGTTAGTGAACGCAGGCGCGCCGAACAGGCGTTGATCGAGAGCGAGCGGAGGTATCGCGAACTCTACGAACGCACCCCGGCGATGCTTCACTCGATTGATGTGCAAGGCAGGCTCATAAGCGTGAGCGACTTATGGCTTCGCACGCTTGGGTATGACCGGGTCGAGGTGCTGGGGCGGCCGTCATCCGATTTCCTGACACCCGCGTCGCGCGAGTACGCCCGTCAGGTCGTGCTTCCCGAGTTCTTCCGCACCGGTCATTGCCGCAACGTCGAATACGAAATGGTGCGCAAGGACGGCGAAGTGATCGACGTATTGTTGTCCGCCTTTCTCGAAAGGCAGAGCGACGGCGTGCCATGGCGGTCCATGGCCGTGATCGAGGATATCACTGAGCGCAGGAAGGTCGAGGCCACCCTGCTCGAAAGTGAGCGCCGGTATCGCGCGCTTTTTGAGCACATGCAGGTCGGATTCGTATTGCTGGATATTGTCAGCGACGCAACTGCGAAGGTTGTCGATTTCCGGTTCGTCGCGGCAAATCCGGCAATTGCAAGGACAAGTCATATTCCGTCCGATCTCATGATCGGCAGGAAGGTCTCCGAGGTGTTTGCCGGGCTGGCAGACCTGGAATGGGACTGGCTCGGCACGCTAACTGGGGTTGTACTCACCGGCGAGCCGGTTGCGCGACAGGATATACCGACAGCAGGGGACGGCTGGTTTGACATGGTGGCATATCGCCCCGGCCCCAATCAGTGTGCTGTTCTGGTCCTCGAGACCACCGAGCGCAAGCGGATGCAGGCGACCCTTGCCGAACAGCATGAATTCCTCCAGATAACGTTGCATTCAATCGGCGACGGCGTCGTCACAACCGATCCGCACGGTCGCGTCACATACCTGAATCCAGTGGCAGAGCGACTAACGGGCTGGCTCATTGCCCAGGCGCGCGGCCTTCCGCTGGACGATGTATTTGATGCCCGCAACGAATCAACGCGCATACACGCTCCGAATCCCGTCACGCAGTGTCTGAGTGAGAACCGCGTCGTAGGTAACACTGACAATACCGTCCTGATATCACGGTCTGGTGCAGAACATGCGATCAAGGATTCCGCTGCCCCGATCGTCAGTGCGATTGGCGAAGTTCTGGGTGTCGTTCTGGTGTTTCACGACGTGACCGAAGAACGTCGGCTCACCAAAGAAATGAGCTATCGCGCCACACATGATGCCCTCACGGGGTTGCTAAATCGCGCGGAATTCGAAACGCAACTTAACCGCGTGCTAATCCATGCACGCGAGGCAGGCAGCAAACACGCCATGCTGTACATCGACCTTGATCAATTCAAGGTCGTGAACGATACCTTCGGGCATATCGCCGGCGACCAGTTGCTGCGACAAGTGACGGAACAGGTGGGACAGTGTATCCGGGCAACCGACACACTAGCCCGGCTAGGAGGCGACGAGTTTGGCGTCATCCTGGAGCAATGCGACACGGAGCAGGCCCGTCGGGTCGCCTCCCAGATCTGCGAGCGCCTCGACGAATTTCGATTTGCCTACAACGAACGTCGCTTCCATATTGGTGCGAGCATCGGTCTGGTACCCATTGACGATCGCTGGCCAACGACTGCGGCCGTGCTTCAGGCCGCTGACAATGCGTGCTACGCCGCCAAGGACGCCGGGCGTAACCGTGTGCACTCGTGGTTCGACGCCGATCAGGCCGTAATCGCGCGGCACGGCGAGATGCAGTGGGTCACGCGTCTGGAGCAGGCCCTCGATGAAGACCGTTTCGAGCTATATGCCCAGCGCATACGGGCGCTTGGTCAGCAGGAGAACCATCTTCGGTGCGAACTTCTGTTGCGCCTGCGCGAGTCTGATGGGACTCTGGTACTGCCCGACGTTTTTCTGTCAGCGGCTGAACGTTTCCACATGGCCTCCCGCATTGACCGCTGGGTGGTCAAATACGTATTCGCATGGATGACACACCATCGCGACCAGTTGGACCACGTTGACAGTATCGCGGTGAACCTCTCCGGCCAGTCCATTGGTGACCACGCCTTCCATCGGTACGTGAGGGATCTGGCTGACTCATTTCAATTCGACACGCATAAGCTTTGCTTTGAAGTAACAGAGACAGCGGCGATCACGAATCTGTCAGTTGCAACGGAGTTCGTCCAGTCGCTGCGATTGCGCGGCATGCACTTCGCCCTGGACGATTTCGGAAGTGGCGCATCGTCGTTCGGCTACCTTAAAGCGTTGCCTGTGGACTACCTCAAGATCGACGGACAGTTCATCACCAATCTCGAACATGACCCCATTGATCAGGCGATGGTGCGGTGTATCTGCGATGTAGCAAAGGCAGTCGGCAAGCAGACCATTGCGGAATTCGTCGAAACAGCCGCCGTCGCGGCATTGCTGCGAGACATGGGAGCCGACTACATACAGGGGTACTTCGTCCATGTCCCCGCCCCTATGGAGGAAGTTCTTCTCCGCGGGGTTGATACACGTAGTTGACCAACGACAGGACACCCGTCCGGTGAACGGGTATACGATGCGCGTCTCGCCCGCTTCATTTGTTGACTGATCATCCGCCGCAACGCGCACACGCGCTGCCCCACAATTTACTTGACATCTAAACTATCGACGCCTAAATTACCCTCCAGAGAAAGGTCCACATGGAGAGTCAACATGCGCATCGTATGTATCGGCGGCGGCCCGGCCGGCTTGTACTTCGGCCTGTTAATGAAGGGCCGGAACCCGGCATATGACGTCACGGTGGTCGAGCGCAACCGCCCCTATGACACCTTCGGCTGGGGCGTCGTATTCTCCGACCAGACGCTCGGCAATCTGCGCGCCGCCGACGCCCCGAGCGCAGACGCGATCCTCGACGCCTTCAACCACTGGGACGACATCGAGATCAATTTCCGCGGCAGGCAGGTTCGCTCGTCGGGCCATGGCTTCTGCGGCATCGGCCGCAAACGTCTGCTGAATATCCTCCAGGCCCGCTGCGAAGAACTGGGCGTCAAGCTGGTTTTCGAAACCCAGGTCACGGACGACACCACCTACGACGCCGACCTGATCATCGCCTGTGACGGCGCCAACAGCGCCATCCGTCAGAAGTACACCGCCACTTACAAGCCCGCGATCGACATGCGCGATTGCCGCTTCGTCTGGCTCGGCACCAAAAAGCTCTTCGACGCCTTCACGTTTGCTTTCGAAGAAACTGAGTTCGGCTGGTTCCAGGCCCATGCCTACCGCTTCGACGATCAGACCTCGACGTTTATTGTGGAAACACCGGAGCGCGTGTGGCGCGCCGCCGGTCTCGACGAAATGAGCAAGGAAGATAGCATCGCGTTCTGCGAGAAGCTGTTCGCCAAGTATCTGGACGGCAACCCGTTGCTGTCGAACGCCGCACATTTGCGCGGGTCGTCGCAGTGGATTCGCTTCCCGCGCGTCGTCAACGAGGAATGGGTTCATTGGCGCGGTAACGCCGATGGCACGCAAACGCCGATCGTACTGATGGGCGACGCCGCGCACACCGCGCACTTTTCGATCGGCTCGGGCACCAAGCTCGCGCTCGAAGATTCGATCGAACTCGCCAACAGCATCGGCGCGCATCCGGGTGATTTGCCCGCTGCGTTGCAGCACTACACGGATGTCCGCAGTATCGACGTATTGCGCATCCAGAACGCCGCGCGCAATTCGACGGAGTGGTTCGAGCATGTCGACCGCTATACGTCGTTCGAACCGGAACAGTTCGCGTATTCGCTGCTTACGCGCTCGCAGCGCATTTCGCACGAGAATTTGCGGGAACGTGACGCGACCTATCTCTCGACGTTCGAAGACTGGCTCGCACACCGCTCCGGCATTGAACGCGCGCCTGAAAAGCACTCCGTTCCGCCGATGTTCACGCCCTTCACGTTGCGTGGCGTCACCCTGAAAAACCGCGTCGTCGTCTCGCCGATGGCGCAATACTCCGCCGTCGACGGCATCGCCGGTGACTATCACCTGATGCATCTCGGTGCCCGCGCCATGGGCGGCGCCGGGCTGGTCATGACGGAAATGACCTGCGTGTCGCCCGAAGCGCGCATCACGCCCGCTTGTCCCGGCATGTACGCGCCGGAACATGTCACGGCATGGAAGCGAATTGTCGATCTCGTGCATAGTCAATCGGACGCGAAGATCGGCATTCAGCTAGGGCACTCCGGCGCAAAAGGCTCGACACGTGTAGCGTGGGAAGGCATCGACCAGCCGCTTGACGAAGGCAACTGGCCGCTCGTGTCCGCTTCGCCGCAGCAATATTTAAGCGGCGTCAGTCAGACCTCGCATGAAGCCACACGAGACGAACTTAAAGAAATCGAAGCGCAATTCGTACGCGCCACACAAATGTCCACGGAAGCCGGCTTCGATTGGCTCGAACTGCACTGCGCACACGGCTATTTCCTCTCGAGCTTCCTGTCGCCGTTGACGAATCAGCGCACCGACGAATATGGCGGCTCACTTGAAAACCGTCTGCGTTACCCGTTGCAGGTCTTCAAGGCGATCCGCGCCGTCTGGCCGCAAGACAAGCCGATTTCCGTGCGTATTTCCGCTAACGATTGGGTCGAAGGCGGCACCACGCCCGACGACGCCGTTCAGATCGCCCGCGCGTTCAAAGCCGCAGGCGCGGACATGATCGACGTCTCGTCGGGCCAGGTCAGCAAGCAGGAAAAGCCCGTGTTTGGCCGCATGTTCCAGACGCCTTTTGCCGACCGCGTGCGCAACGAAGCCGGCATCGCAACCATCGCCGTTGGTGCGATCTCGGAAGCGGACCACGTGAACAGCATCATCGCGGCAGGCCGTGCCGATCTCTGTGCGATCGCGCGGCCGCATCTGGCTAACCCGTCGTGGACGTTGAATGAAGCCGCAAAAATCGGCTATCTGGACGTGACGTGGCCGAAGCCTTACACGGCAGCCAAGTCGCAACTCGAGCGCAATCTCGAACGCGAGCGTGCACAGGCCGCCGCGAACGCAGGCTTGTCGCCGCAAGAACGCGCGCAACGCGCTGAAGGAACCACGTGAATACGCCCAACACGACCCTCGCAGGACAGCACGCTGTCGTCACAGGCGGCGGCAGCGGCATCGGCGCCGCCGTAGCCGAAGCGCTGCTGCGCGCTGGCGCCCGCGTCACCTTGATGGGCCGCAACGCACAACGTCTCGATGCGCAGCGGGAGATTTTCAACGGGCTCGGCGAGGTCGCCTGCATCAGCGTCGACGTCACCAGCGAAGAATCGGTCGAGAAGGCATTCGCACAAGCCGGCGCAATCGATATCCTCGTCAACAACGCCGGCCAGGCGCAAGCCGCACCCTTCACTCACACCGACATGGCGCTCTGGCAGCGCATGCTCGACGTGAACCTCACCGGCGTCTTCCTCGGCACGCGCGCCGTGTTACCCGGCATGCTCGATCGTGGCCACGGCCGCATCGTCAATGTCGCGAGCACAGCGGGGCAAATCGGCTACGCCTACGTCGCCGCTTACTGCGCCGCGAAACATGGCGTGATCGGCCTGACGCGTTCACTCGCGCTGGAAGTCGCAACCAAGGGCATCACGGTCAACGCCGTCTGCCCCGGTTATACAGAAACCGAACTGCTGCATGCATCGCTCGAACAGATCACCAGCAAGACCTCACGCACCGAACAACAAGCGCGTGAAACCTTGCTGCGCACGAATCCGCAGCGTCGTTTCGTGAGCCCGGAGCAAGTCGCGAACTCAGTGCTTTGGCTCTGCCAACCCGGCTCGGACGCGATCACGGGTCAATCCATTTCCATCTCCGGTGGAGAAGTAATGTGACCAAGTTATCGAACTTCAAAAAGACTACGACGGCTGAAACAAAGCCGCCGCGCAAAGGCGTCGCCAAACCAGCGGAGAACGTCGTGGATCTGGAAATGAGTACCGGCGCCGATAGTCACATGGGCCTGCGTCTATGGTTGCGCATGTTGACCACAACCAATCTCGTGCAAGCCGAACTGCGCAAGCGCCTGCGCAACGAATTCGACACCACGTTGCCGCGTTTCGATTTGATGGCACAACTAGAACGTCATCCGGGAGGCCTGAAGATGACCGAACTGTCGCGCCGTTTGATGGTGACGGGCGGCAACGTGACCGGCATTACGGATCAGCTCGAAAAAGAAGGTCTGGTTTCGCGTGGCACCGATCCCAACGATCGCCGCTCGATCAGCGTGTGCCTCACACCCGCGGGTCGCAAGGCGTTCGACAAGATGGCCATCGCGCATGAGCAATGGGTTGTCGAACTGTTCGGCGGCTTGAGCCTCGACGAAAAATCGCGCACCCATCAGCGCCTCGGCAAACTCAAACAACATCTGCTCGACAGTCTGAAAGACTGATCCGCACCGAACTGGAGACACTCATGACACGATCCAACGCCGACGCGCTGCTAGCCGGCAACCGCCTGACACTCGCCGGTTACGAGGCGCGGCACTTCGGCTGGTCGGTCGCCGACAAGGTCGCGACGATCACGCTGAACCGCCCCGAACGCAAAAACCCGCTGACGTTCGAATCGTATGCGGAGTTGCGCGATTTGTTCCGGCAACTCGCGTACGCGACCGACGTGAAGGCAGTCGTGATTCACGGCGCAGGCGAGAACTTCTGCTCCGGCGGCGACGTGCACGACATCATCGCGCCGCTGATCGATCTGCCGATGCCGGAACTGTTGCTGTTCACGCGCATGACCGGCGATCTGGTCAAAGCGATGCGTCACTGCCCGCAACCCATCATCGCCGCAGTCGACGGCGTCTGTGCCGGCGCCGGTGCGATCCTGGCAATGTCGTCCGATATGCGGCTCGGCACCGCGCGCAGCAAGCTCGCGTTTCTGTTCTCTCGCGTCGGCCTCGCGGGTTGCGATATGGGCGCTTGCGCGATCCTGCCGCGCATCATCGGTCAGGGACGCGCCGCCGAATTGCTGTTCACCGGCCGCTCGGCGAGTGGTGACGAGGGCCACGCATGGGGCTTCTATAACCGCCTGTGCGAACCGGCAGCGCTCATCGCAGACGCACAGAAGCTCGCCGCCGATCTCGTCGCCGGTCCGACCTTCGCGCACGGCATCACGAAGAAGATGCTGCACCAGGAATGGAGCATGAGCATCGACGAAGCGATCGAATCGGAAGCGCAAGCACAGGCAATCTGTATGAGCACGCGCGATTTCGAACGTGCGTATAGCGCGTTTGCCGCGAAGTCCCGCCCTGTCTTCGAGGGAGATTGAATTGAGCACCAACAGCGATCTGGATCTGCACAGCGCACTGGCCTGGCCGTTTTTCGAACCACGCCATCGCGAACTGGCTGCGGGTATCGAAGCATGGTGCCGCGCGAATCTCTCGCACGTAGAACATGACGACGTCGATGCAACCTGCCGCCGCCTGGTCCGTGAACTCGGTGCAGCGGGCTGGCTGAAATACGGTGTCGGCGGCGTTGCCTACGGCGGGAATGGCGACACGATCGACACGCGCGCGGTGTGCCTGCTGCGTGAGACGCTCGCCAAGCATTCCGGTCTCGCGGATTTCGCCTTGGCGATGCAGGGACTCGGCTCTGGCGCGATCTCGCTCGGCGGCACTCATGAGCAAAAGACACGTTATTTGCCACGGGTCGCAAATGGCACGGCTATCGCCGCCTTCGCTTTGTCGGAACCGGAAGCGGGATCGGACGTCGCTGCGATGTCCCTCTCAGCGCGCGAAGACGGCGACTTCTACGTACTCGACGGCGACAAAACGTGGATCTCCAACGGCGGCATCGCCAACTTCTACGTAGTGTTCGCCAGAACCGGCGAAGCGCCGGGCGCACGCGGCATCACCGCCTTCATCGTCGATGCCGACACCCCGGGTCTGGAAATCGCCGAACGCATCGACGTGATCGCGCCGCATCCGCTAGCGCGTTTGCACTTTGCCGGCGCACGCGTGCCGCGCAGCCAGATGCTCGGCGCACCCGGCGAAGGTTTCAAACTCGCGATGCGTACGCTGGATATTTTCCGCACCTCGGTGGCGGCAGCGTCGTTGGGCTTCGCGCGTCATGCGATGGCTGAAGGTCTCTCGCGTGCGGCGTCGCGCAAGATGTTCGGACAGACGCTCGGCGATTTTCAGTTGACGCAAGCCAAGCTCGCGCAAATGGCATTGACGATCGACAGCAGCGCATTGCTGGTCTATCGCGCAGCCTGGCTGCGCGATCAGGGCGAACAGGTCACGCGTGAAGCCGCAATGGCCAAGTGGCACGCAAGCGAAGGCGCGCAACAGGTGATCGACGCCGCCGTGCAACTCTATGGCGGCATGGGCGTGCAAAGCGGCACAGCCGTCGAGATGCTCTACCGTGAAATTCGTGCGTTGCGGATCTATGAAGGCGCGACTGAGGTGCAGCAGTTGATTGTCGGCCGCGACCTTCTGAAGGCGCACGCCGCGGAAGCCATCAAGGACGCAGCGAAATGAACGCGACCTTCGAACGACCTGTCCGTATCCGCTTCCAGCACTGCGATCCGGCCGGCATCGTGTTCTTTCCGCAATATCTGGTGATGACCAACGCGTTGGTCGAAGACTGGTTCAACGAAGGCATGCAGATCGACTATGCGCAAATGATCGCGCAACGCCGGGTCGGTTTGCCGATCGTCAGACTCGATTGCGAGTTTTCGCGGCCGAGCCAGATGGGCGAAACGATCACGCTGTCACTCAGCGTCACGAAGGTCGGGCGCCGCTCGATCAGTATCGAGATCGTCGGCCAGCACGGCGACGAAATCCGGTTTCGCGCGAAACAGGTGCTGGTAACGACATCGCTCGAAAGCGGCACATCCATCGACATTCCCACAGACATCGCGAGCGCGCTCGCGGCGTTTGTCCCACAGCCTGAATCCATCGAGGCGCATCGCTCATGAAAAAAGCTCTCCTTCCCGCCGGTTGGATCAAGCCGCGCGGCTACGCGAACGGCGTTGCCGCAACCGGCACGCAGGTGTTCATCGCCGGCCAGATCGGCTGGGACGAACAGGCGCGTTTTCAGACCACCGACTTCGCGCAGCAGGCGATTCAGGCGCTCAAGAACATCCTCGCCGTCCTGCACGAAGCGGGCGGCAAGCCCGAGCATCTGGTCCGGCTGACGTGGTACGTCACGGACAAGCGCGAATACCTCGCCTCGCTGAAAGATATCGGCCGTGCGTTTCGCGAGTTGATCGGCGACTACGACATCGCGATGAGCGCGGTACAGGTCGTTGCATTGATCGAAGACGAAGCCAAGGTCGAGATCGAAGCCACGGCAGTGATTCCGCAGTAAGCACACGAAACACGCAATAGCCAGCCACCAAGCCAACCGAAGCGCATTCAGCCGGCTCAACGCCCGGGAGACCATGATGGAACCGTCAGCACACGTCGATACCTTCGCGCGCGACAATCTTCCGCCGCAGGATCAATGGCCTGTCTTTCTGCTCGACAACCCGGACGTTGCTTACCCGGCGCGCTTCAATTGCGCGACGGAATTGCTCGACAGAACGATCGAAGCGGGACATCGCGACCGTCCGGCGATCTGGTCGGACGTGGATGGAAAACCGCAGGCGACCACTTACGGCGAGTTGCTCGCCTTGGTGAATCGCAGCGCGCACGTGCTGGTCGATGAAATGGGTTTGCAGCCTGGCAACCGCGTGCTGTTACGCGGACCGAACACCTTGCACATGGCAGTGACGGCGCTCGCGGCGCTGAAAGCCGGCCTCGTCGTGGTGCCCACCATGCCGCTGCTGCGTGCGAAAGAACTCAAGCAGATCATCGACAAGGCGCAAGTCAACGCCGCGCTATGCGACGCACGCCTGACCGCCGAACTCGCACGCTGCAACGATCCCAAGGACGAGTTCTACTGTGCGGGTTTGAAACAAACGCGCCTGTTTCACGATGATTCCGCCGATTCGCTCGACACCCTCGCGATCAACAAGCCGGGCCACTTCACCGCCTGCGATACCGCCGCTGACGACGTCTGCCTGATCGCCTTCACCAGCGGCACGACGGGCGCACCGAAGGGTTGCATGCACTTTCATCGCGACGTCCTGGCGATGTGCGATCTGTTTCCGCGGCATGTTCTGAAACCCTCATCGAGCGATGTGTTTTGCGGCACGCCGCCGCTCGCCTTCACATTCGGCCTCGGTGGTTTGCTGTGCTTTCCGCTGCGAGTGGGCGCGTCGACGGTGCTGATCGAGAAGCTCACGCCTGAGACCTTGCTGCAAACCGTCGAGCGCTTTCACGCGACGATCATGTTCACCGCGCCGACGTTCTATCGGCAGATGGCTCCGCTCGTCGCGCATCACGACGTTTCAAGCTTGAAGAAAACGGTCTCGGCGGGAGAAGCGTTGCCGGATTCGACACGCAGGCTATGGCACGACGCAAGCGGCATCGAGATGATCGACGGGATCGGTGGCACGGAGCTGATCCATATTTTCATCTCGGCGCAAGGCGACGCGATCCGCCCGCATGCCATCGGTCGCGCGGTGCCGGGTTACGTCGTGCAGGCCGTGGACGACGCCATGCAACCGGTCCCGGCTGGCACAATCGGCAAACTCGCGGTGCGCGGGCCGACGGGCTGCCGCTATCTCGCCGACGAACGGCAAGCGAAGTTCGTTCGCGATGGCTGGAATCTTCCCGGTGACTCGGTCTATCTCGACGAAGACGGTTACGTGTTCTATCAGGCCCGCGCCGACGATATGATCGTCTCCGCCGGCTACAACATCTCCGGCCCGGAAGTGGAAAGCGTGTTGATGCAACACGACGCGGTGGCCGAATGCGGCGTGATCGGCGTACCCGACGAGACGCGCGGACAGATCGTCAAGGCCTTCGTGGTGCTGAACCCAGGTTATACGCCTGACGACCAAATGGTCGCGCAACTGCAGGATTTCGTTAAAAATAGCGTGGCGCCGTATAAATACCCACGCGTCATCGCTTTCATCGGCTCGCTGCCGCGCACCGAAACCGGCAAGATCAAACGCTTTGAATTGCGTACGCTCGGGTAGCCCCTCATGTAGTCCCTCTTTCCTCGGCAACTATGTTGCATGGGATCGGAGTAAGAGACGCACCGCATGGCTCGCCCCTTTCGTCAAAGGGGCGAGCAAATAGAGCCCCGCCTCGGCACAACGCCCCTATGATGTGACGCTTCACCGGCCAACCTCCTTCGACCCATGCTGATCGCCCATCATCTGAACAACTCCCGCTCGCAACGCGTGTTGTGGCTGCTCGAAGAACTCGGCGTGCCGTACGAGATCAAGCGCTACGAGCGCGATCCGAAAACGATGCTGGCGACGCCCGAGTTGCGCGCGGTGCATCCGCTCGGCAAGTCGCCCGTCATTACGGACGACGGCCAGACCCTCGCCGAATCCGGCGCAATCATCGAGTATCTGGTCGACAAGTACGGTCAAGGCCGCTTCGCCCCCGCAGCGGGCACGCCCGAGCGGCTGCGCTACACCTACTGGATGCACTATGCGGAAGGCTCGGCGATGCCGCCGCTGCTGCTGAAGCTGATCGCCCTGCGCATCGCCAGCGCGCCGATGCCGTTCTTCGCGACGCCGATCGCCCGCAAGATCGCGTGGACGCTGCAATCGAGCTTCATCGATCCGCAGTTGAAGCTGCACCTCGGCTACATCAATAAGGAATTGGGCGCGAGCGGCTGGTTCGTCGGCAATGATTTCACGGCGGCTGACGTTCAGATGAGCTTTCCGCTCGAAGCCGCCACCGCGCGCGGCGGCATGGAAGGGCAGATTCCCGCCGTCGTCGATTTCCTGAAACGCATTCACGCACGGCCCGCCTATCAGCGAGCGCTGGAGCGCGGTGGCAAGTACGAACTACTGGGCGGCGATTGACGGCCAACGCCGCCCAGGAATTCGTAGTTGTGGCTTAAAACTCGCGGGTGCTAGACTAAAAATCCCCATTGCCATCAACGGGTTGCCGACCGGGTTTCGACTTCGCGCCGAGCGGCGGAACGTCCGGCATTCGATTGCATCCGCTGGTGCCCGCTTGAGCCTGCTTGAGCCCGCTTCCGCTCGATAGACCACGGCAAAGGAGCCCCTGCATGACCCATTCCATCCACGGCAACAAACGCTGGTTGGCGCTGATCGTTCTGTGCCTCGGCGTGCTCATGATCGTGCTCGATACGACGATCGTGAACGTTGCCTTGCCGTCGATCGCCGCGGACCTCGGCTTTACCGAAACCTCGCTGGTGTGGGTGGTCAATGCGTACATGCTCACCTTCGGCGGCTGCCTGCTGCTTGGCGGACGGCTGGGCGATCTCTACGGTCATCGCAAGCTGTTCCTCGGCGGCATCACGCTGTTCACGCTGGCGTCGCTCGCGTGCGGCCTGGCGGATTCGCAAATTCTGCTGGTGTGCGCGCGTGCCGTGCAGGGTTTGGGCGGCGCAGTCGTCTCCGCTGTTTCGCTGTCGCTAATCATGAATCTGTTCACCGAAGCGGGCGAACGCGCGAAAGCGATGGGCATATACGGTTTCGTCTGCGCGGGCGGCGGCAGCATCGGCGTGTTGCTCGGCGGTCTGCTGACCAACCTGCTGAGCTGGCACTGGATCTTTCTCGTCAACTTGCCGATTGGCATCGCCGTCTACGCGCTGTGCGTCGCGCTCCTGCCATCGGCGCGCGGCCATGCTCATGGCGAGCGGCTCGACGTGGCCGGCGCGGTGACAGTCACCGCTTCGCTGATGCTGGCCGTGTACGCCGTCGTGAATGGCAATGAAGCGGGCTGGACCTCGGCGCAGACGCTCGGACTGCTGTTCGCCGCGCTCGCGCTGCTGGCCGTATTTCTCGTGATCGAAGCGCGCGTGCAGCATCCGTTGATGCCACTCGGTCTGTTCCGCCTGCGCAATGTCGCAACCGCCAATGTGGTCGGTGTGCTGTGGGCGGCGGCAATGTTCGCGTGGTTCTTCATCTCCGCGTTGTATCTGCAACGCGTGCTCGGCTACCGGCCTTTGCAGGTCGGGCTCGCGTTTTTGCCGGCCAATCTGATCATGGCGTTCTTTTCGTTGGGCCTGTCGGCGCGCGTGGTGATGCGCTTCGGCCTGCGCCTTCCACTTGCCGTCGGGCTGCTGGTCGCGGCGATTGGCCTCGCGCTGTTTGCACGCGCGCCTGTCAATGGCAGCTTCGTGCTCGACGTGTTGCCCGGCATGATCCTGCTCGGCTTCGGCGCGGGCATTGCATTCAATCCCTTGCTGCTGGCCGCCATGAGCGACGTCGATCCGAGCGACTCGGGTCTCGCGTCCGGGATCGTCAATACGTCGTTCATGATGGGTGGCGCACTCGGCCTCGCCGTGCTCGCTAGCCTCGCTGCCGCGCGTAGCGACGCGATGCAGGCTTCTGAAAACGCGGTGACGGCGCTCAACAGCGGCTACCACGTGGCGTTCCTGTTCGGTGCGATCTTCGCGGCAGCGGCGGGTGTATTGGGTGGTTTGCTGCTGCGCCCGGGGCAACCTGGTAGCGCAAACGCACATGCAGATGCACACGGCGACGGCGGGTCCACTGCGGCGCAGTCGCGTGGCGCCGGTAACGCGGCAGCGACCGAAAACTACTGACCTGCCCGACCTGAGACAGGGTCGATCGCGGTCAATCAGACGCCCACCGAAAAACCGCAAGCGCGATCAAATGCGCCGCATCGCGCCTGGCTATGCTGGCTTCATGCTGACGTGAGAGCCGAAATGAACCCCGTTGGAAAAGCGCTCTGGTTTATCGAAAGCCACTTTGCTCGCGAGTTGACGCTCGACGACATCGCCAACTGTGGATGCGTGTCGCGCTTTCACCTGGCGCGCGCTTTCGAAGCGGCCACAGGGCTTTCGGTCATGCGCTATGTTCGCGCGCGCCGCTTGAGCGAAGCGGCACGGCGTCTCGCCGACGGTGCACCCGATATTCTGACGGTCGCCATCGACGCCGGTTACGGTTCTCACGAAGCATTCACGCGTGCGTTTCGCGAGCAATTCGGACTGACGCCCGAAGCGCTGCGCGCGCGTGGTCATCTCGACAACATTGCTATCGTGGAGCCGATCAAAATGGACGAAACCCTTCTCACGCATCTCGAACCGCCGCGTTTCGAAGACGGCAAACCGTTTCTCGTCGCGGGCCTGAGCGAGCGCTATACAAGCGAAACCTGCGCCGCGATTCCTTCGCAGTGGCAGCGCTTTGGCGAATACTTCGGCAGAGTGCCGGGCCAGGTCGGCAACGTGGCGTATGGCGTCTGCTACAACGCCGACGACGCCGGCAACGTCGACTATCTATGCGGCGTCGAAGTCAGCGACTTTTCGGCATTGCCTGCCGAACTGAGCCGCTTGCGCATTTCCCCGCAGCGCTACGCTGTGTTCAACCACCGCGAGCATATCTCGACCATACGGCGCACCTGGAACACGATCTGGAATCAGTGGCTGCCGGCATCGGGACATATTCCCGCCGATGCGCCCAACTTCGAGCGCTATGACGAGAAGTTCGATCCGGTCAGCGGCATGGGTGGGCTCGAAATCTGGCTACCGTTGAAGGCTTGATTCGAGGGTTGAGCGGCTCGCTCGAGAAACTAGCCGCTCACTTTGAGCAGCACCGGATCGTTGCGATACAGATCGGGAAACATGCGCTTCAGTCCACTCACCTTCGGCAGATCGTTAATCACGATGTACGGGTAGTCAGGATGGAGCGCGAGGAAATTCTGGTGATAGCTTTCTGCCGGATAGAAACCCTTGAAATCTTCCACGCGCGTGACGATTGGCCCTGAAAATACGTGCGCCTTGTCGAGCTGCGCAATATACGATTGCGCGACGCTACGCTGCTCAGGATTGGCCGGAAAGATCGCCGAGCGGTATTGCGTGCCGTGGTCGGGGCCCTGGTAGTTCAGCTCGGTGGGGTCGTGTGCAACCGAGAAGAAAATCTGCAGCAAACGTCCGTACGTTATCTGCGTCGGGTCATAGGTGACCTGCACCGACTCAGCGTGCCCCGTATCGCCCTCGCTAACGGTTTCATATTGCGCAGTCCCAGCCGCGCCGCCTGTGTATCCAGAGGCGACCTGCTTCACGCCGCGCACGTGTTCGAACACCCCTTGAACGCCCCAGAAGCAGCCGCCCGCGAACACAGCGGTTTCGCTATGCACCGTGCCGACGCTCTCGTCGTGGGCAGGCGGTGGAATCTTCGTCATTGCTTCGGCTGAGTTCGCGATGCGCTGCGCGGCGAAGACGCCTGCCGCAATGGCGACGCAACCCGCGAGCCGGAAAAACGATGAACGCCTGCGCTGGGAAACCTTGCTGCTAGTAGAGGTTGTTTGCATGATTTTCAGTCTTTCAAGGAGTGGTTGAGTCACGCCGTCAGGCTCAGCTTAGCCAAACGTAAAGGCAAACGCTTGCACGCCTGGATCCAGAAACTCGATCGAGAACGTGTGATCCGCAACATCGCCGGTCTGCCGCACGAGTTGGTAAAGACGCTGCTCGGTGACGGTGCCGGCACCGTCGGCGGCGACGTCTGTTCCGTGCGCAGCGCCCGGTGCGGCGCCATCCACGCTTACGCGGAAGCGAACTGGCTTGCCGTCCTTGCCCGGACCGAGCACCAGATGCAGATCACGCGCATGGAAGCGATAGACGATGCGTCCGGAGCTCGCCGCGAGCGTCGCGTGTTCGGCGCCCACATTCCACGCGCCGGCCAGCCCCCAATCGTTGACGGCGGGCTGCGACGGCGCCGTATAGCTGTGAACCTTGTCCTCCGCTGCGCCACCGGGCGACGTGAAATTCTCGGCACGCTCGTATCCGATATAGGTTTCCGGCGACTGCATGTCGGCGCTGTCGGCCGCTGCCTGCACGCCTTGCGCGCTCGTGCTGGTAATGCCGAGTGCGACCTTCGACGCGTTCGCATGCCCTGACTCGGTCAGCAATTCCTGAATCACCTTTTCCGATTCCGCATAGTCGCCTTCGCCGAAATGGTGATAGCGAATCTGACCTTTGCCATCGACGAAATAATGGGCCGGCCAGTACTGATTGTTCAGTGCGCGCCAGATCGCGTAGTTGTTGTCGATCGCGACGGGATAGTCCACGCCGAGATCGTGGACAGCCTTCTTCACATTGTCGATATTGCGTTCGAACGCGAATTCCGGTGCATGCACGCCGATGACGACGAGCCCCTGGTCCTTGTACTTCTGCGCCCACGCTTTCACGTACGGCAGCGAACGCAGGCAGTTGATGCACGAGTACGTCCAGAAATCGACCAACACGACTTTGCCGCGCAGGTCCTGAACCGTCAGCGGCGGTGAATTCAGCCACTGGACGGCGCCATTCAAGGTCGGCAGCACGCCTTCGACGGGCAACGCCACCGCGCCGCCTGACGCGCCTTGCGAAGCACGCATCATCGCGCCGGCGTCGCTTGCATCGGCAGCAGGGTTGGCCGTCATCACGGCATCGCTGCCCGATGCATTGGCCGGCGCATTGGTCTTGTTACCCGCCGCCACCGGATTGGTCGGCGTCGCGCCGGGCGACAGCTTGTCGACCAGTTTCTGTTCAAGGCCACCGGTCGCGATGGTCGATACACGCGCCAGCACGCCGGTGTCGAGCCCGAATGCAATCGCCACCACGCCGCCTAGCATCGCCGCGCCAATCCCGCGGCGGATCCATTCGCCCGCGCCCAGCGAGCGCTTCATCGCCGTGAACACCCGGCCGCCGATCAGCAGCGCCACCGCGAGCGACGTCGCCGCACCGGCCGCATAGGCAACCAGCAACAGCGTGGTGCCGACGCTCGCGCCCCGCAATGCCGCGCCGGTCAGCACAAGGCCGAGAATCGGACCGGCGCACGGCGCCCACAGCAGGCCAGTCGCGATGCCCAGCAGAAAGGACGATCCCGCGCGAACCTGCTGACCGTCGCCCTGCGCGAAATTCGACAGGCGATTGCCGGCGCTCACCAGCGGGCGCATCAGATGGTCCGCGAAACGCGGCAACAGCAGCGTCAGTCCGAAGACGGCGAGCAAGACGATGGCAAGCCAGCGGCCATACTGGTTAGCCTGCGTGACCCAGCCGCCACCCACGGCGGCGAGGGTCGCGACGATGGCGAAGGTCAGCGCCATGCCGGCCAGCAATGGCAGCCCGCTGCGCACGAAAGGCTGATCGGCGCGCGCGAAGACAAAGGGCAGCACCGGCAGAATGCACGGACTGAGAATCGTCAGAGCGCCGCCAAGATAGGCAAGAGCGATGAGTAGCATGTCGGTTCCGGGCGTTGTTGTAAGTCGGTTAGGATGGTTACGCCGCTTGGGTACGCTGTTAATCAACGGAAAGCGCAGCGGAGAGCGAGCGGAAAGTGCCCACATCCTAGGGCGCGGGGGGTGTCAAAGTCCTCACGAAAAGTTAAATTAAATGTGATAACTCGCCGCCCGGAAATTTTGCACAATGGCGCAACGGCCCGTTTTTGCGGGCGCCCTGTCTTTCCACCGCTTTGAACCACGCCCTTACCCGCGGCTAAAGCCCTCCATGGACCCACTGAAGCGCATCCTGATCGTTGAAGACGACGTCGACATCGCCAACGTGCTGAGCCTTCATCTGCGCGACGAGCGTTACGAAGTCGTGCACAGCGCCGACGGCAGCGAAGGGCTGCGTCTGCTGGAGCAAGGCGGCTGGGACGCGCTGATCCTCGACCTGATGCTGCCCGGCGTCGACGGCCTGGAAATCTGCCGGCGCGCCCGCGCGATGACGCGCTATACGCCGATCATCATCACCAGCGCGCGGTCGAGCGAAGTGCACCGAATCCTCGGCCTCGAACTCGGCGCCGACGACTACCTGGCCAAGCCGTTCTCGGTGCTCGAACTGGTTGCGCGCGTCAAAGCCTTGCTGCGGCGCGTCGAAGCCATGGCGAAAGACTCGCGCATCGACGCGGGCAGTCTGCAACTCGCCGGACTCACGATCGATCCGCTAACGCGCGAGGCGACAGTCGACGGCAAGCCTATCGAACTAACGCCGCGTGAATTCGACCTGCTGTATTTCTTCGCGCAGCATCCCGGCAAAGTGTTCTCGCGGATGGACCTGCTCAATGCCGTGTGGGGCTATCAGCACGAGGGTTACGAACACACCGTCAACACCCACATCAACCGCCTGCGCGCGAAGATCGAGACCGACCCCGCCCAGCCCGAGCGCATCCTGACCGTCTGGGGGCGCGGCTACAAGCTGGCCATGCCCGGCAATCCAGGCGACGGGCCCACGCCCGCCGGCGCACCTCAGGACGCGCCGTGAACCTGACACTGACCCAGCGGCTCTCGCTCGTCTTCTCCGCACTACTGCTGGCGTGCTGCGGCGCATCGGCGTGGCTGCAGATCCGCTCGAGCGACCTGCACGAAAAGGAAGTCGTGCAGCGCCTGTCGAAGGATCTCGCCAACCATATCGCGCATCGCACTACGCTGATGGACGCGAACGGCCTGCGGCCCGACGCGGTGCGCCAACTGTTCGGCCAGTTGATGATGGTGAATCCGAGCGTCGAGGTGTACCTGCTCGACAACCAGGGGCGCATCGAGGGCGACGACGCCCCCGCGGGCCACGTCAAGCGCGCTCAGGTGGATCTCGCGCCCGTCCGGCAATTTATCGCCGGGGAGGCGTTGCCGATCCTCGGCGACGACCCGCGCAGCGTCGACGGGAGAAAAGTGTTTAGCGCCGCGCCGCTGCAATTGAACGGGCAGCCGCCGTCCGGCTATATCTACGTGGTCCTGCTCGGCGAGGAACACGACGCGCTCGCCGCACGCGTGGCCGCCAGCTCGGTGCTGCGTACCACGCTCTGGTCGATGGCGCTGGTCGCGCTGCTGGGATTGCTTGCGGGTTTGACGGCATTCGGCCTGATCACGCGGCCGCTACGCCGCCTCACCGACGCCATGCGCCGTTTCGATGCCGACGGCGAGCCGGACACCCAGCCCGCAGTGCCACGCTCGTCGCCAGCTGGAAGGCGCGACGAAATCGGCGTACTCGAAGCGACGTTCGCGCAGATGGCCAACCGCATCGGCGACCAGTGGCGCGCGCTGACGCGCCAGGATCAGCAGCGGCGCGAGCTGATCGCCAATATTTCTCACGACCTGCGCACGCCGCTGACCTCGCTGCACGGCTACCTCGAGACGCTGTCGCTCAAAGCCGAGACGCTCGGTGAAACGGAGCGCAAACGCTATCTGGCGATTGCGCTCGCACAGAGCGTCAAGGTCGGGCGGCTCGCGCAGGCACTATTCGAACTGGCCCGGCTCGAACACGGCAACGTGCAACCCGCACTCGAGCCGTTCTCGCTGGTCGATCTGGTCCAGGACGTCTTCCAGAAATTCGAGTTGCCGGCCGAGGCGCGGCAGATCCAGTTGCGCGCCGACTTCCCTCCTCGTCTGCCGGCGGTTTACGCCGACCTGGGGATGATCGAGCGCGTGCTGACGAACCTGCTCGACAACGCGATTCGCCACACGCCCGCCGGCGGGTCGATCGACGTCGATCTCGCGCACAAGGACGGCAAGGTATCGGTCACGGTCAGCGACACCGGTCCCGGCATTCCAGCGGAGCAGCGCGAAGGTCTGTTCGAACGTCCGTTCAGTTCAGGTGGCGCGCATCGCGGCGGCGGACTCGGTCTGCTGATCGTGCAGCGCATGCTGCAGTTGCATCACAGCCAGATACGCCTGCTCGAACGTGAGGGAACGGGCACGGCATTCTGTTTCGAGCTGCCGACCACCGAAAAGCCGGCTGTCGCCGGCATCCCACTCTGACCGATCGTTTGCCGTTTGATCTGAATACGGCCCGAATCAACGTGCGAGTTCTCCTTCTTCGGCGTGCACGTGAACTTCCCACCGCAACTGCGGATTCGCCCTACAACCTGCCTACAGGGACAGTCTTTTTTGTTCTACGCTATAGGTGCGACCCGCAGCGCGTCCCGATGTCTGTCCCACATCCCGGCTATTCGAGAGCGTCTCTGTATCTGCTGCGCCCGCAGACGGTCCTCCGGCACGATACGGTGCAACCGGCCGAAGGGTAGTCTCTAGTCAGACCAATTGCCACTCAACACCCAGGCAGCCCGGGGGACGTCACGCCGGCCGCGGCACGGGTACCTTGGTGCACCCAACCTATGGAGACTGATGATGTCGATTCGACTTGGAGAAAACGCTCCCGATTTCACTGCGGAAACCACCGAAGGAACGATCCGTTTTCACGAATGGATCGGAGACCATTGGGCGATCCTGTTTTCGCATCCGAAGGATTTCACCCCGGTTTGCACCACGGAACTCGGCTACCTGGCGGGTCTCAAGCCAGAATTCGATAAGCGCAACACGAAAATTATCGGGCTCAGCATCGATCCCGTCGGCGACCACAAGGAGTGGGTCAAGGATATCGCGGAGACGCAGGGCCACGCGGTCAATTACCCGCTGATCGGCGACCCGGACCTGACGGTCGCGAAGCTCTACGACATGATTCATCCCGAGGCGAGCGGCGCCGGCCCACGCACCGCGGTGGACAACGCGACCGTACGCTCGGTGTTTCTCATCGGGCCAGACAAGAAGGTCAAAGCCACGCTCGTCTATCCGATGAGTGCAGGCCGCAATTTCGACGAAGTGTTGCGGCTCCTCGATGCCCTGCAACTCAACGCGAAACACACGGTGGCGACGCCGGTGAACTGGAAACCGGGCGAAGACGTGATCATTCCAACGTCCGTTTCCAACGATGCCGCGATGCAAAAATATCCGCAGGGTTTCAAAACCGTGAAGCCTTACCTGCGATACGTTGAGCAACCGAAGTAAAGCGCTCATTGATTGGAGCGACGGGCGCCGGATAATGTGAAGTCCGGCGGCCAATGCGAGTCCGGGTGCATCCACGTACCCGGCCCGCTGAACGGGGTGCGCCCAATTCGACTGCCTGCAGGACGGTTTGGCGACGTTCCATGGGCCGCGATCCTTAACCGCTCGCAAAAGCGGGCCGCGGAGTGAAATCGTGTTGATCTTCCGGCAGCTATTCGATCAGCAATCGTCGACCTACACGTATCTTCTTGCCGATAGTGCGACGCGAGAGGCCGTGCTGGTCGATCCGGTATTCGAACAGGTGCGCCGGGATACCGCCCTGATCGAAGAACTTGGATTGCATCTGCTTTACACAATCGATACCCACGTCCACGCCGATCACGTAACCGGTGCATGGATGCTGAATCGCCGCACAGGTAGCCGGATTGCGATCTCGGCTGCGAGCGGCGCCGAAGGCGCGGACCGCTATCTGAGCCACGGCGACAAGGTCGAGTTCGGCGCGAGGTACCTGGGCATACGCGCGACACCGGGCCATACCGATGGATGCATCACACTCGTACTCGACAACGAGACCATGGCGTTTACCGGCGACTGCCTGTTGATCAGAGGCACGGGCCGCACAGATTTCCAGCGCGGTGACGCGCACGCCATGTTTCGCGCGATCCACAACCACATCTTTACGCTACCCGCCGCGTGCCTGCTTTACCCGGCCCACGACTATCGCGGTTTGACGGTCACCAGTGTGGACGAAGAGCGGCGCTTCAATCCACGTCTTGGCGGTGAACTGTGTGAAGACGATTTCGCCGGATACATGACGAACCTGCGCCTGGCGCATCCGAAGCAGATCGATGTGGCCGTGCCCGCGAACCTGAAATGCGGCCTGGCCGCGAGCTACCCCGCGCAGATGGCGGAGCCCGATTGGGCGCCACTAACATGCAGCTTTGCGGGCATCTGGGAAATCAATGCCCAGTGGCTCGAGGAAAATCTGAATGCGGTCGAGATCGTCGACGTGCGCGAGCCCGACGAGTTCAACGGACCGTTGGGGCGCATCCCCGTTGCCACGCTCATTCCATTGGGTGAGCTCGCCGGGCGCGCCGCTGAACTCACGAAGGAACGCCCGATCGTGACTGTCTGCCGGGCCGGCGGACGGTCGGCACAAGCCACGATCATGCTGCGACAGGCCGGATTCGAGCAGGTTGCCAACCTTCCCGGCGGCATGCTCCGCTGGCGTGCGGAAGGCCGCGTCGTCGAAAACGACAGCATGTGACGGAATCGTCAATCGTCGGCTGATGGCTAACCATCGGCCACGCCGCGTCCGATTTGACGCTTCATGCGTGCTCCTGCTTCCATTGCCGATAACGCCGCGTCAGCCGGCGCGTGCGCAGTTGATCGATGATCAACGTCAAGACCGCGGAATACCGGGCAGGCGCCGTGCGTCCCGTGCCGAGCGAACGCAGGCGGCGTTTGACGAGTGCCATGCGCGCGAGTGCCGCGAGCGCCCGGTCGCGCCACTCGACCGGCTGAATGTGCGCCCCAAGATCGGCGCCCGCTTGCCAGCGTGCGGGCAGATCGGGCATCACGGCGAGCGCCGTGGCCATGCCGACGACGGCGACGCCACTGTTCAGCACCTGCTCGGCCGCCGCGCGGCGCCGGATGCCGCCGGTGGTCATGACAGGCATCGTGGCGACACTGGCCAGATTCTTGGCGAATTCGAGGAAATAGGCTTCGCGCGCGAGGGTGCGCCCGTCGGCAGTGTCGCCCTGCATCGCGGGGCTTTCGTAGCTGCCCCCGGATAGCTCGACCAGGTCTACCGACAGGTCATTCAGCCACAGCACGACTTGCCGGGCGTCCTCTTCCGAAAAGCCACCGCGCTGAAAGTCAGCGGAGTTCAGTTTGACGGCCACGCAAAAACCCGGTGAAACCCTTGCGCGTACCGCACGCGCCACGTCCAGCAACAGACGGGCACGGTTGGCAAGATCGCCGCCCCAACGGTCGGCGCGGCGATTGGTCAACGGCGAAAGGAACTGCGAGATCAAATAGCCATGTGCGGCGTGAATTTCCACGCCTGTGAACCCCGCCTGCTCGGCAGCGTGCGCCGTCGCGGCAAAGCGGCCGATGGTCTCGCTGATCTCGTCCTCGCTCATGGCGCTCGGCTGCGCGAACAGCTTGCTGTGTTTGCCGAGCGCCATCGGGACAGCCGAAGGCGCCCACGCCGTGCCGCCCATTGCCGCCAGCACTTGCCGGCCCGGATGATTGATCTGCATCCACACCTGGGCACCACGGCTGCGGGCCGCTTGTGACCACTGCGTGAAGGGTCCGAGAGGCGTCTTGGCCTCGAGCACGATTCCGCCTGGCCCGGTCAGCGCCCGGCCGTCGATCATCACGTTGCCCGTGACGATAAGACCTGCGCCACCTTCGGCCCACGAACGGTATAGCCGATGGATCGTCTCGCCGGGCAGTTGCCCCGCGTCGGCAAGATTCTCTTCCATCGCCGCTTTGGCTAGACGGTTGGGCAGCCAACTGCCGTTGGGCAACTGCACGGGTGTGAACAGCGATGTAGTCATGGCGAAAAGAGCATCCAAAATGAGCGATGCCGCTATACTAAGATTCAAGTCAACTTGAAGGTCAAGCGTTATGAGAATCGGCGAACTCGCGGAAAAAACCGGCCTCGCACCATCTGCCATCCGCTTTTACGAGCAGAGCGGCTTGCTGCCCGAGCCGGAGCGCAGCGCCAACGGTTATCGCGTCTACTCTGACCAGGCCATTGGGCGTCTGCGCATGGTGCAGTTGGCGCAGACTCTGGGCTTTCCGCTCGACAGATTGCGTGAGGCCTTCGCTGGTGACGAGGTTTACCCGAAAGAGGATTTGCTGCACAAACTCGATACGCGGCTCGACGAGATCGAGCAACTCATGACTGCCCTGCGTACGCAGCGCAAGACGCTACGCACGCTTCGCACCACGCTCAGCGAAGCGTGGGCTGCAGGAAATTGTGTCGACGGCGTGGAGTTGGCCAATCAGCTCCTGGCACAGCAGCAGGAACCGTCGCGCCGGTCAAAAACCCGACGCGAATAAAGAAGACCGCGCGCAGCGCGATCGAAGCTTATTTGAACGGAGCCTTTTCCGGTTCGGCTGCGTACTTGTCCCGGATCGCGTTCACGCAGTGGGTGAAGCGCGTGCGGAAACCGACGGGATCGGTGCTCGGCGGTGTGAGTCCGTCCGAAGTCACGCTCCATCCGTCGGACGTACGGGTGACATCAAGATCGAAGGAAGGACCCGGCTCGTCCTCCAGAATCACCGTCTCGCGCACATCGCGGCCCCCGGCGCGGATGATCGCCATGCATCCCTGATGGAGCCGGCCCAGAGCATGCGTGTTGCCGCTGCCCGGCGCGGGGTTATCCGGCGCCGCGCCGTACATCCGCAACGATTCGAATTGGGGCGGCGTCCCGGTGGTAACGAATGCGGCGTCGGCCTCGGATATCCCGTCACTACAGCCGGTTACCAAGGTGGAAATCGCAGCCAACATGACGCCGGCGGAAGCGCGTCGGAGACTCGATATGGCGTAGCGTGGCATGGTTGGTCTTGGAATTTATAGTACGTAGCGTAAGCGTGATTTTAGGGCAAGTCGGCATTCGCCGGACCATGCAATGCTTAAGGAAACCTTAGGCAATACAAACTATTACGTGATTTTCTCATCGTTGCACAAATCGTTAGTGCGTTATGGAATCGAAAGCGTCGATTCATCCAGGCGACTCAATTCCACTGCACATTCAGTCTCCGATTACCAAATGTTTCGTAGCAACCAAAAAGGACGAGAGATGACGACGATCAGGAGATGGAAGCGTACACAAAGCGCCATTGGCGTAAGCGTTGCGTTGCTTGCTGGACTGTACTCGCTGGGCGCTGCGGCGGACGATGAACACGATCACGAGCACGAGTCGGTGAAACATGTGCTGCTGATTAGCTTCGACGGTTTGCATGAGCAGGACGTCGCACGCTGTATCGGTTCGAATGCGTGTCCCAATCTTGCGTTGCTGGCCAAGTCGGGGACCACCTACACCAACGCGCACACGCCAGGTCTTTCGGATTCGTTCCCGGGCCTCGCAGCGCTCGTCACCGGTGGCTCGCCCAAATCCGCGGGTCTGTTCTACGACGTATCGTATGACCGCACGCTCTACGCACCGTCGGATAGCACTTGCACCGGCAAGCAAGGCTGGAATGTCGTATTCGACGAGACCACGGGCATCGATGGCGAGAACGGCGGCCCACTGACAAATCTCAACGGTGGTGGCGCGTTCAATCCTCAGGCCATCCCGAATGCGTTGGTCAACGGCGTCTGCACGCCCGTCTACCCGCACAACTATGTGAAGACCAACACGATCTTCGAAGTGGTGAAAGGCAACGTGAAACACGCTCGCACCGCCTGGGCAGACAAACATGCGTGGGGCTACGACTGGCTCAATGGACCGTCCGGCGCAGGCGTCGACGATCTGTCGCGCACCGAGATCAATTCGATTGATCCGGTGACCCACACGAACTACACCGACCTCTACATGCACACGGAACAGTTCGACAATTTCCATGTGCAGTCGCTGATCAATCAAATTGACGGCATGGATTCGACGGGCAAATCCACCGCCGACGTGCCCACGTTGTTTGGAGCCAACTTCCAGACCTTGAGCGTCGCCCAGAAGGCAACGGTGGCGACGGGAGGCGGCTATCTGGATGCGAGCTTTACGCCAGGTCCGCAGGTAACCGGCGCGATTGCTTATCTGGACAACGCCTTGGGTCGCATCGTGTCCGAACTCAAGCAGCACAACCTTTATTCGTCGACGGCGATCATCGTCACTGCGAAGCATGGGCAGTCCCCGACCGATCATTCGAAGCTGGTCAAGAACGGCGACACGCTCTCGAAACTGCTTGAAGCAAACAACTATCTGGATCCGACCGGCAACTTCGGGCAGAACAATACGACGAGCGGCAACCTGAATGACGGATCGGGACTGGTCAATACGGGTTTCGTCCAGACCGATGACGTCGGCCTGATCTGGTTGCGCGATCAAAGCCAACTGCCGGCGGTCGTGAAGACGTTGAAAGCCAACCTGAGCTGCAACGCACCCGGCATTTGTGCGGACGGCCCGCAGGCGTACATTCTGTCCGGCTCGCAACTGGCCGACCGGTTTGGCGATCCGGCACGCGGACGCACGCCTGACATCATCGTCCAGCCGAACCCGGGGGTCATCTATACCTCGAGTAAGGCGAAAGACGAAGAGCACGGCGGCAACGCTCCCGACGACAGCCATCTTGGTCTCGTGATCTACGTGCCTCACGCCCATCACGCTGGTCGGACCAACGACGAGCGTGTGTCGACCACGCAGGTCGCGCCGACGATCCTGCGGTTGCTCGACCTGAAACCTGAACTGCTGCACTCGGTCGCTATTGAAGGAACGCGTGCGCTGCCGGGCTTCGATCGCGAGCACTTTTAAGCGAATGGGTGCGCGTGCGCGGCTAGTGCCGCGCACGCGCCTGACCGACGCGACGCACTTCGCCTACAACGCTGTTTTTTCAATTGCTCGAGGTCGTTTCTGACGGCGTCGCCGGGGACGTAGACAGCACCTTGATCGACTCCCAACGCGGATGCAGGAGCCGCAACATAGCGAGAATCGCGCTCTTGGTATCCTCTGACACGGTTAGCAGGTCGCTTCCTGTCTGAACCGCTTTCTTGCCGTGTTGGCAATACTGATACTCCACGCGAACCGTTACTGACATGATTACGATTTCCTTCCTGTTAAGACTGATCTCTCACGAGTGATCGACGGTTGAACGCTTTCAGTCAGTCCCGGTTCGATTCGATTCGATTGACGAATCCGCAATCCAGCAAGATCTGACACAAGGCTTCTGGCGAGCAGGATGAACCCGCCACTTCGCTCATCCGTGCGAGAACATCAGAGAACGAAGCGAGAACGCGCCAACTGTCATAGTAAGCATGCAGTTGCGGCACGACCTCATTGCCCAGTTTTTCCCAGCGCACGGAAAGCATGCCGACCGTTCCGCCGCCTTCCACCCGGTAGAGACCGAAAGTGACGGCCGAGACAACGGCCATCACCCGGCAATAGGAAGCCGGGTTCACATAGAATTCACGCCGAAGACGCTCATCGTTGTTCATCGCCGTTCTCCCCCGAGTTTTTACGGTTGTAACCCGTATAACGGCGCGCAGACGTCGAAGCTTGAGTCTCGCAGGGCGTTATGGTCCGCAGCGACCCGGTTAAAGGCCGCGCTCCGATTCAGCGTGATCCCGCCAACGCCACGGCGTCAGCGCCGGCAGCAAGGCGAACCGGGCACGACGGGTCGTTCGCCGCACGCCACACCGCTTCCGCCACATCCAGCGCCCGGGTGACCGCAGTCGACTTCGCCCATTCCGCGAAAACACTTTGCGCGAGGCCGGCGTAGGCATCGGGGATAGCACCCTGCATCCGCGGCTGCGCGTTTTCACCGAAGCGCGTCTCCGGTGCCCGCCCCGGCAGTACCAGGCTCACTCGCACATTGAATGGCTGGAGTTCGAGCTGAAGAGACTCCGTGAACGCGTTCACCGCCGCCTTGCTCGCGGTGTAGACGGCAAGCAGGGAGAGCGGCCTCAACGTCGCGCTCGACGTGACGTTCACGATGACACCGGCCTTCCGTTGCCTGAACTGAGGCAGCACCGCCTGCGTCATCGCGATCGTACCGAGGGTGTTCGTCTCGAAGATCTCGCGGGCAGTTTCCATCGAAGTGCCTTCGAGGGCACCCAGCACGCCAATCCCTGCGTTGTTGACCAGGACATCGATCGGCCCGGAGGCCTCCACTGCATGACGCACGCTGTCCGGATCGGTGACGTCGAGCGCGAGCACGCGTAGACGCTCGGAGCGCGGCAGAACGTCCTCGCGCGGCGTGCGCATCGTGGCGATGACCTTCCAGTCACGATCGAGGAAGTACCGGGCAATTTCGAGGCCGAACCCGGACGAGCTTCCGGTGATCAGGACGGTTTTCATGGGGAGACTCCTGAAGGTGGTTTGCGGTACAGGAACGATACGTCGCCGCAGCCGGACTTGCTACAATCAGGAGTCCACGTTTCGTTTGCAGGAGTCCGGCATGGTCGATCCGCTTGCCGAGGTGGTCACGTTGCTCCAACCGGGCGCCCCGTTCTCGAAATTCGTCAGCGGCGCAGGCCCCTGGGGTGTTCGCCGCTCGGAGGCCGGGCGGCCCTTCTACTGTGTGATCCTTGAAGGGTCGTGCCGTCTCGCGGTCGACGGGCACGAGCCAATCACCCTCCAGGAGGGTGACTTTGTGCTGATCCCCTCAGCGTATGGCTTCTCGATGTCGAGCCTCGACCCGGCGACATCGGAAGACTTCGACACCGCGCCCGTCGCGCTGCCTCAAGGCGGGTTCAGACTCGGCGTTCAAAGCGGGCCGCCTGATGTTCGATCGCTGATTGGCTATTGCGTCTTTGGTTCGCCTGATGCGGCCTTGCTGGTTTCGCTTCTCCCGCAACTCGTGCACGTTCGCGGCGAGAAGAGGTTGGCCACCCTCGTGCAGCTCGTGGGCGAAGAATCGCGCGAGCAGCGGCCCGCGCGCGATGTCGTCCTGGCACGCCTGCTGGAAGTTCTCCTCATCGAAGCCCTCCGATCCACGGCGGGGACCGCCGCGTCGCCGGGCCTCCTGCGCGGGCTTGCCGACGAACGCCTCGCAGTCGCGATACGACGAATGCACGAAAATCCGACCCGTCCGTGGGCGGTTGCGCAGTTGGCGAAAGAGGCCTCCCTCTCCCGCTCGGCGTTCTTCGAACGATTCAACCGCGCAGTGGGGGTGGCGCCGATGGAGTATCTGCTCGGCTGGCGTATGGCCTTGGCCAAGAAGCTGCTGCGGCAGAAAGAGGGTGGCGTCGCCGAAGTTGCGGAACGCGTCGGCTACAGCTCCGCAAGCGCGTTCAGCGTGGCGTTCACCCGCTTTGTCGGATTGCCTCCAACGCGGTATGCGCGGGAGTTTCAGACACCCGCACAAACCACTTGATAGTCCGTCGACAAACGAGTGCCGCCTGCCTATGCCGTCTCTCACGGTAATGCACGTAGCGGGTGCGCCGCCGGTCATCGCAAATCATGCCTGCACCATGACATCATCACCAAACGTTTGCGGTGTGTACGACAGCGCACACGAAGCCCATGGAATCAACCCGGCCCAATGCTTGCTTTTATGTAGCCACAACATTTCCACGCCACCGGGACCAGGCCATGTCGAATCCGCTCGAAATCGTCGAACTGACGCATCACGTCAAGAACCTCGCGACGGGGAAAATTTCCGATATCAACGACATCAATCGCGAGACCACCTTCCTCGCACTCAACGCATTGATCGAAGCGGCACGTGCGGGCAATGCGGGCCGTGGCTTCGCGGTCGTGGCAAACCAGGTCAAGCACGTGTCCGCGCGGATCGGCGAAATCACCACGGTGCTCAATCGCGAACTCGCCGGCTCGCTGACCAAGCTGACCGATCTCGGCGACAGCATGATCGAACGGCTGCGCTCGCACGAAGGCCAGCGTTGCGCCGATCTCGCGCTGAACATGATCGACGTGATCGACCGCAATCTGTACGAACGCTCATGTGACGTGCGCTGGTGGGCCACCGACTCCGCGGTGGTCGACTGCCTCGCCCATCAGAGTGCCGAAGCGCGGGCGTATGCGTCGCGCCGTCTGTCGGTGATTCTCGATAGCTATACCGTGTACCGCGATTTATGGATCATCGACGCCGCGGGCAATGTGGTCGCGAACGGCCGGCCCGATACGTATGCGGTGCACGATCGCAATGTCGCCGACGCCAGCTGGTTTCGCGATGCAATGAAGACGCCTTCCGGCGCGCACTTTGTTGCGGGCGATATCGAGGCGCTGCCGCTTCTGAAACACGCGCACGTCGCAACCTATGCGACAGCGATCCGCGAAAACGGCGCGGTCGACGGCAAGCCGCTTGGTGCGCTGGTGATCTTTTTCGATTGGGCGCCGCAAGCGTCGGCAGTCGTTAAAGGCGTGCGGCTCACGGCGGAAGAATGGCGGCGCACGCGCTGCATGATCGTCAGCGCGTCGCACCGCGTGATTGCGAGCTCGGACGACAAAGGCGTGCTCGACGAACAGTTCCGTCTGAATACCGACGGCCGTCCAGCAGGTTTTTATCAACTGACTGACGGCCGCACCGTGTCGTTCGCCGCCACCCCAGGCTATGAAAGTTATCGCGGCCTGGGGTGGTACGGCGTGATCGTGCAGTCGCCTCCGGCTTAAGTCAGTTGCCTTGACCGCCTCGTGATCTCTTCAAACAAGGCGTCCCGAACATCGGACGCCGTCAAGAGATTTACGTACGCGTAATCGATGCGCCGCCATCGACCAGCGAAGCAGTACCGGTCACGAAGGACGAGTCATCGGACGCGAGATAAAGCACCGAACGGGCGAGTTCTTCCGGCCGTGCGACGCGCTTGAGCGCATGCAACCCGGTCACGAAGGCTTGCGACTCGGCGGTGTCGTTCATGTCGCGATACATCGGCGTGTCCACGGCACCAGGCAGAATGGCGTTGACGCGCACACCTTGCGGGCCATACTCGGCAGCCAGCGCTTGCGTCAGCCCAATCAAGCCGGCCTTGCTCGCAGCGTATGCCGCGGTGCCCGGGAAAGCGAATGAGTAGCCAACGAACGTCGACGTGAAGATAACCGAACCGCCACCGTGCTTCACCATCTCGGGGATCTGGTGCTTCGCACCCAAAAAGGCGCTCGTCAGATTCGTCGCCAAAGCAGCCGACCAGCCTGCTTCCGACACACCCGAGGTCGGGCCCATTTCGCCCAGCGTGCCGGCGTTGTTATAGGCGATGTCGAGCCGGCCGAAGCGACTGACGGCGAGCGCGACCAGCGCTTTCGCGAAGTCCTCTGACTGCACGTCGCCCGCCAGAAACGCGGCCTCACCTCCTTCGCTGGCAATCTCGGCCGCGAGCGTTTCAAGTTCAGCTTCGCGGCGCGCCGCGATCACGACTTTTGCGCCTTCCGCGGCGAACAGTTTTGCGGTGGCACGGCCAATTCCCGCGCTTGCACCGGTCACGATGGCGACTTTTCCTGATAAGCGTTGCATGTTCAATCTCCTGCTGCAGTGTGTTGACCAGTGCCCAGTGCCTTGGTCCGTGAGAAGCAATATAGGCTTCAGTCACTATTGCAGGAAGGCTCAAAACATGGGTATATCATTCAGTATTTATGAATGATCGGGAAAAGACATGGACCGGCTGCGTGCTTATGAAGTCTTCGTGACCGTGGTGAGCCGCGGCAGCTTCACGCGCGCCGCCGATGCGCTCGAGACATCGCCCGCCAACGTGACCCGCTACGTGAATGAGCTGGAAGCGCACCTCGGCACACGTCTGCTGAATCGCACCTCACGCAGGCTTTCGCTGACCGAGGGCGGCGAAACCCTTTACGCCCGCTGCAAATCTATCCTCGACGACGTCGCCGAAACGGAGGGGCTTGTGTCATCGGCCTCAGTCGAACCGCGTGGCCGACTGCGCATCAATGCGCCCGTGAGCTTTGGCATTCTGCATCTGGCGCCGCTATGGCCCGAGTTCATGCGGAAATATCCCGGCGTGGAACTCGATGTCGCGCTGATTGATCGCGTCGTCGATATCGTCGAGGAAGGCTACGACCTCGCCATCCGCATCTCACACGCCGGTTCGACCAGCCACGCAGCCCGTAAGCTGGCGACATCGAGAAATATCCTGTGTGCGTCGCCAGACTACCTGGCGCGTTGCGGATACCCTGCAGCGCCCGCCGACTTGATCGAGCATCAATGCATCGGCTACTCGTACGCCGCCACCGGCGACGAGTGGCAACTGATGGACAGTGAGCACAAGGCTCACACCGTGAAGGTCAACTGTCACATGCATACCAACAATGGCGATACGGCACGTGCGGCCGCGCTCGCCGGGCAAGGCGTGATCTGGCAACCCACCTTTCTTATCGGTAACGACCTGCGCGCCGGCAAGCTCGTTCAGGTATTGCCTGACTATCGCTTGCCTGACATCGACGTACTCGCCTTGTACCCAAGTCGTCGGCATCTGAGTGCCAAGATACGCGCGGTGGTCGATTTCCTCGTCGATGCGTTCGGCGGCGTGCCGCCGTGGGATCGGGATAGCGGAGGCTAAGCGGGTGTCACGCCGCCTCCGCTCACGATTTGCCACTGCCCGGCGCGCCTGAACCTCGATGCTACCGCCACCGGATACGCGTCCACGTGCCTGCGATGCGTATCCGGCAAGCAGTCAATCACCCACCGAACACTTCCATCATCTGCGCATTAAAGCTATTGACGAAGGCATGCTCACCGGGTCCCGGGTTCGCGCGGAACGCCTTCGCCCCTTCGACCAGAACTTCTTCCGCGTCCGTTCCGAGGACAGCGATCGTTTCGTCGATGAAGGCGTCAAGCGGCATCGCCTGTTCGGCCTCACGGCTGTTCATGAGATCCGTGCGCACCCAGGGTGGTGCGATTTCGAGTACGCGAACGTTTGTGTCCCGCAGCATGAAGCGTTGCGAGAGGACGTACGAATGCAGCGCCGCCTTGGTCGACGAATACACTGACGTCACCGCCAACGGAACGAAAGCGAGAACCGAGCTCGTATAGGCGACGACAGCGTCGTTCCGGGTCTTGAGATGATCGAGCAGCGCCGATGTCATGCGGATCGGCCCGATGAGGTTGGTCGTGATGGTGGACACCAGCAGCGCGTCGTCGATGTGGCCACCCGCCTGGTCGGGCTCCATGATCCCGGCGTTATTGATCAGCACGTTGAGGTCGGGATAGTCCGCGATCAATTGCGCCGATACCTTCTCGATGCTGGCCGGGTCGGCAATGTCGAGCTCGATTGCAGCCATGCCGGGATTCGCTGCCACCACCTCGTCGAGATGCCCGCGCCGGCGGCCGCTGATGATGACCTTGTTGCCGCGCTTATGGAGTGCCTCGGCAAGCCCGCGGCCAATGCCCGAACCGCCGCCCGTGATGAAGATCGTGTTTCCGGTGAGTTTCATGATCGTATTCCTGATGAAGTTGATTTGCTGTAGATGAGGTTGGCGTGGTCAGGCAGGGAAGCGGTCGCCGAACATCGGCAAGCCGCTCACGGATTCGGCCCGGGTCGCTTCGTCCTGAAGCACGTCCCAGTGCTCGGCGAGCTTGCCGTTTTCAAAGCGGACGGCGTCGGCTGCGATCCACGCAGCGGGCCGGCCGATCCCAGTGAAGCGGCCATGCGCGATGACGTAATCGCCCTCGGCCACGATCAGCTGGTTCTCATAGCGCGCGGTGTCGGGCAGCGTGCGAACCAGGTTGAACAGGCCCTCGCGTCCCGGCGCGATATGGGCGCTATGCTGAATGTAGCGGTCCGACCACAAGCGCTCAGCCGCCGCGTAGTCGCGCTTGTTGAACAGGGTCTCGAATGCTTCCAGCACGAGCGCCTTGTTCTGTTCAGGGGTTGTCTTCGTCATGTTGAGGTCCTCTTTCAAGAGTGAGGTGACGACGCACTCAGGCGTCGGATAACCGTTGTGCCTCCTGTTGCCTGGACACTCAGGTAAAGAAGGCTATACTTAAGACAATGGTGAATGACATTGTCATTGAAATGGATTGTGGGCAGTTGCCCTGCCCATGTCAATGGTGATCGACATTGTATTTTTTGATGGGTCTTATTGGGTCGCTATCGGCCAAAGGGAGGGAAAGTGGGTGTTTCCAGGCAGCAGGCGGCGGAAAACCGGCACGCGATCGTGGCAGCGGCTGAGAAGCTGTTTCGCGAGCGCGGCGTCGATGCGGTCGGGCTCGCCGAGCTGATGAAGGCGGCGGGCTTTACGCAGGGCGGTTTCTACAACCACTTCAAATCAAAAGACGCGCTCGTCGCCGCGGTGATGGAAAAGGCGATGGAAGAAGGGGGAGAGGCTTATGCCGCCCTGATCGACGGCGCGAAGTCATCTGGCGCTGATCCGGTCAAGTACAACATTGAGTGGTACCTGTCTCCCGAACATCGCGCGAATATCGAGGCGGGTTGCCCCTGGTCGGGTTTTGTAGGCGACGCCCGCCGATTCGACGACGTCGCGCGCGGCTCTTACGCAGAGGGGCTCGCGGTGAACCTCGACCGATTCGCCAAGGTCATCGAAGAGACCGAGGGGATCAGCGAAGGCGGCCGCAGCAAGGCGATCACTTTGTTCAGCCAGATGGTCGGTGCGCTGCTGCTTTCGCGTGCTGTTGCAGACGTTGATCCGGCGCTCGCGGATGAAATTCTTGACGAGGGGCGCCAGCATCTGCTCGCTGCGGTGGACACGCAGTCTGAGATTCAATCGCGGGGACGTTCGCGCCGACGGTAGCCCAATGTGTCGTTCGGCGGTGTGTAGGGAGCTTTACCGAGACTCACCGCTGTTCCATGCTCGTCGCGATTTTTCATGAGCGTCAGGCGGGGGAATCGCCCGCTTTTGCGGCGGCCTTTATGGCGGCGTACTCAAGCATGGCTCCGCCGATCACGTTTTCTCCCCGTTCGTTTAGGGCAGCGCCGGCCCCTTGTATATCCCGCACCTCCTTGTTCTGGCTGAGCTTGATCTTCCCGACCAAGCGGGTGATTTCGATCTCGACTCCGACGATCGCCTTGAGCATCGTATCGATGTAGTCGGCGGCGCTGTCCGTCATCTTCCACGGCTGTGGCTGGGAGGCTTCATGGGTCCGCGTGAGACGGGCGACCAGCCCTCGAACATAGCGTTCGTCATCGCGGATGGTCACCCGGCCATGAGCGTGGACCACCCTGTAGTTCCATGTCGGCACCTGCTTGTGAAACTCGTGCTTGCTCGGATACCAGGTGGGCGAGATGTAGGCGTCGCCCGCGCGAAACACGACCAGTACCTCGTCCCCGTTGGCCACGTCCTGCCAGACCGGATTTGCGCGAGCCACGTGAGCATGAAGGACACCACATGCGCCTTCGCCGGCTTTCAGATCAAACGGAATGTGGTTGGCGTCGAGACCGCTTTTGCCATGCGTGAACAGAATGCCAAGCGGATTCTCTGCGATCAGCGTGTGCAGCACCTCAGTGCGCGGTTCATCAAAATGAGTGGGTACGTACATAGGGGCTCCGTGATGAGTGCAGCGATGCGCTAACCCTCATTGCAGGCAACGCCGGTGCGGCAGGCCTGCAAAGAATTGTGGCGGCAAACTGGTTTATATTGTAGAACCAGTTTGGATCATTTTCTTTGGACCAGAAAGCCATGGCTCGCAAACCGAAAGCGGTGGAAGTTCCGTCGATCGGCATGCTGGATCGCGCCTCGGGCCATTTGGGTCGTCAGCTCGCGCAGGCACTGCGCGACGCCGTTCGCCGTGGTGACCTCAAACCCGGCGAGGTGCTCCCCTCCACGCGCACGTTAGCTGCGTCGTTGCATGTTGCGCGGGGAACCGTCGTCGAGGCATTCGAGCAACTGATCGCCGAAGGCTTTCTGCAATCGCAGCCTGGCTCCGACACGCGCGTGGCGCAATCGTTGACGGTCCCTGCCGATCCCCGAGCGCGGTCCTCATCCGTTGAAACTGCCCCGCTTCCAGAACGCGCCCGTCTGTTCGCACAGGTTGCACGTCAATTTTCTGCCGTACCGCAGGCACCTTTCGCAGTTTCGGTACCCATTGGCCCTGCCGCTCCCGACGATGTCTGGCGCCGGCTCGGCAACCGGCTACGCGCCCGCGGACCCGGCGCTCCGGCTGGGTATGGCGACCCACAAGGGGCGCTGGCGCTGCGCGAAGCGGTGGCCGACTACGTCAGGAAATCGCGCTCGGTTCGTTGCGAGGCGGACCAGGTGATCGTCACGAGCGGCACACAGCAAGGTCTTTACCTGTCATGCCAGGTGCTGCTCGACGGCGACGCGTCGGCGTGGGTAGAGGACCCAGCGTATCGGGGCATTACGGCGATTCTGGAAAGCACCGGGCGTCCGGAGCGCATGATCCGGGTGCCTGTCGACGCGGAGGGCCTCAACGTCGATGAGGGTATCAAGCTGGGCCCGCACGCGCGGGTGGCGTTCGTCACATCGTCGCACCAGTATCCGCTGGGAATGCCATTGAGCATGGCGAGACGCAACGCGCTGTTGGCGTGGGCCCGCGCGAACAACGCCTGGGTGGTCGAAGACGACTACGACAGCGAACTGCGGTATGCGGGACATCCGTTTCCGTCGCTCCAGGGGCTGGACCCTAACCGGGTGGTCTATCTCGGCACCTTTAGCAAGATCCTGTTTCCGTCATTGCGGCTCGGCTACGCCGTTGTCCCGGAGAACCTCGTAGAGGCCTTCTGCGGCGCGCGCGTGCTAATGGACCGCAATCCCCCAAACGCAGATCAGCATGTACTGGCGGCCTTCATCGCGGAAGGCCATCTGGATCGTCACATCCGGCGTATTCGTGGCGTCTATGCGGACCGCCGCGCGTGCATCATCGAGACGCTCGAGCGACTGCTGCCGAAAGAGGTCGCCTGGTTGCAGCCGAGCGATCAGGGCATGCACCTCGTGCTCTGGCTTGGAGGGGGCGTCGACGACAGGTTAGTGGCGTCGTTAGCGGCTGAAAGTGGCGTTGCAGTACGAGCGGTATCACCCATGTATTCCGATGAAAAAGGCCCGATGGGTTTGATACTGGGTCTCGGCGGTTTCAGCGACGCCGAAATTGAAATTGCCACTCAACGTCTCGCCACGAGTATTGAAGCTGCGGCCAAAGCGGCACGCCGTGCGAATCCGCAGGGCGCCGCTGCCGCTAAAGCGTAACTGAATGATCTACCAGGGAATGGTCGCGTCCGCCCGCTAGCCTTGCTGCGCTTGCCAGCCGATACCGAGACTTTTCTGCAGCGACACAAAGTCCTTGAGCAACTCGGCCTGTCCCGCGACGACACTCTGCTGCGAGGTGAATTCTTCGCGCTGCGTGTCAAGCAGATCGATCAGCGTGGCAACGCCGGCGGAATAGCGCTGCCGCATCAGCGTGGCCGAGTGGCTTGCGGATGCTTCCACCTTTTGTAACGTGACGACATGCTCGCGCTGATGCCCATAGCGCGAGAGCGACGAGTTCGCGTCCTGCAGCGCGCCGAGCACGGCCTTCGTATAACGCGCCTCGGCTTCGTCACGCGATGCCTCGGCAGCGTGCACGCTGCCCAGTGTGCGACCAAAATCGAACGCGTTCCATTGCAGATACGGCGCGCCGATCCAACTGAAATTGTTCTTGCGCACGAGGTGACCCGGATCGCCCGCGCTGAAGCCGATATCACCGAGCAACGTCACCTTCGGGAAAAAATCCGCGATGTGTTCGCCGATCTGCGCATTGCTCGACGCAAGCCGCCGCTCCGCCGCGCGAATGTCGGGACGCTGCTGCAACATCACCGACGGATCGCCGATCGCCACCGTCGCGGGCAACGCCGGCAGCGGCCGCGTGCCCGCGAGTTGTTGGTCCAGCGCACCGGGCTCACGGCCGGTCAGCACGGCGAGGCGGTCGAGTGAATCGGTCAGTTGCGCGTCGAGCGGAATCAGCGTCGCGCGCGTGTTTTCAACCTGCGTGGTCAGGCGTTCCACATCGATGTCTGCTGCCGTGCCGCGCTCCCGGCGCTGCTGTGTGAGCGTCAACATCTTCTGTTCGGTCTGAGCCTGACGCTGCGCGAGTTCAAGCCGCGTCTGCTGGTCGCGCAGTTCGATGTAGGCCTGCGCAACTTCTGCCGCGAGCGACACCTGGGTGTCCGCGAGATCGGCATCGACGGCTTCCGCATCCGCGGACGCCGCTTCGATAGCGCGCCGCGTGCCGCCAAACAGATCGATTTCCCACGTGGCATCGAAGCCTGCCGTATAGAGCTGCAACGGGCCGCGCCCCGACGACGCTGTACTGCTGCCTGACGAGCTTCCGGAGCTGAGCGAACTCAGATCAGGCGAGCGCAAGCGCAGCGCGGCAGCATCGCCAGAGATTTTCGGCAATTCGTTCGCACGTTGCTTCTGCAGTTGCGAACGCGATTCCCGTAACCGGGCCTGCGCAATATGCACGTCGGGACTATGTGCAAAGGCGGCGGCGATGAGGTCGTTCAGCTGCTGATCGTTGAATGCGAGCCACCACTGGTTCGGCGCCGGCGTCGCAGTCGTACCGGAAGCCGGCGCACGCACGAAGGTCGCGCTGCTGCGGGCGTCCTGCGCAACCGACGGTGCGCCGTGATAATCCGGGCCGACCGTGCAACCTGCCAAGGCGGACAGAAGCACGGCGGCGGCCAGTGCAATAGACGAGGGACGGTTGAACATCATGGTGTGATGAAAATGCATTAGTGTCCCGCGGAAGAAGGCGGCGGTGCGTTCCGACTGGGTGTTTTCAGAAGCAGCGCAAGCGGAATGCAGGCGATCAGCGCGATGCCGAGCAGATAGAAGGTTTCCGAATAGGTCATCACGACGGCCTGCTGCTGGATCTGCGCCCCGAGTTGCCCAAGCGCGCGCATCTGCGAGTACGCCATGTCGCCCGTGTGGGCGAACCAGTTCGCCGCGTTCGCCGCCAGGCTCTCCTGGCCGATCAGCGAATTTGCACTGACAGACTCGCGGATCATCGCGGTATGAAAGGTCGTGCGCCGGTCGATTACGGTACCGATGATCGCAAGGCCGATCGACCCGCCGAGGTTGCGCGCCATGTTGTAGAGACCGGCGGCGTCACCGGAATCTTCGCGCGATACGGCCGCCATCGACGCCTGATTGAGCGGCATCATCGCGAGCATCTGTGCGGTGCCGCGTATCAGTTGCGACCAGATGAAATCGTGCCCGACGCTCTGTGCCGTCAACTCAATGTCGATCATGCAACTGATCGCGTACAACACCAACCCGGTGATCACCAGCACGCGGAAGTCGACTTTGCCAAGCAGCCGCGGCAGGATCGGCATGATCATGAAGGCGGGCAGCCCGGAAAGCAGCATGATCGCGCCGGACTGTTCGGCGTTGTAGCCCGCGACCACCCCGAGAAACTGCGGCAGCAGATACGACACGCCATAGAGCGCTGCGCCGACCGCGGACACGATCACGATCACGCTGGCGTAATTCGGGTTGCGCATCAGACTCAGGCGCACGATCGGCTTCTTCGCGGTCATTTGCGAGGCGGCGATCAGGATCATGCCGAAGACCGACACGCAGGTGAGCATCACGATCATCGACGATTCGAACCAGCGCTCGCGCTGGCCTTCTTCGAGCACCACCGTGAGCGAACTGAGGCCGATCGCGAGACCCACGATGCCGAGCCAGTCCGCCTTGAAAAACGCTTCCCAGTGCGGCCGGTCTGACGGCAGACCGACGATCAACAGGGTCATCAGCGCAAGGCAGATCGGCAGATTCATGAAGAAGCACCAGCTCCAGCTAATGTTCTCCGCGAGCCAGCCACCGACAACCGGTCCAAGCAGCGGCCCGAGCAATACGATCAAGCCGAACATGGTCATGCCGACTGGCATCTGCGATAGCGGCAGGCGCGTGCGGATGATGGTCTGCGCCGTCGGAATCAGCGCGCCACCCGTGAAGCCCTGGCCGATGCGGCCGGCGATCATCATGGGTAAGGTGTGTGACCAGCCGCACATCATCGAGAACGCAATGAAAAGTGCCGAATTCGTCAGCAGGAAATTGCGCAGGCCGAACACGCGCGTAAGCCATGCCGCCAGCGGAATCATCACGATTTCCGACATCAGATAGCCGGTCGAAATCCAGGTGCCTTCCGTACCGGTGGCGCCGATTTCGCCCTGGATCTGCGGCAGCGCGGAGTTCGTGATCGAGATGTCGAGCGTCGCCATCAGGGCACCGAGCGCGCCTGCGGCGACGGCGATCCAGTCGCCGACGCTGGCACGCTCTTCCCCACGCGGTGCGGCTGGCGCCGCGGAGGCGGGAGTTGCGGTTCCCGATTCAGCCACGATGATTCTCGCTATCGATGCGTGCGTCACGATCACGCGCTGAACACGTGTCGACATCCACGGTCACCGACAGCCCCGGCAAGAGCACGCTGCGCGTCTCCGTGCCCGTGTCGATCCGAATCCGCACGGGCACCCGCTGCACGATCTTGGTGAAGTTGCCGGTGGCATTTTCCGGCGGCAGCAGCGCGAATTGCGAGCCCGTGCCGGGTGAGAAACTGTCGATCACGCCGTGCAGCGTATGACCGGGCAACGCGTCGACGTGCATTTCCACCGGCTGACCGATGCGCATCCCGCCCACCTGCGTTTCCTTGAAGTTCGCCAGCAAATAGGTACTTTGGACCGGCACGACCGTGAGCATCCGCGTGCCGGGTTGCACGTACTGACCCACACGCACTGTGCGATCGCCGACCTTGCCGCCGAGGACACTGCGCACCACGGTGTTGTCGAGATCGAGTTGCGATTGCTGTGCGCTGGCCTGGGCCGCTTCGAGTTGCGCACGCGCCTGCGCGAGCTGCGCGGTGGCCGAACCGATCTGCGAGCGTGCGGCCTCGACCGCCGCCGCATTCGCGGCGAGCGTGGCATTCGCCTGATCGCGGCTACTGGTCAATTCCGCCAACCGTTCGCTGCTTTCAGCACCGGTAGCAACGAGCGGCGCGTAGCGCCGCACTTCGTCGCTCGCATGTTGCGCGCTAACGCGCGCCACCTGCTGCTGCGCCTGGGCCTGCGCAATGTTGGACTGCTGCTGTTTGATGTCGGCCTGCGCGCGTTCGATGTCGGCCTTACGCGCGTCGATCGTGGCCCGCGCCTGGTCGAGCGCGACCTGATACTGGCGGGCGTCGAGATGAACAAGCGGATCGCCAGGCTTCACGACCTGGTTGTCCGCGACGTAAACTTCCGTAACGTAACCGGCGATCTTGGGCGCCACGGTGACGCTGTCGGCCTGCAGATAGGCGTCGTCGGTGCTTTCGATGAAGCGGCCCACGGTCCACCAGCGGGCGAGCCAGACGGCGCCGACGATCAGCGCGACGACGCCGAGCGCGATCAGCACCGTGCGCCGGCTGGGACGCCTCGCGCCTGCTGCGGGCGAATCATTGGCGGGTATCGGGCGGGAGGGAGAGCCTGCGGTCGCTGACATCGTATCGGTCCAATTGTTTCCACGTGGCACAATTATTCCAGTTGATCAAATTGTGTCAAGTGATATATTTCTTACGAATTCCCGCAATACGCGTAATGGAGAAAGAGGCATGAGCACCGCAAAGAAGCTGCGCCGCTCGCCGGAGGGCGGCTATGCACGCGGCGACGAAACGCGGCACCGGATCATCGAGGCGGCGATCGAACAGTTCGGCGAACATGGTTTCGAGGGCGCATCGACACGCGACATCGCGGCCCGCGCCGGCGTCAACGCGCCCGCGCTGCAGTACTACTTCGAGAATAAGGAAGGGGTGTATCGCGCATGTGTCGAGATGCTCGCCGACGACGCATGGGAGACATTCGGCCCGGCCATCGAACACGCGCAGGAAGCGCTGCGTGAAAACGCCGACACGCCGGCGTTGATCGACGCCTTCATAGGCATTCAGACAGCGATCGCGCACGGCGCTTTCGTCAAGGCAAGCAAGCCCGGCCGGCGGATGTTCTTTGCGCGCGAACAGGCGGGACACGAACCTCAGAGTGCCATGCAGATTTTCGGCTGCCGGATTCGCCAGCCGCTCAACGATGTCAGCGTGGCGCTAGTGGCGCGAATTTCCGGGCGTGCAGCCGACGATCCGGTCACGTTGATCCGCACCTTCAGCCTGCATGGGCAACTGGTGATTTTTCACCTCGCGCATCCGTCCAAGCTGTCGATGCTCGGCTGGAAGAGCATCGACGCAGAGAAGGCGGCACTGCTCACGTCGACCGTCCGCGATCAGACTCGCACGCTGCTCGAGCATTGGAGCCGGGAACGTGACGAGGGGCTCACACCCCCCGCGCAAACCACGCAAACCACGGGTAAAGGAAAGCCGCGCAAGCAGCAGTGATCTCACGCCGGCGCACGCATCAACGCTTTCGGACCTGTTGGGCAAGATGCCATTACAATCCAGCACTTCGAACCGACAACGGTAATTTGCGCCATGAGATATCCCCTTGCATTGACACTCGCCGCGGTCATTGCAACCGCAAGCACGATCGCGACCGCCCAGACATCCGGTGGCAGCGACGCGCCCAAACTGCAGTGTGCCATCGGGTATCTCACCGGCGTCGGTGGATCGGCGCAGAGCTTTCGTGAATACCTTGCGACCCCCGACCGGGACAAATATCGCTACGTTGCTGACAACCCGATTCAATGCAAGGTCTCCGACGAAGGTCGCGCGTCGGCCTGTACCGGCGTGACATACCTTCGGAATGAAAAAGTCAGCGTGTATGACGACGTCGACAACGCGACGATAGCCGTGGTTGCGCGCGTGGAACTCGAGCACGGGACCTACCCCGTGATCATCGTTGTGCGACGGCAGGATGTGAAGTGCGAGGAGTGAGTGCTGTCTAGCGCGTCATTGATGATCGCCGGTTGGGTGCGAGCAACAACCCCGCCGGCGAAGGGACGATTACGACTCGAAGACGCCGTTGTGATCAACGGCGTTTCATCTTGATCACGCGTGAAATCTGACCAAGCGTAAATCCGGTGTTCTGCACGTATTTGGCGTAGTCGAGCGGAGCAGTGAACGATTCATCGGTGACGTACTCGCCCATGTAACGGAATCGGTCAGTTGCTGTTCGGACAAAAACAGGAAGCGGGTCGGTCTGTCGCGCGAGCGTCCGGCCGGCCGCACGTGCAGCGGCGCTGCTATCGCAGACGATCACATCTGGGGCATAGGGGTTGAGGTCCTGACGCAATCGCGCAGCGACGACCTTGCCGCCCTTCGTAGGCAAGAATGCCTGCTTGCATCCTCCCGTCACCCTGTGAATGTCTTCCCGGGAATACTCTTTTCCAATTTCAAACATGATTTTTCTCCGAAGAATGACGCCTGGCTGTGAAGCAGCGGCGTCAAGCGGAGCGATGATATCGAGCTGTATCTAAAGCCGTTGTATAAAGCGCGGGCTTCTTGATAAAGAAGGTATGTGGGTCGAGTGGAATGGCGAGACATGCGCTTAGATATGCTGAATTTACGGTACACACCCCTCGGTTTTATAAATTCGTTATACGGTTGATGACAGAATCTCGAGGTCACAGAGCGCGGGTCTACATGCTTCGGCCGGGATCACCCTCTCTGTCTCCGCAGTCTTACCGTTCGCGTTTTTTCGTAGACGGTTGCCGCAAGCGCTTGTAGGAACATGCCGAGGTGTTTTGGGGGCGAAAACCGCACGACGTGCATGGATCGGCCATACGCCAAGGATGTGTTTCTACGAGTGCTTGCGACAGCGTTGCGCTACTCGCGGCGAAGGAATCTGCTCAGCATCAAGTTGCCTCGACGATTCAATGCGTGTGGGGCCGAATAACAGCGTCTTTCGGAGGCGTCCGATCCGCCGGCGTCTCGTCGGCGGACTCCAACGGATCGATGCTCATGTCGGTACGGGTGAGCATCGCGCGGGCCTTGTTCATATCGAGCGCCCCCTCCCATCGAGCGACGACAATCGTCGCTACCCCGTTGCCGATCAGGTTTGTGACGGCACGAGCTTCGTTGAGGAAGCGATCGACGCCTAGCAGCAGCACCAGTCCAGACACCGGGATTTTGTGCATCGAGGCCAGCGTGGCAGCCAGCGCGACGAATCCGGCTCCGGCCACACCCGCAGACCCTTTGGATGTCAGCAGCAACACACCGAGGAGCAGCAACTGATCGCCGATCGTCAAGTGGATATTCATCGCTTGCGCAACGAACATTGAGGCCATGGTCAGGTAGATCGCCGTGCCATCGGCGTTAAAGGTATAGCCCGTAGGCAGCACCATCCCGACCACGGGGCGTGAACACCCCAGCTTCTCCATTTTGATGAGCATCTGCGGGAGCACCGCTTCAGTCGAAGCGGTACCGAGAGTAATGAAGATCTCGTCCTTGATGTAGCGGAGAAACTTCCACAGCGACAGTCCGCTCATCCGCATGACAAAACCAAGCACAACGACCACGAAGAAGATCGAGGTCAGGTAGAGGCACAGCATCAGTTGGCCGAACGATGCGAGCGTGCCAATTCCGTACTTCGCGATGGTAAATGCCATGCCGCCAAAGGCACCGATGGGCGCGACATACATCACGATTCGCACGACGCCGAACACGCCCTGAAGGAACATGTCGAGCATGTCGACGAACGGCGCAGTGCGGGGACCAAGCCTGGCGAGAGAGATGGCGAGCAGAAGCGAAAAGAAGATGATGGGCAGGATATCTCCATTTGCGAACGCTCCGACAATGCTGTTCGGAACAATGCTCATGAAGAACTCAAGCATGCCGTGCTGCTGTGCCGCATGGGTGTAGCTGGAAATGGCCGAACTGTCGATATGCGCGGGGTCAATGTTCATACCACTGCCCGGCTTGATGACGTTCACGATTACCAGGCCAACAGCAAGCGCAATCGTCGATGCAATTTCAAAGTAAACAACCGCCTTGACGCCAACGCGACCGGCCGCATGAAGGTCCTTCATGCGGGCAATGCCGACGACAACAGACGCGAAAATGATCGGCGCAAGCAGCATCCGGATCAGCTTGATGAACAGATCTCCGAGAGGTTTGAGCTGAGAACCGATGTCAGGATAGAAATGGCCGACGAGGACGCCGGCAACAATGCCAATCAGAACCTGTACGTAGAGCTTGGAAAGAGATTTTCCGATCTTTGAAACCCGCATGACTGTCTCCTATGCGTGGCATCTTTTAATGAAATTCAGCACCAGCCGCCGCAGCGGGATCTACCGCTGCGGCGAGCACGGACTGATTTCGCGTGCGTTCCTTTTGTCTATTCTTATGAACGCTACGCCGACGCTTTTGTCGGCGCGTTTTGCCGTTTGAAGGCTTATGCGGACAGCTTTTGCATTTCGGCGAAAAGATCCGCTTTTCCTTCGAAGCCGATGCCAGGCAGATCCGGCATGGTGATGAAGCCGTTCTCCACCTTCACGCCGTCGGGAAAGCCGCCATAAGGCTGGAACAGGTCCGGATAAGATTCATTGCCACCCAGACCGAGTCCGGCCGCAATGTTCAACGACATCTGGTGCCCGCCGTGCGGAATACAGCGGCTCGGCGACCAGCCGTGTTGACGCAGCATGTCGAGCGTGCGCAGATACTCCACCAGGCCATAGCTCAGCGCGCAGTCGAACTGCAACCAGTCGCGATCCGGACGCATGCCGCCGTAACGGATCAGGTTGCGTGCGTCTTGCATCGAGAACAGGTCTTCGCCAGTTGCCATCGGCTTGTCGTAGTAGTTGCGCAGCGTCGCCTGCAATTCGTAGTCGAGCGGGTCGCCCGGTTCTTCGTACCAGAACAGGTCGTATTGCGAGAGTGCCTTCGCGTACTGGATCGCGGTGTCAAGGTCGAAGCGGCCATTGGCATCGACGGCGAGTTTCTGACCGTCGCCGAGTACGCTCAGGATCGAGTCGATGCGGCGCAGATCTTCATCGAGCGAAGCGCCGCCGATCTTCTTCTTCACAACCGTATAGCCTCGGTCGATGTAGCTGCGCATTTCGTCTTTCAGCTTCTCGTGATCCTGGCCCGGGTAGTAGTAACCACCCGCCGCGTACACGAAGATCTTGCGATCGGGTTGGCCATTGCCGTAACGGTCGGCCAGTAACTGGAACAGCGGCTTGCCTTCGATCTTCGCCACCGCATCCCAGATCGCCATGTCGATCGTGCCGATGGCGACCGAGCGCTCGCCGTGACCGCCCGGCTTTTCGTTCGTGAACATGGTCGCCCAGATCTTGTGCGGATCGAGGTTGTCGCCGGCATCGTTGACGAGCGTGGCGGGATCGGCTTCAAGAATGCGCGGAATGAAGCGCTCGCGCATCAGCTTGCCCTGGCCGTAGCGGCCGTTGGAATTGAAGCCATAACCCACGACCGGTTTTCCGTCCCGGATGACATCCGTCACCACGGCGACGAGACTCAGCGTCATCTTGCTGAAGTCAATGTAGGCATTCCGGATCGGGGAGCTGATCGGAACAGTTTTTTCGCGGATTTCAACGATTCTCATGACGGGGTCTCCTGAGTTTTGGGCACGTTTTGCATGCGTCCGGCTGCAATGGAAACTAGCTTATCCGCGAAAGGAGGGATTAGAATTAACTTGGATTCATTTCATTTTTTACTTTTGGTGAACAACTGAAGTGACGACTGACTCAGCATCCGACTTCGAGTTTTTCATCCTCCTCGCCAGACTCAAAAGCCTGTCGGGAGCGGCGCGGGCGCTCGATCTCACCCCGCCGGCCGCGACCAAACGCCTGGGGCTGATGGAACAAAGACTGGGGGCGCGGTTAGTCAACCGGACAACGCGGAGTGTCAGCCTGACGCCCGAGGGCGAGACCTACCTGCGCTACGCGACACAGATCGTCGGGCAAGTCCGGCAGATGGAGGACGAGATATCGGGGGCTCGATCCGATCCCCACGGACTGCTACGCGTCAATGCGACGCTCGGCTTCGGGCGCACGACCATCGCGCCGCTTGTGTCCGAATTCGCGAAGCGTTTTCCCAACGTGGAGATCCAGTTTGAGGTGACCGACCGGCCCATCGATCTGGTGGAGGAGGCCTTCGATATGGCGATTCGTTTTGGCGAACTCCCTGACAGCCGGCTTAGCGCCCGGCGCATCATGAGCAATCGTCGCTTTCTTTGCGCCTCCCCGAAATACCTCGAGCGTTTCGGGACACCGGAGTGCGTAGAGGATCTCGTTCGGCACCGTTGCATCATTCATCGGCAAAACGATGATGCCTACGGCGTGTGGCGGTATATGCAGGGGGACCACACCGAAGCGTTGAAAGTCAAAGGCGCGCTATCGAGCAACGATGGCGATATCGTGCTGCGGTGGGCACTCGACGGGCATGGGATATTGATTCGTTCCGAATGGGATCTGGCGAAATACGTCCAAAGTGGGCGGCTCAAACTGGTCTTGCCGGAAACGGTGCTGCCCTCAGCCGACCTCTTCGTCTACTATCCGAGCCAGCGAAACCAGACGGCCCGCGCCCGCGCATTCATCGACTTTCTGATCGATCGCTTTCAAGCACCGTTTATACCTGTCGAAACCGGTGCTTCGATCTATGATCAAAAAAAGAAAACGGGCCGCAAGTCATAAGTCACGCAGACGCGAACAATGCAGCGGCCCAATCCGCAAACACCCTCACCTTGGTGCTATATCGTCGGCTAGGCGGATACGCGATATAGACCTCAAGCGGATCCGGCCGCCATCGTGTGAGAATGGGTACAAGTTTCTTCTGCTTGATGAACGGGCGAGCCATGAAGTCCAACGTGTGGACGATCCCCAAACCGGCCAGTGCAGTTGCAATGTGTGAATTGCTCTCGCTGACAAGAACGTCATTGCGTACGCGGCCCAGCGTGATCGTCTCCTCGTCCCTGCAAAACATAAGGGGCTGTGTCACGCCCGTACTGGCGGAAAAATATCCCGCAACAGGCAGGTTGTTATCCACGATTTCCTGAGGATGTTTCGGTGTGCCGTACTTCGCGAGATACGCGGGACTCGCACATGTGGTCCACGCAAGCTTCCCGATCGGATGCGTCACGAGATCCGGATCGTCGGCTGTACTTCGAATTGCACAGTCTATGTTTTCCGCGACAAGATCCGCGGTACGGTCAGTGACGCTTAGTTGAACCTGTATGTCCGGATAACGCTCGAGAAAGGTCGGCAATGCGGGAATGAGAATGCCGCTTGCAGTCGATCCGCCAGCGTCGACTCTCAGCGCACCACGCGGGCTCGCCTCCTGCCGGCCCAGCGTCGCCTCGATGTCGTCGAGTTCGCTGAGGAGTTGCCGAGTGCGCTCATAGTAAGCAGCGCCATAGGTCGTCACGCTGACGCGCCGCGTATTTCGCTCCAGCAGTTTTACGCCAAGATGCGCTTCCAGTGACTGGACCCATTTGCTCGCCGTGGCATTGGGCATATTCAGAGAAAGGGCTGCCCGCCCGAAGCCTCCTGTCTCGACAACGCGAACAAAAATACGGATGGCCTGCAGATGGTCCATGGATCTACCTCGTCGATTATCCATCCCAGTGAATAGATAAACCACAATATACATATTTATCTGCATGGGTGTTTAAACTAAGCTGGGCTCATTAATCCACAGATGAACCAGGAGTCCTGAAATGACAACGTCCCTCTACGACAACATCCATTCGACCAAGCATGCGGGAAAGGTGGCGCTCGTAACCGGCGGCAGCACCGGAATCGGCCTCGCTACCGCCAAGCGCCTCGCTCGCGAAGGTGCAACGGTGTTTATCACCGGTAGACGCCAGGCGGAATTGGACACGGCGGTATCTGAAATCGGGCACGGGGCACGCGCGATTCGTGGCGACATTTCGTCGGCCGCAGACCTTAAGAGAGTCGTCGACGCGGTGTCTGCGGAACATCAACGGATAGACATTCTCTTCGCCAATGCGGGCGGCGGCGAGTTCTCCCCGCTTGGACAGATCACCGAAGCACAATTCGACAAGTACTTCGACATCAACGTGAAAGGCACCTTGCTAACCGTGCAGAGCGCATTGCCGCTCATGCGGGCCGGCAGCGCCATCGTGATTACAGGATCGATCACATCGGTACAAGGTGTACCGGCGTTCGGTGTCTACGCCGCCACCAAGGCTGCATTGCGCTCCTTCGCACGCACCTGGGCATCGGATCTCAAAGGCCGAGACATCCGCGTCAATGTGGTCGCGCCTGGTGTCGTCGTCACGCCTGCCTACAAGACCGAACTCAAGCTGAGCGACGAACAGATCGAAGCCTATTGCAAGGAGGTTGCCGAGACGACACCGCTCGGCCGTGTCGGCAGCACCGATGAAATCGCCAAGGCGGTTTCCTTTCTCGCCTCCGACGATGCCAGCTATATCACCGGGATAGAACTGTTCGTTGATGGTGGACGCGTGCAAGTCTGATTTTTTCAGCGCCGGATCGATGGCCGCTCGACATTAGCAGGTAGCACCCATTTTTAACGCACGGGTTCGTGATGCCGGCGGACCATCGCTCGGCCCGGTCCGCGACGGGTTCTGTGCTCGCGTCAATCCGTCGCTATAATGTGCCATCCGGCGGGCGATCGCTAGTCCACCGCACGTGGCAGCACGACAGCGCCGCGTTCCCGCTTTGCAACGAGGCTTCCGGTGATGAGCGAGTCTAATCTTCCACATGTGCTTGCAGTGGACGACGATCCAGCCATTCGCAATCTCATTTGCGAGTATCTGACGGACAACGACTTAAAGGTGACCGTCGCAGCCGACGGCCAGGAAATGACCGCCGCGTTGGCGGAATACGCGATCGACCTGGTCGTACTCGATCTGCGGATGCCGGGCGAGGATGGGATGAAAATCGCGCGTCGGCTACGCGAGCAGTCATCGCTGCCCATCATCGTTGTATCAGGCCGCCTCGACGAGGCCGACCGCGTCATGGCACTCGAACTCGGCGCCGACGACTACCTGACCAAACCATTTAGCCCGCGCGAACTGCTGGCTCGCATCCGCACGGTGTTGCGGCGCACAGCGGCCACGCAGTCGCTGACAGGACGTCAGGTCGACGCGCGCGCGTACCGCTTCGCCGGATGGGAACTGAATATCGGCACGCGCCGGCTGACATCGCCGGACGGCAAGCGCGTCGAGCTGACCAATGGCGAGTTCTGCCTGCTCAACGCGTTTCTCGCTTCTCCGGGCCGGATTCTCACGCGCGAGCAGCTACTCGAAGCGAGCCGGCTTTACGACGACGTGTACGACCGGTCGATCGATGTCCAGATTCTCCGGCTGCGCCGCAAGATTGAAGAGGATCCATCGCATCCTGCCTACATCAAGACCGAACGCGGCGCCGGCTACATCTTCGCAGCGAGCGTCGACAAACTGAGCGCAGCGGCCTCATAAGCGCCGTCCTGCCGCCACAACTGCTGGGCTTTGCGCGCACCGCCGGATCAACGTTCATATGAAGACGAGAGCATCCACGCGCGCCAGCATCCGTCAGCCTGCCCCACGCGCCACCGGAATCACCGTTAAAGACCGAATCCCCTGTGCCCCGCGAATCAGGACACCCTCGATGTCAGCGGTCGCCGAGGGTCCGCTCATCAGCACCGCGTAATTCGCAGCGAAGAAGTCGGACCGGTGATACGCATGGTGCAGATTACCGACAATGTCCGCAGGATCCAGCAACGCAACGAGGTGTTGTGACAGATACCCAAGCGCATTGACCTGATACTGCGCTTCGCTGAGCCAGATCGACCCGGTTTCGGCGACCGCAAACAGCGGCCGGACGATGCCGACATCGACGTCGTTCAGTTCGTGCGGATCGCGGACCTGTTCGATGCGTCGGGTACCCGCCACTTCGGGCACGGCCGAGCAGATCACTTTCGCGTCCGGAAAGCGCGCGCGGATCTGCGCTTCGAGATCACCGTCCGGGAACCTGTCCGCCCAGATGCCACCCATGCTGGCGAACGTTTCCTTGAATTTTTCCAGTGCCGGTGGCAGGCCGGCATCGAACATGGGCACGTCGGGTAGCGTGGCCGGCGTGCGCTGCGCGCTGCGCAGACTTGCGAGAATAGCGTTTCGGCTGCTCATTTTGCTTTCCTGTTTTTCAGGTACCAGTCGCGGAAGGTTTGCTCGGGCGCGTCCGGCACTTCCCGTTGCTTGCCCCACGCATTAAAGGGGTTGTAGATGAAGGCACGCGGCAACTTGGCAACGGCGGTGTCCGCTGCCTTGATCGCCGCGCGGTACAGTGCCGGCTCGGCCAGCACTTTCCCCGCGACTTTCATTGCCTGCGTCTTCACGAACGGCAGCTCATGCTGCTCGGCAACAATCTGGCGCCACTTGTAGATCTGTTCGTGGATGTTGATCTTGACCGGGCAGACGTTCGTGCAGCTACCGTTCATCGTCGAAGCAAACGGCAGCGCGCTGTATTTCTTCAGATCGAAGGTCGGATTGATAATCGCACCGATCGGCCCGGAGTAGACTCCGCCGTAACTCAGGCCGCTGCTGCGCCGGTAAACCGGACACGTATTCATACAGGCGCCGCAGCGGATGCACTTCAGCGAGTACCAGAAGTCGTCCATTGCAAGCCGTGCCGAGCGGCCGTTGTCGACCAGCACGAAGTGCATTTCGCCGCCTCTGCGCGGGCCGCGGAAGTGCGATGTGTACTGCGTGATCGGCGAGCCGAGTGCGCTGCGCGACAGCATGCGAATGAATACCCCGAGGTGCTCGAGCTTCGGAATCACCTTCTCGATGCCGATCGATGCAATATGCAGCGACGGCACGTTTGCACTGAGATCGGCATTGCCTTCGTTCGTACACACCGTGATACCGCCTGTTTCCGCGACCGCGAAATTGCAGCCGGTCATCCCGGCTTCGGCGTTCAGGATCAGCGGCCGGGTCGCATCGCGCTGCGCTTCGGCAAGGTAATGCACGTCGTCGTTGTCCGGGTCGGTTCCGAGTGTCTTCGCAAACACTCTGGAGACGTCCGATGCAAGCTTATGAACCGCCGGCACGACGATATGCGCGGGGCGCTGGTGATCGAGCTGCTGGATCCGTTCGCCCAGGTCGGTTTCCACGACCGTGATGCCGCGCGGTTCGAGGTACTCGCGCATTCCGCATTCTTCCGTCAGCATCGACTTGCTTTTGACGAGCGTCTTCGCGCCGTGGCTTTCGAGAATCTCGTGCACGATGCGATTGTGCTCTTCCGCATCCTTCGCCCAGTGCACGATCACGCCGTTGTTCGTCGCGTTGCGCTCGAATTCTTCGAGGTAGTCGGCGAGGTGCGTCAGCGTATGTTCCTTGATCCGTGATGCAAGCGAGCGTAATTGTTCCCATTCTTCGATGCCGTGCGCGGCCTCGTCCCGCAAGGTGCGCAGGGTCCACAGGCGTTTGTCGTGGAACTCGATGTGCTTTTCGTCGGCGATAAATTCGCGCGACGCCTTTACGTGGTCGACACGTTTCATGAGCGGGCTCCATTGAGAATCTGGGCGATATGGATAAACTTCAGATCAAGGCCGAGCCGTTCCGAGCAGCCTTTCTGGTGCATCAGGCACGACGAATCGGCGGATACGATGTATTCGGCGCCGGCCTGCTTGTGATCGCGCACCTTGTCCTGGCCCATCCGCGCAGAGACGGGTTCCTCAGTCACGCAGAACGTGCCGCCGAATCCGCAGCATTCGTCAGGCCGGGCAGGCATAACGAACTCGATACCCTTGACCTTCTTCAGCAGCGATAGCGGTTTCGAGAAGAACGGCTCCTCAATCTCCGACATCTTCGCGGTGCGCAACGATCGAAGCGTTCCGCAACTGTTGTGCAGCCCGACCTTATGCGGAAACTCGGCCCACGGAAGCGCGTCGACCTTCAGCACGTCGTGCAGGAACTCGACTAACTCGTAGGTATTGGCACGCACTGTCCTGCTTTGCGCTGTCGATTCGACGGCCGTCATATGATCGCGCACGTGATGCACGCAGCTTCCGCTCGGCGCCACGATGTAGTCGTAGCCGGAGAAGTTCTTGACGAACAGCGCTTCAGTGGCAGCAGCGTCTTTCTCGCAACCGCTATTGCCCATCGGCTGTCCGCAGCAGGTCTGTTCGAGTGGAAAGTCGACATCACAACCAAAACGCTCGAGAAGCTCGAGTGTTGCGACGCCGACGTCCGGAAAGAAGGCGTCGATAAAACATGGAACGAACAAGGCGACTTTCATGGTGTCTCCGGTGGCGGGATGAATTCCAGTGGGATGAAGCGGCTGAACTCGTCTTGTGCTCAAGTTTCCTGGCCTGCGGTTGCCGCCAGATTGCAAATCACACAGGTTGAGTTACATCCGTAATCCGGCGCGGCGCTTCCATCCGCGTGTCAGTAGTGTCCTGAAGTCAGGTCGACCTTGCCCTTGAAGACGTGATAACTGTAGGCCGTATAGCCCAGCATCAACGGGTAGATGAACAGACCCTCTCCCCAGAACATGAAGGCCAGGCTGGCATGCGGACTCGCGGCGGCTGCCACAGTGAGCGAGAACGGGACCATGTACGGCCAGAACGAGATAGCCAGCATCGCGTACGCGCAGATGAACAGCAGCACGATCATGAGGAATGGCTGGTCGTCGCGGCGCCGTCTGACGCCCATCAGAGTGCCTACGATGGCGCAGAGCGCAATCAACGGTACAAGGAAAAGATAGGGGCGATCGAGCCAGCGGTGCATGATCGCGAGGTTTTCATGAAGTGCATGAAAGAACAGCACGATCAGCAGAACGAGCACCACCAGAAGCAACGGCGCAATCGCACGATACGCAGCGTCGCGCGCGTCTGCCTCGCATTTCCTGACAACCCAGCTCGCACCGAGCAGAGCGTAGCCGGCGCATAACGCCACACCGCACAGTGCCGAGAAACTGCTGCACCACGTCATGACGTCGCCGGTAAAGCGGCCGTTGACGACCGGCAGCCCTTTGACCAGCGCGCCGACCATTGCGCCCTGCATGAAGGCGGCGACGAGCGAACCCAATACGAAGCCAACGTCCCAGATCGCCCGCGTACGGCGAGCCCTGCCACGGAACTCGAAGGCGACGCGGCGAAAGATCAGGCCGGCGAGCATCAGCATCACAGGCACATAGAACGCGGAGACCAGCAACGAGTAGGCGACGGAGAAAGCCCCCCACAACACGACGCCGGCTACGATCAGCCACGTCTCGTTGCCGTCCCACAGCGGCGACACGGCAGCCAGCATATGGCGTCGTCGCGTTTCGTCCCGGGTCAGGCCGAACAGCATGCCGACACCGAGGTCGAAACCGTCGAGCAACACGTACAGCAAGATGCTAAAGGCGAGTATCAGCGACCAGTAGAGGATCATTTGAGCGTCTCCCAGATCATTTGACCGTCGACGACAGATCCGTCGCCACTGAAAGCGGACGGTTCGGCAAGGCAGCAGGCGGCGTGTGCAGCAGATCTTCGGCAGGTCCCCCTTTGAGCAGCCTGTAAATGTAGAACGTGCCAAAGGCAAAGATGAAGACGTAGGTCGCACAGAAGACCAGCAACGAACCCGCGGCTGCGCGCGGCGTCAGGAACGGCGTAAGCGCGTCAGCGGTGCGCAGCAGCCCATAGACGGTCCACGGTTGCCGTCCCACCTCCGCGGTAAACCAGCCGGTGAGCGTCGCGATGAAAGGCAGCGGAAAGCACAGGAATACCGTCCACAGCAACGCGCGCCGCTGCAGCAGGCGCTCCTTGAGCGATAGCAAGGTGCCGCCCCACGCAACGAGCAGCATGATGAGACCGCATCCCACCATGACCCGGAATGCAAAGAATGGAATGACGATCGGCGGACGCTCGCTGCGTGGGAAGTCGGTGAGACCGACCTCTTTCGAATCGAGCGTCATCGACCCAATCAGACTGCCCAGCACCGGCACCGAAATCGCATAGTCGTTCTTTTCGTGGGCGGCATCGGGCCACGCAAGCAGAACTTCGGATGCGGGTTGTTCGTCGTGCCAGCGCGCCTCGATCGTTGCAAACTTGATGGGCTGATAGCGGTGCACATAATCGCCGACCAGATGTCCGAATAGCAGTTGAACCGGTACGAGGATCGCCGCGAGCAGAAGACCCATGCGCAGCATGATGCGCGCTTCGGCGGGACACATCCTGCGCAGCGTGTACCACGCACCGGTCGCGGCCACACAAAACGCTCCAGTAACGTAAGCCGCCAGCAACATATGAGGAAACCGCACCCAGACAACCGGGCTGAAGATGATCTTCAACCAGTCGTCCGGCACGTAGACGCCACCCTGGATGATGTAGCCCACCGGATACTGCATCCAGCTATTGTTCACCATGATGTGCGACACGTAACGCCGTCCGCCGGACGTAAATCGGCAACGTAGTTGACGGCAAAGCTCTTTCTTGTCTTGTCACATTCTGGATCTTTCGAAATGTGACCTGCTGTACGACCAGCAGTTGCCTATCCGGACGTGCGCGATTGGCAACGATCGGGTTCGAAGCTTCGGAGACAACGTACCCTTCAGCAGACGGTTCACCGTGGCGACACGGCAGGAATCGACACTGCCAGCAGCCGAGCGGTGTGGGGGCAAGGCAAGTTCCGCAAGCGTAACGTATGTGAACCGCTGTACAAACCTCGTAAGAACTGATGAGCCAAAGCTGCTGTGAGGCTCGAACCAAAAGGTAGGTAGCCGGTTGCCTCTTTGTCATTTGGGGGCACGTCGTCGCGAGTGCTACCGGGGGAGAGGCGGACGCTAAACGGACAGGCGCAAGTGTATCTTTGTTGCGTCGGCAAGACTGGGAACGTGGTAAGCCCGACTCATCGCCAACCCCACAGAGCATCGTCAGATGGCAGGCAAACCGCAAGGAGCGCTGTTGGTGGAGCGGGTAAGAGAATGCGGAGAAAGCGAACGGCAAGCTGTAACGGCTTGCATAGGGGTTCGAACTTTGCCCTGACCCGAAAGGGTGCAGACTTCCGTGTGGTGCAGCTGTCGCAGGCCCGTGTTCGAGATTCGATAGAGGGCAGCTTGAGAGAGACCGGCAAACGCCGGTTCAGCGTCCTTGTTCCGAAAACGGAATGGATTAACGATGCGATGTTTGCGAAGGGCTTGTGGAGTTTGACAAGGCCGGCGTTAGCGCGACGCTTAATGCTGTGCGCGAGCCTTGTGCGGTGAAAGTCGCTCGCAGGGTTCTTCGGGGGCCGTGTTCCCGAGAAGGAATGCGGCCACCCTCTCCAGAACGCCGAGAGCGTCGTGCCGAGCGCCACCATTGCGGTGGAAAACAGGTAGAAGCCCGGCCTCACCCTGCTCTTGCCGAACAGCAGCACGCCGAAAAACGACGCCTCCAGCATGAAGGCCGTAAAAGTCTCATAGGACAACAGCGGCCCCTGAATCGGCCCCGAAAGCCGCGAGAGTTCGCTCCAGTTCGTGCCGAACTCGAAAGCCAGCACGATCCCGGAGACCACGCCCATGCCGAATGCGATCCCGAAGATCTTCAGCCAGAAGTCGAATACCCGGCGGTACGCGGGCCGCCCGGTGATCAGGTGCAGCGCTTCTAGTACCGTCAGCCACGCCGCCAGCCCGATCGTGAACGACGGGAAGATGATGTGGAACGATACGGTGAAGGCGAATTGCAGTCTCGACAGCATGAGTGCGGTGGTGTCCATTTCACTCCCCTAGCGCCACAGGTTGGTTTGCGCGAGATCGATCACCTGGTCCGCTTGTCCGTTCAGGATTGCCTTGACCATATAAAGCGAGAACCCCTTTGCCATTTCGAGGTTGACCGCGGGGGGCATCGCCAGCTCCATCCGGTTCACGACCGCGTCGATCAGCACCGGACCGTCGTGGTCGAACGCCGCGGCGATGCCGGGCTCGACATCGTCTGGCTTTTCAAGGCGGATACCGCGGATACCCACGGCTTCGGCCATCGCGGCGAAATTCGGGTTGTTCAGCTCGGTGCCGATCGGCACGAACGACGTGGACTTCTGTTCGAGTTCGATGAAGCCGAGCGCGCCGTTGTTGAACACCACCACCTTGACCGGCAGGCCGAGTTGCGCAAGGCTCAGGAAATCGCCCATCAGCATCGCGAAACCGCCGTCGCCCGACATGGAGATCACCTGGCGGTGGGGAAAGGCCGCCTGTGCGCCGATCGCCTGCGCCATGGCGTTGGCCATCGAGCCGTGCCAGAACGACCCTATCAGCCGGCGCTTGCCGTTCATCGCGAGGTAGCGCGCGCCCCATACCGTCGGTAAGCCAACATCGCAGGTAAACACCGCGTCTTCCGTTGCATGGTCACCGATGGCTTTGGCAACCTGCTGCGGATGGATCAACGACTTCCTGGCACTGGTCTGCGCAAGCGCGTCGAGATCCTTGCGCGCCTTCCGGTAATGCTGCTGCGCCTGCGTAAGATGCGCGGCGTCGGTCTTCTCCTGCAGCTTCGGCATCAGCGCCGTGAGCGTCGCCTTCACGTCGCCGACAATGCCCAGATCGATCGGCGTGCGGCGCCCGAGATTACCAGGGCGGATGTCGATCTGGACGATGCGCGTGCCCGTTTTGCGAGGATAGAACTGGCTATAGGGAAAGTCCGTTCCCAGCATCAGCAGCAGATCGCAATCGAGCATTGCGTAGTAGCCCGATGAGAATCCGATCAGGCCGGTCATGCCTACGTCATACGGGTTGTCCCATTCGACGTGCTCCTTGCCGCGCAACGCGTGCACGATCGGTGCCTTGAGCCGCTCGGCCAGCGCCACCACCTCATCATGCGCACCCGCGCAACCCGACCCGCACAACATGGTCACGCGGCCCTGCCCATTGAGCATCGCGGCCAGCCGGTCAAGATCGGCTTCGGCCGGCGTGACGACCGCCTGTGGCGGCAACAGACCCAAGGCCGAGGGCGGTGGCGCATCAACCGCCTGCTGCAACGCGACGTCGCCCGGGATAACGACCACCGCCACGCCGCGCTTGCCGGTCGCCTCGCGAATCGCGGTCTCCAGCGTACGCGGCATCTGGTTGGCGCTCGAGATCAGTTCGCAATAGTGGCTGCACTCCTTGAACAACGACTCCGGATGGGTTTCCTGAAAGTAGCCGCTGCCGATTTCCCGAGACGGAATATGCGCGGCGATCGCCAGCACTGGAACCCCCGAGCGATGGCAGTCGAAAAGGCCATTGATCAAATGCAGGTTACCGGGCCCGCAACTGCCGGCACAGACCGTGAGCGAACCCGTCAGGTGGGCTTCGGCACCCGCGGCGAACGCGGCAACTTCTTCGTGCCGCACGTGGATCCACTCGATCCCGCCGTGACGGCGGATCGCGTCGGTCAAGCCGTTGAGGCTATCGCCAACGATGCCGTACACCCGCTTGACGCCTGCCGCCACCAGTACCTCGACAAACTGCTCCGCTACGGTCATCGACATTGCAATTCTCCAATAAATAAAGATCGACTGATTGCCCGCACGTGCCCGTCTCGACGTCGGTTCGCGACGGAGGATACGTCGGGTCATGTTACGAATCCGTCGGGGGACGGTCCAAGACCAGCTTGTTATGCTTCTATGTCTTTTTTCTTATAGAGTTGGGTGCCGGCGCGCCGGGAATGCTGTCGTGAGGCGCCAGCGTTTTAAGGAATGCATGCAAATGGGGCGTGAGATCGTCATTCCGGAAACTCGCTGTCAGCGTGGTGGTCCGGGACGCGCCGACGCCTTGCAGCGGCCGGTAGACCACATCCGGGCGACGATGGCGCGCAACCGATTCACCGACGAAAGTGACACCAAGTCCACCCCCCGCCAGCGCAATTGCGGTCTGAATCTCATAGGCATGGTGCGCGACGCGGGGCGTCACTCCCGCGTCCCGGTATAACGATTCGATAAAGCGCGAGAAGCGGGCGTTGGGATGCTTCGGATAGAGCACAAGCGGTGACTGCGCCAGCTGCGCAATGCGCACGGCCTTGTTGCCCGCCAGCGGGTGATCGTGGGACAGTGCAATCATCACGCGTTCACGCAGCAGCAGTAGCGAGGAACACCCTGCTGCGGTTTGCGCCTGCCGTCCAATGCCGACGTGGATGCGGTGTTCATGCAGCGCATCTGCCTGTTCTTCGGTGAGCATCTCGAACAGTTTGAGTTCGACATCAGGATGAGTGCGGTCGAAGGCCTTGAGCGCTGTGGGCAACACGCTATACATCGCCGAGCGCGTGAAGCCAATGCCTAGCCAACTCCGTTTGCCACACCCTATCTCACGCGTGGCGAGCGTGGCTCGCTCATAGCTGGCCAGTAGCTGACGCGCCTCGGCACTGAAATAATGCCCCGCTTCCGTCAGCCTCAACGGACGGCCGCTGCGGTCGAACAGTTGTGCACCGAGGCGTTGTTCCAGCAAACTGATCTGCCGGCTCAACGCCGGCTGCGCGACGTGAAGACGTTCTGCAGCGCGGCTGAAATTCAGTTCGTCCGTCAGTATGACGAAGAATTGCAGGTGCCGAAGGTTCATGACTGACAATGCCTCTGGTTCTGGTGAGACCCGGACGAACGAGCTAAAGCACGTTCTCCGCTTCTCAAATCAATAAACTGAAATCACCGCGTCGCGAACTGCTGGCGTAGCTTCCCAGTCCGTAGCCGATCACACATCATCCGGCGCCTTCGTTGTCCCGCTGCGAAAGCGCGCGATTCATCGCCCACGCAAGATCGGCTTGCCGAAGCGGTTTGCGCAGCACATCGGCGATGCCGGCCGCTTTCGCGTCGCGTTCCAGGGCGGCATTGCTATACCCGCTGGCAAGAATTACCGGAACGTCAGGGCGAGCCGCGCGAATGCGTGTGGCCAGTTCGAGTCCCGTGATACCCGGCATGGTCTGATCGGTGATCACCGCATCGAAGCGCTGAGGACTCGCGCTGAACGCTTGCCACGCCGCTTCGCTCGAAACGAAACCGATCGGTTCATAGCCCAGTTCCGCGAGGACTTCTTCGCCGAGAGCGACGAGCGCCTCTTCGTCATCGACGAGCAGCACCGTCTGTCCGTCACCATGCGGCAAAGCCGCTTCGTGCCGACTAACCGATACGGCCACCGCGTCGATCACCGGCAGATAGACGTCGAAGTGCGTGCCCGCTCCGACGACACTTCGCACGTCCACCGCGCCGCTGTATTCCCGAACGATGCCCTCGACAAGTGAAAGACCCAGCCCCGTGCCTTCGCCGGCTTTGCGCGTGGTAAAGAAAGGATTGAAGATGCGTTCGAGCAGATCGGGGGAAATGCCGACACCAGTGTCGCGCACCGTGAGCCGCACGAACTCGCCCGAACCGACAGCGCCGTGCGATAGCGATCGCGGGGTATCGAGGTGCTGCAGCGCCAGTTCGACGCGGAGGGTGCCGCCGTCCGGCATCGCGTGAATCGCATTGCTGCACAGGTTCATGACGACCTGGTGCATATGCGCAGGATCGCCGGCTACGAACGCATCCCGCGCATCGAGTCGAACCTCGAGTTGAACGGTTTCCGGCAGCCGCACCTTCAGGAGTTCAATGGTCTCCATGACCACCGGCTGGAGATGAACCGGCATCCGGGTGGTGATTCCGCTGCGGCTGAAAGTCAGAATTCGCTCGACGAGCGATCGTGCGCGATCGCCGGCATTCAGCACCTGCTCGATATAGCGCCGCTCCGGCGTGCCCTCCTCGATCGCATCCAGGGCGCGCTCGCCATAGCCGAGTATCGCCCCCAGGATGTTGTTGAAGTCGTGAGCGATGCCGCCCGCGAACGTGCCGAGCGCTTCGAGCTTCTGCGACTGCCGGAGCTGACTTTCCAGCTGGCGACGCGCCGCTTCGTCCTCACGGCGTTGCGTCACGTCCTCCACGGTGGCGACGACCACGTCCTCGAGTTGCGGCGATGAACGATCCGGGGACTCCGTCGAGACAGTGAGGCGGGCAACGTTCATATCGGTCCAGACCACATGCCCATCGCGATGGAGATAGCGCTTCTCGAAACGCAAGCTGTCGTGTTCGCCTCGCATCAACTGGTCGATGAACCGTTGCGTGAGCTCGATGTCGTCGGGATGCGAGATATCCGCAGCCGTCAATTCGGCGAGTTCGGCCGCCGTATACCCGATCATGCGCTGGAATGCGGGATTGGCGCTCAGATAGTAGCCGTGCGGACGCAGCAGCATGATGCCCGCCGGCGCATTCTCGAACACGACTCGCCAGTGTTGCTGGCTGGACTGCAACTGGCGATTGACCCGGGCGAGGCGCCGAACCTGTCTGACCAGCGCGATGGCGAGCACTGCGACGAACAACGAGAGTGCAGCCGCGCCAATCAGTTCATCGATGGTCGACGTGCGCCACGTTGCAAGTGCCACCGCTTCGTCGCGGGTAACCTCAACCCTCAGTGGAAAACCGACTACCGCTCGCTGCGCTAAACGCACGTGCCGCGACGGGTGGTCCGCCGGTTGTCCTTCGAACACGACAACCGGTGTTCCGTCGATGCGCCGCAGGCGGATCGAGGTGCCGGGACCGAGATTGACCTGTTCATAGAAGTTGCGGAAATACTCGTTTTCGACCAGCGCGACCACGACGCCTCTGAACTGACCTTGTCCGTCTTCAAGCCGCCGTGCGAGAGCGAAAGTCGGTCTTCCGTCTGCGAGGCTCACAATGGGCTCGCTGATCGCCCGTGCATCGCCGTGCGCGCGCTGTAGTTGCTGGAAGTACGTTCGGCCTGTGACATTGACGGGCTTTGGCGCGGTTAGCGTTGTCGCGACCCGGTTGCCGGCCGCATCGAAAATCTCGAGTTGACGAATCTGCGGTACACCGTCGATTTCCTGACGCAGAAATGCGCGGGACTCATCGGGCGATAATTGGGTGCGCGCCGGATCGAGCGCCCACACGGAAGTACGGCCAAGGATGAATTCGACGCCCTGCAGCGAGCGCGCAGTCTGTTCCGCGAGCGCGCTCACGAGACTCGACAGCTCGTGGTCGTTGTAGGCGAGCGTGAGCCGGCGGGAGCGCATGATGTCGGTCGCCGCGCCGATCCACAGCAAAACGATCAGCAGACCGCCGCCTAGCGCGATGAGCCAGTATCTGCCCGGCCACGCGAAACTTTGTCTCGCCCGTTCCGTATCGGTCATGTCAAGCCGCCTCATCGAGGTTCATTCATGGACAACGGCGCGAGCAGCGCCTTGATTGACGCGACGAGCTCGTTGCCTCCGAACGGTTTCGCCAGTGCCTGCTCCACTCCAAGTTGCCGGATGGCCGCGTCGGCCATCGCAGGGCCGCCCCTGAAGTAACCGGAAATCGCCACGATCGATGCCTGCGGAAAACGTGCGCGCAGTGCATTGATGGTCTCCATCGAACCGGATTTCGGCACATTCAGATCGACGACGACGACCTTCGCAGAGACCGTTTCGTCAAGACGTCGCGCGTGCGCCGCATTGCACTCGAGGACGCGATATCCGGCATCCCGCAGCGACAACGCAATCAGATCGCGCATGAACGGATCGTCTTCGATTACGAGAATATCTGTTTTGGTTTCCATCGTCCCAATACCCCTTTTCAAGCGACTGCGAGGTGACGAGGCAAGCTCGCCGCAGCACCGTATGACGTATTAAAGCGGCTGTCCGTCTCGCCACTGTTTCATTGCGCTCGCCCAAAGTTACAAATGAAACGGAGTGAAGCGACCGCCTCATTTCAATTGCAACCGAACCCGTTCGTGACTGAAACCCGCAGGTAACGGCCCGTTGATGAAATGCGGTCATCGGACGAAAGGAAAGCAAATGAATCGTAGAGAAATGATGCGCTCGATGGACATGGAAGCGGCAAAGGCGCATTTGAATGTGGCAGTGTTGCTGACGTTGTCGGGCGGTTTTCTCGACGCGTTCACCTACCTGGGACACGGCAAGGTCTTCGCCAACTCGATGACCGGCAATATCGTGCTGATGGCAGTCAATCTGGCCGCCGGTGACTGGCACCAGGCGTCGAGACATGTTTCGCCGCTCGTCGGCTTTGCATGCGGAATTCTGGCGGCGCGTCTGTTGCAATTGATGACGCCACGCTGGGTCCGTCAGCCGGCCATCGCTGCACTCACATTCGAAATCGTGTTTCTAGCGGCAGCGGCGCTGAAATGGCTGCCCGAATTCTGGTTGATACCCGGCATTTCGTTCGTCGCGACGTTGCAAACGATGTTCTTCATGCAGTCCGGAACGGTGACCTATACGTCGGTCATGACCACCGGCAATTTGCGGCGGAGCATCCAGCTTTTTTTCGGATCGACGATACCGAAACGCGACCCCGCCGGCTTACGCGAGGCGGTCGTACTCGGCACGATCAGCCTCAGTTTCGCGCTCGGCGCCGTGGTGGGCGGTTTGACTACACGCCGCCTGCACGATGCGGCGTTAGGCGTGCCGGCCACTTTTCTTTTCATTGCGTTGCTCGACATTTTTCGGCGCGTCTTATCAGGCCGCTTGTCAGGCACCACAGCGGACGAGCGCGGCGCCACATCCGGGCCTCGCGGCCAGGTCTCAAACCGCGATCGAGTGTCCGGCCAAGCGCGCTAGTTCATCATTCGCACCGCGCAATGCTGAATGCGCCTGCCTTTTGTCCGATCTTCATCTGGCATCTGCGAATAGCGTGGACTACGCTACTTTTTACTATGCGACTCTAAAGCATGGCTGACCCTCGACGTCACAATTGCGCGGACTTTCGTGCACCCTTTCCGCACGTGTCTGCCGACACCGGGCAAAAAATGACTGCCTGGTGAAGAGTTTCGCCATTCATTACATTGGCCCACGCATGGGCTTTCTCGCCTCACGCTCGGGAACAGGCGGTCGCACCGACGGCCTCTCGTTCTCTCATCGCTTGCTCGGCAAACGGCGGTAGCCGGTAACACTGCGACCGCTTTTTATTTCATTTGTTTGAATTGGGCGCCTCATCTCGCCAGGCAATAGCCCGCTGCGCGCTGTGATGTTACGTGCCTGGTTCGGTAACAAGGGGATGACCATGAAGATCAAGCATTTAGGCATTTTGTCAGCAATCGCCGTTGTACTTCTCTCGCTCAGTGGCGCCGCGCAGGCCGGCGGCCCCGGCGACCGCGGCGGCCTTTGCTCGAACGCAACGCTAAGGGGACCGTTTAGTTTTATCGGTCACGGTGAGATACTTGGATTGAAGAAATCTGCCGATGGTACGTTTCATCCGTACACCGCCCCGTCGATCCTTGATGACGTCGCCCTGGTGACGTTCGACGGCGCAGGCGGTTTTACGCGCACCGACTTCGGGGTGATCGGCGGTCTGCCGAAAGGGGGGCAGACTACATTTAATCCGAACCAGACCGGAACCTACACGGTGAACTCCGATTGCACCGGCACGATGAAAATCGTCTATACCGCAGGCGGAGCCGTGCCGGCCGGCGTCGAGACTGATCTGAACATCGTCGTCGCTGCCGACGGGACGCTCGTCGAGTCCGTTGTCTACAGGGCGGTCACTGTGGCAGGCGCTAGCATGGACGGCCAAGCAGTGTGTCCACCGGATTGCGAGCAAGGTGTGCAAGAAAGCTTTGAGGGGAAAAAGGTCCTGGTCTACGGCTTCCGTTAGTCGAGTCCCGGATGGACCACGCTCGCTAAGGCGATGGTGGTGGTGCCGCCGGCACCAATCCGTACCTTGACATGACATCGATAAGCTTTGAGCGGTCGGGCGGCCCGCCGGCGCTTACGATTGCCCCGACATCACGAAAATACTGGGCGCCTATGTCGGGCGTAAGAACGATCAGCGCGCGGGCCGTGTCATTGTGCGGGTTGCTAAAGTGATGAACCGACCCACGCGGAGTAAACATCCATTCTCCCGGTACCAGGTCTCGGACAACCCCGTCGACCGAGTACCGAAGCATGCCCTCCAGCACATAGACGCACTCTTCGTTACGCGTGTGGCTATGTGGCGGTGGGACTTGTGAACCAGGCCCCACAGTCAATTCGAAAACACCCATCCCGCCCGTGGCAGTTCCATCGACCAGGTACTGAATGCTCAATTGACCAATGTTGATTGGTTCGATTGGAGCCGCGCCGTTCAGTGTCATTTTCGAACTCCTTTGGATTAAGGATACTCGTCAGTCCACCAGCGTTGCAGGTAAGGGGCGTGCCGCTTGCGGCGCGTCCGCCGACCAAAAGGAACGCGGTTCATCCAGGATTATGCGCCTCTCAACTGTCCGGCAGTCTCAGGGGGACGGTTCCACGCCAATTCGGCGCAGGCAGGGTGGTGGCGCTGGATGCGGGCTTTGCGTTCCTGACCGCACGCGATTCAGGTCAGTTATTTCGCCGCACGATAAAACGGCTCGATCTTACAGCGGAGACCGTGACCGTCGTGTGTGATCCGCTTTCGCGCACGGCATTGTCGAATTTTCTGCGCGAAGCCGGGGTGGAGGCAGCGGCAAGGTGTTAACCGAGGGTTTCACAGGACGAAACTTTCGCTCGCATCCGCCGATAACTCGAACAGGAACCACCTGGATGGCCGCCGGACAGTCCATCGGCGCCACCAGGCGCGCCCATACACATGCCACTTCGCACGGCAGCCCTGCGCGATTTCCATTCGTTTGCACGAGGACTCAGGATGCACAAGCTCAGTTTTACGCAGAAGCTGTGGCTGCCGCTGATCATCAGCCTCATCGCGTTGCTCGCCGTCTCGGTATCGGCGGCGTGGCAGTCGCGCGAGACGCGCATCGAGGAACGTAAGCACGACCTCACGAACGTCGCGCACGTCGGGCTCAGCATCGTGACGGAGTATGCGGCGCTGGCGCAAAGCGGCGCGCTGCCGGAGGCGGATGCCCGCAAGCAGGCACTCGAACGCCTGCGCGGCGTCCGCTACGGCGAAGACGGCTACTTCCTCGTGATCAACTCGAAGCCGCAGATGGTGATGCATCCGATCAAGCCGGCTCTCGAAGGCAAGGATCTCGCGGGTAGCGCGGATGCCGATGGCCGCCACCATTACGTGACATTCGCGTCGGCTGCACAGGTGCCGGACGGCGGTTTTGTCGACTACGTGTTCCCGCATTCGGGCGCGGCGTCGGCGCAGGCGGTCGGCAAGATCGGCTACGTGGTGCGCTATGCGCCGTGGGACTGGATCATCGCGACCGGCGCCTATGTCGACGACATCGACGCTGCGTTCATGGCGTCGCTGTGGCTGATCGGCGCGATCTTCCTGGCGGTGTCGGCGGTGCTCGTGACGCTCGTCGCGGTGACGAATCGCAGCATCGCGCGCACGGTCGGCGGCGATCCGGCCTACGCGGCGAATGTAGCGGACGCAATCGCATCGGGTGACCTGACGGTGGCGATTCGCACGCGCGACGGCGACACGTCGAGCCTGCTGCACGTGATGCAGCGAATGCGCGACGCGCTGACGGGCACCATCTGCCAGATCAAGCATGCATCCGACAACGTCGCGTGCGGCGCGAACGAGATCGCGAACGGCAATGCGGACCTGTCGGCGCGCACCGAGAGCCAGGCGGCGTCGTTGCAGGAGACGGCGTCGAGCATGGAGCAGATGACGGCGATGGTCCGCCAGACTGCGGACAACGCGCGCACCGCCAGCGAACTTGCGGCCGACGCCGCGAAAATCGCGAACCGCGGCGGCGACATGATCACGCAGGCTGTCGCGGCGATGAAGGGCATTTCGAGCGAATCGGGCCGCATGGTCGAGATCATCGCAACGATCGAAGGTATCGCGTTCCAGACCAACATCCTCGCGCTGAATGCGGCGGTCGAGGCGGCACGCGCGGGCGAACAGGGCCGCGGCTTCGCAGTGGTTGCGAGCGAGGTGCGCAGCCTCGCGCAGCGTAGCGCGACCGCGGCGAAGGAAATCCGCGAGCTGATCAGTCATGCGGTAGGCAGCGTCGGCAGTGGTGCAACGCTGGTCGAAAACACCGGCTCGACGATCGACGAAGCGCGCGACGCGATCATGCGTGTGACCGGCGTCGTGCAGGAGATCGCGGCGGCCGCGGCGGAACAGAGCGCCGGCATCGACCAGGTGAATCTCGCGGTCACGCAGATGGACAGCATGACGCAGCAGAACGCGGCGCTCGTCGAGCAGGCGGCGGCCGCGGCGCAGTCGCTGAAGGAGCAGGCGATGAGCCTGCAACGCGCAGCCGCGGCCTTCCAGGTGAACGACGCAGACGCTAGCGGCGGCACATCGTTCGCGTCGGCTTCGACGTCGCGCCGAGTGGCGTTCGCGTAAGGACGGTGGTCGCGATCTCGCGGCGAGCTTCGTGCGGCGGACCACAGCCTACGCGAACGCAGGCATCAAACTACCTCGTCAGTAATGCGAACGTGAGCATCGGTAATGTGGAACCCATGCTTCTCGATGTCGTCCAGACACTCTCCCGAGTCAACGCCCGGGGTCGGTTTGTCCCGGCTTAGTTCCACTGATTTGGGACGCGCGTGCACGCCGTATTGACGGACCTCTAACAATGCCGGACTCTGTTGAGTTCGCAATACGCTATCACGGTCTGCTCTTCGCAGCCGTGGGATTTTCCGGACACTGCGCCTGGCGACGGTATAGACTCGGACCTATGCAAGTTGGTTGATCTACCGCGTGGCGTTGGACCACCACGTGAGGTACACATAGCAGGTGACCGGTGTGCCATTTGCGTTGCGACGCAACAAGGCACCTGTTTGCGGCCGGATGCGCCCAGCACTGACGGAGGCATTCAAATGTGTGATGTCTGTGGTGATGCGCAGCACGAGCCCCAAGTATCGCGCCGGGATTTCCTGAAGACTGGCGCACTCGCGGCGCTCCTCCCCTGGAGCGTGGGTGCCGCCATCGCGGCCGAGCCGCCAGCACCCGGCGCATCGCCACCACCCAACTCGATCGCGCCTGCGGACGCGTTGAAGCGAATCATGGATGGCAACGCGCGCTACGCCGCCAACACGCCGAACGAGCGCGACTTTTCATCAGGTCGCGCCGCCCGTGTGCAGGGGCAGTATCCGATCGCCACGATCCTGAGCTGCGCCGATTCGCGCGTGGCGCCGGAGTTCGCGTTCGATCAGGGGCCGGGCGATCTCTTCGTTTTACGCGTCGCGGGCAACATCGTAAACCCGGATCTGCTTGCGTCTCTCGAATACGGCGCGCAGTTCCTGGGGGTGCCGCTCATCATGGTGCTAGGCCATACCGGATGCGGCGCAGTCGACGCCGCAATCAAAGTGCTGAAGGCCAAGGCGGTCCTTCCGGGTCATTTGCCGGGACTCATCGCCGCGATCAAGCCGGCCGTCATCGCCGCCGAGAAGGTGCAGACCGGCAACTTGCTGGACAACGCGGCCGCCGAGAACGTGCGACGGCAAATGGCTCGACTGAAGAGCTCACCGCCGATCGTCCAAAAACTTTACGAGAGCAAGAAGATCGACATTGTTGGCGGCATGTATGACCTCGCCACCGGCAAGATTGCACTCGTCTAAACGAGTGGGTTTGCCCGTGCACAGGTGGCAGCAGCCGTACGGCGGTTTTGTTTTGTACAAGTAAAAATCTGCTTCTGGGCTATGTATACGCTGAAGATAGCCGTCCGCAGTTGGCCGAGGCTGATGCCCCCGTATGAAACGCTCGGAGGAAAAATCCATGACCAACCCGACCTATCACGCGTCCGACTTTCGACGGCAGCGCAGCGTCGGCATTGCCGGCATCGCAGTCGCGTCGCTGTTTGCCTCGGGGCTCTGGCTCGGCATCGATCTTTTGATGTCGCCCCTGCCGGGCATGGACAGCCTCGGTGCGCGGATGCTTCTGACGCTCAAATGCTGCTGTGCTGCCGTGCTGTTCTGCCTGGTGACGGGCGTCGAAGCCGTAGCGCACGAACGATTGACCTCGCCCGCATTCGATCCGCTGGCGGGCTTCGAGACACGCAGGTTGCGCATCAATCAACGATACCTGCAGAACACGGTGGAGCAGATCATCGTGTTTGCGGCATCGCTGTTCGGCTTGGCCGCCTACTGTCCCGACGGCTCGTCCATGCGCGCGGTCGTGGCGACGACCGTGGTCTGGATCGTCGCGCGGGCCGCGTTCTGGCTCGGCTACCATCGCAGCGCCGCGATGCGCGGACTCGGGGCGCCGGGCATGGCGATCAGCATGATCGTGCTGCTGTATGTAACGAGCCGGTTTGGGAGCGAGATCGCGGGGACGGTGGGCGCCATTACGCCGCTCGTTGCATTTTTCGCGATTGAGGCGGTCTTGTTTTGGGGGACGCGTCCGGTGAAAGCGGGTTGATTCAAAGGAGTCGGTCGAGCCGGCCATTTGATTCGCCGAGCCGATGGCACTCTGTTCCTGTCGCGATGCGATCTACGTAGTTTGTTTCGATGCGGATGCTGTAGGTGTTTTGAACGCATCGGGATATTCGTGACGAAACCAATTCTTTACTTGATCGTGATTAAGCGCAAAGAATTCACGCGATCGAGGGATAAGGACAAAGCCGAAAGCCAGCAGACAGGTGGCCAGACCGAAGCATGTATAGACCTTGCTTACCGCCCAATGCGTGAGCGCCGCACCTGCGATCATCGGCCCAAGAATGCCGGCGATCTGTGTGGTCATCATGCTGGCGGCGAGAATGCGCACGCGGAAATTCTGCGGGATAGCCAATGACCGATGAGTCGCGCCAACGAGCCCCATCGATGCGTTGGCGAAACCTACACAGGTAAGCGCAAGTACTAGCAAGACTGGTGAATGGGCCCAGCCCGAAACGGCAAGTGCCAGCCCTTCGCACATAGCGGCACCCACGCGGACATTGAATCGGCCGAACCGGCTTACCAGTGCGTCAGAACCACGAAAGCTGCCGAGTAGCAAACCTATGGATAAGGCCGCTTCGCAACCACCCAGCCAGAGACCCGACAGCCCGAGTGATTGGACTTTAAGCGGGATCAGCATGCCGACTGCCGGCCCCTGGAATATCCATACGAGGAAGTTGACAAGCGTCCAGCCGCGCTCCAACGGGACGATCCATTTAGCGTGCAGTCCAGCACGCAGGTCTTCCCACCAACGGGCTAAACCGCGATGGTGGTCGCTATGCTCAGACTGGGATGGAAGCTGCGAAGTCACGTAGGCAGCGACGCCAAGCAGAATACCGTTCATCCAGAATGTTGCAGAGATACCGCCCAAGGCGAGTGTTGCTCCAGCCAGTGCCGGTCCCAAGGCACGACCAGCCGCTTGCGTCGACTTACGAAGACGAAGCGCCGCGGCCCAACGATTCGCCGGAACAAGTTCAGCCGAAATGGTGGAGCTGGCCGGATCGATGAAAGCTTTCGCTATTACGGTGGCCACGCCTATGCAGACGATGAGCATAAGTCGGTAGTCGGACAGCGAGGCGAGCGTAGCGAGGGTAAAGGCAACGACCATCAAAGCGCAGACACCCCATACAATCTGCGGTCTCTTGGCGTATCGGTCCCCAAGCGGCGAAAGCAGCGGCATTGCAAAAATCGTGGTGATGGCAATGCTTACGCTGTAGATCGCAAGGTCATGTGCACCGCCCCGATGAACGATCCACCAAGGGAGCGTGATATAGCCAACCATGTCTGCCAGGATCGTCAGAAGATCGCTGAGAAGCAGACTGGCAAGAGCGGGGGCGATTGCGTCTATACGAGATTTGATTCGCCGAAACACCGCTTTCTCCCCTGTTGAGTTCGATGATGCTACCTCAACATTTTCCACATTGTTTAGATCAACGTTTCCAGACGTTGGTGTTTCACTAGTGGGACGATGCATGTTTCCGTTGTGATAGTGAGGGGCGACAGCAAACGACCATGTCCCGGTTGCGGACCGCTGCTTTCCGGGCCCGACGGCGAGGGATCAGGTACGCGACAGCCTCCCTGCTCCAGCGGTCTTTCAGCCGTCGGTCGAGACCGTAGCAGACTCCCAGTCACGGATCTCATTTCCCAACGCGGACAACTTGTCCCTCACGAGCCCGAGCGCATCGCTACCGAGCAAAAGATGCGCGGGAGGGCGGTCCGCTGCGATTGCGGCGAGCATCGCGCGTGCCGCCTTTTGGGGATCTCCCAATTGCTTGCCGTTCTTCTCCTCACGCGCTTTGCGGATGGGCTCGAAGATAGCGTCGTAGTCCGCAATCGAACGGGGCGTTCGCGTCATCGAGCGACCCGCCCAGTCGGTGCGGAACGAGCCTGGCGCGACGGCTGTTACAGCGATGCCGAAAGGCTTGACCTCTTTGCCAAGCGCCTCAGAGATACCCTCCAGCGCGAATTTGCTTCCGCAGTAGTAGGTGATTCCGGGCATGGTGATATGGCCGCCCATCGACGTGATATTCAGAATGTGGCCACGTCTGCGCTTACGCATGAAGGGCAGGACGGCTTTCATCATGGCAACAGCGCCAAACACATTCACATCGAACTGTCTGCGCATCTCGGACAAAGGCGATTCTTCCATGATGCCTTCGTGCCCGTAGCCGGCATTGTTGACCAGAACGTCCACGGGTCCGACGCTCGCTTCAATTTCCGCCACGATGCCCTCGATGGCATCGAAGTCAGTCACGTCAAGTACACGTCCAAAAGCAGCGTTCGCGGACAGAGACTCGAAATCACGCTTTGCCTGCGCACTTCTCACAGTACCGACGACTTCATGTCCCGCCGCTAACGCCTCTCCTGCGAGCGCACGGCCGAAGCCGCTGCTGACGCCAGTGATGAGCAGAATTTTGCCGAATGCCACTGAAGCTTCTCCCGAATGGTGTCTGGAGAATGCATACTAGTCTGAACGAATCGGCTAGCTAAGCCATATTCCGCTATTTTTCTTGCCTAAAGCTATGAGTACGAAGCGGGCCTCCACGCACAATCCGGATCTTTCCTCGGGAATCCAGAAACGCATGATTGCGTTGCTCCGGACGTTGGCGCCTGAGGAGGGCTACAACCTCACGGCGCTGCCGGGCGTCCGCATCTTGCGTTCAAACCGGCCCCTGTCACGCACGCCGGTTCTTTACGACCCCGGCATCGTGATCGTTTGTCAGGGCCGCAAGCGAGGTTATTTCGGCGACCAGCTCTATCTGTACGACGAGCATCACTACCTGGCCGTGTCCGTGCCTGTTCCGTTCAGCATGGAAACCGAGGCAACCCAGGAGCGCCCGCTGCTCGCGCTGTACCTTCACCTCGATTTCACGTTAGCCGCTGAACTGGCCGTACAGATCGATCGTGAAGGCGCCAAGGAACACGTGCAGGCGCCTCAAAGCATGATGTCGACGTCGATGGATGACGCGATGCAAGCGTCCGTGTTGCGCTTCCTTGAGGCGATGCATCGGCCACTCGAAGCCGCTGTATTAGGCCCGGGCCTGCTGCGCGAACTTTATTTCCGTGTGCTCACCGGACAGCAAGGAAGCTCGATGCGCGGGGCTTTAGCGATGAGAGGGCAGTTCGGCCGGATAGGCAGATCGCTACGCCTCATCCATGCCGGCTACGCGCAGCCGCTGGACGTGATGCAGTTGGCAGAGGAAGCGGGAATGAGCGTTCCGAGCTTCCACAGCCACTTCAAGGCAATGACTCACGTTTCGCCGATGCAGTACGTGAAGTCAACGCGTTTGCATCAGGCTCGCCTGTTGATGGTCCGCGAGGATTTGACTGCGGAGGCCGCGAGCCACGCAGTCGGTTACACGAGCGCGTCCCAGTTCAGCAGAGAGTTCAAACGGCTTTTTGGCTTGACGCCAGCAGCGGAGACGAAGCGTATGCGCGAGAGCTTCGCCATTCCGGCAGCGTTCGGCGATGCGACGTACGTTTCGTCACACTGAGTTTGGCACGCTTCGTTTTCATAGTCCGATCGCCGCTGCGGCCTCCACTACCGGTGTTGGCCGCTCTCGGCTCCAGGAACGCTCGATAGAGCTGGGACTTGCGCCGTCTGCGCAAGTGACATTTCTCAGGGGATCAGACTCGCAACGTCGTCCCACGCGAAGACGATGTTTTGCGATCGCCAGACCGGTCCCGGATCGATGTACTCGCCTGCTGGCCGGCCATTTAGCGCCTCGTAAAAGGCGATTGCGGGTTCGTTTCCCTTGACGACGCTTAAAGCGGCTCCTTGATAGTGCATTTCTCTCAAATGAATCGCGAGTTGTGTAAGCAACTCGCGGCCGATGCCGCGGCGCTTGAAGTCGGGATCGACATAAAGGAATTTGATCTCGCCGCGGCCGTCAAATATCGATTCTGAAGGCTCCCCAGCGGCTCCGATTCCAACGGTTCTACTGTCGATCTCAGCAACGAGTGCTACCTGGCTGCTGTCATTCGAAGACAGTTTTTCCTTCCACTGCTCGCCACGATATTGCTCGTTGAGGACGGCATATGCTTCCGCTGGCGCAAGATCCTGGTAGGTGTGCCTCCAGACCTTCACGTGAAAATCGGCGATCATTTGAGCATCGTCGATATTTGCGGACCTGATGGATATTCCAGTCATTTAAGGCTCTTTCGGATGCAGAATTGCGCCGGTGGGCGCGGGTGCGAGTAAGAGATTGTTAGCGATCTGAGCGGCGATGTCGAACGACCGGTTGTGGCCGCACCCGGTCCGACGCAAACGTAAGGGGTCGCCGCGCGCAGTATCTATGCGAGTGGCACAAGGCGACCCTGAAGCGACACCCGTAATTCTATAAAGGAGACCTTCGCGTGATGCCCGCTCACGCCGGTACTACTCACGAACGCGACGCCTGAATTCGTCGAACGTCGCCCATTGCGAGTCTTCCCCGATGTGTATGTTGACAGGCACTTTTGGACGACCACCAAGCGCTTTGTTGAGCCGAACCATGAATTCATCCCCGGAGCGGGCGTAGTACGTCCACTCCCTGAGGTTTTCTCCCGTAGAAACGAGAACGAGGCTTGCAAACTCGTCTTCTTCGACAGCTAACTTCAGCGCGTCTTCGGTGGAGTCCATCCATTCGCGCACATCAGCGCCCGGCATTCCTGTTTCCGAATCATATTTCCAAGCAATGATGACCCGGATGGGATTGTCGAGTCGGTCGAAATCCTTGCCGAAATCCCTGATGTAGCGAAAGATGATGACGTGGCCATTGCTTTCAATTTTCGATGTTGCTGTTGTCCATACGCTCGTCGTCATATCGTTATCTGTACGTGTTCTTGGCATCCAAGATGGTGAAAAACTTGATTTGTAAGCGTGGCAAACAGGCGTCATCGCGACACTATTTTCAACGATTTAGGTTGATGGTTCAAATGGCCGTTGTTGGCCGACCTCTGCCTCACGCGATCCGCATGTGCAGCACGAGCCCGGCGGTCGGCACCGCGCGACCCCAAAAGCGGACAGTCTGGCGAGACCCGCTACAAACTTTTCAGAAGATTGTCGATTTTCGATCATCAGCTTCGTCGTCAGGTTATTCACACCCAAAGGATCTCCCATGAAATACCTCGGCTTGGCCTACTTCACCCCCGATAAATTCGCCGCGATGGCGCCAGACGACGTCAAGAAATTGGTGAGCCAATGCCCCGCATTGGACGACAAGATGCGGGCTACCGGCAAGGTACTGATTTCCGCATCGCTTGGCGATCTGGACAACTGGAGGACGCTCCGCCCGCGCAGTGGCAAGACGCACGTCACCGATGGGCCCTATACCGAGTCGAAGGAAGTCGTGGGCGGCCTGTTCATCATCGAGGCGGATACCCATGACGAGGCGTTGCGCATCGCCTCCATGCACCCGGCGGCCACGCTGGGCGAAGAAGGTGGATGGGTCGTCGAGCTTATCCCCGTGGATTTCTACTGGTCCCGATGAGGGCTTGGACGCGTGTCTCAATTATGCGTTGGGGCTCTGTTCTCCTCAAACACCTTCACGGCTTCGTGAGTCATCGCGACGATGCTACTTCTGGGCCGAGCGGCGACGCCTGTGATCGACCCTCTCCGGCCGTTGGAGCTAGCGCGACGTGAACGGCGGCTTCCGAGGTCCAGCGGTCATTCGTGCACGCGTGCTGCCAGTGAAGTCATCGGCCATTTCGGTCCTTCGCGTCACGTCGAAAGCTGACGCTTCCAATGCCCGCTTTCGAGCATGAGTTTATCGCCTGCCGAGTCGCGAAACTATACGGCGAGGGTATTCGATGCGGCAGCCCCCTGACCCGGGCCCCGGCCGAAAATCGATAACTAGCTAGCGCGCGGTGGCAAGGCAAGGCGCGTAGAACAGGCGACCGCGTGCCACTTCCCGCAATGTCCACGACAGCACGACGCTCCAGAGTCCGCACAGCAGGATTGCGAACAGCACGGCGGCCACGGCGAACGCCTCGAACCCTGTCACCCGATACAGGCTCAGCGTCGCCGCGGTGTAGACGCCGAGCGGGAACGTGAAGCCCCACCAGCCGAGGTTGAACGGCAAGCCTTCGCGGCGGTAGCGCAACGTGAAGAGGAGCGCGACCGCAAACCACCACACACCCGCGCCCCACAGGATCAGCGAGCCGATCAGGCCGAAGTCGCGTGCCATGGCGGCAACGTTCGCGAGTGTAGTGCCGGCAAATGCGCTGGGCGCAGCCTGGCCCAGCGTAAGCAGTCCCAACGCGGCAGTGCCGATCGGGCCGAGAGTTAGCCAGCTGGATGGGCCCAGATCACGATGCGGTAGCTTGTGAATGACCAGCCGGAGGAAGACGACGGTCAGCACCGAGAAGGCGAGCGGCACCGAAATCGCCCACAGAAGATAGCCTGCGCCGACGACGAGCTGCGCGGTTCGTTCGACCAGGTGCGGGGCAAGCGCCGCGGCACTTGACGCCGCCACTTCGGGCGCCACAATCGGCAGCAGCAGCACGGCTGTAACGCGTTCGAAGGCATGGCTTTGCTCGGTGAACATCAGGTACGGCACTCCCACCGCGACAACGACTGCCAGCAGTGCGTCACAGCACCACAACGCATACGCGAGCGAGTAGGCACCTGCGCCGAAATGCGGTCCTGCGAACAGCACGACGCCGTTGATGATCGGCGCGAGACCCATTGGCAAGGTGCCCAGGAACATCGATTGAAGCGGGTGATGCAGCAGGGGTTTGATCGTTTCTGGATAGAAGATCCAGCGCGCAGCGAACATCGCCGTGAACACCGCATAGAGCACGATGTCCACGCACCACAACGAAACAGCGAGTGCATGCTGGCCCGGAAAGCTCAGGGGCAACGCGGCGAGCACGAGCGACACGATGCCGTTACCCATTGTCATCGCGAACCAGTTCGGCGTGAACTGGCGAATCTTGTCGGAGAAGTGTTGCAAGGACGTGGCCTCGTGTGCACCAATCTGGCTGGACATAGTCATCTCCACAGCGAAACGGAATGAACTGATTGTGCGGATTTGCTACCCATATTAAAAATACATCATTAATATGGAATTAATGCCTATTTGATATACAGAAGACGATGAACTTCACCCATCTCGCAGCGTTTTTTTCTGTTGCGGAGACCGGCAGCGTCACCGCCGCGTCGGAGCGACTTCACGTTAGCCAGCCGGCGCTTACGCGCGAGATCCGCGAACTGGAGGAACGAGTCGGCGTGCCGTTGTTCGACCGGCTCCCGCGCGGCATGCAGCCCACTGAGGCAGGCCGTCTGCTTGCCGAATACGCCGCGCAGATTTTCTCGCTGGCGGACGCAGCCGAAACCGCGATCGGCGAGTTCGCGGGTTTGACGCGCGGGCACCTTGGGCTCGCCTCAAGCCGCACGATTGGCGTTTATCTGCTGCCTCCCGTTCTGGACGAGTTCCGGCGGTTATATCCAGGCATCACGGTCGACCTCGCGGTGTCGAACACCGAACATGTCGAGGAGACGGTGCTGGCGCATGAACGGCAGCTTGGGCTGATCGAAGGACCATACGACGCATCGGCGTTCGATGCGGCCGTCATTGGTCGTGACGAACTGATTGCGGTCGCCGGCGCCAGCCACCCGCTGACGCGCAAGCGCCGCGTCAGCGCAGCGGAGGTCGGCAATGCCGAACTCGTGATGCGCGAACCCGGGTCCGGCACACGCATGGTGATCGAGGACGCGTATGCCCGGCACGGCTATGAGCTGTCGCCGAAGCTGTCGGTGGGCAGCGCGGAGGCGATCAAACGGATGCTGCGCCTTGGCAATGCGGTCGCTTGGGTGTCGCGCCAAACGGTCGCCGACGAACTCGCCACAGGCGTGCTGGTGCAGTTGCGGGTGCACGACCTGAATATCGAGCGGGATCTGAACATGATCTGGCGTAAGGCGCGTGCGTTGAGCCCGAGCGCGCGCGCCTTTCGCACGCTCGCCGATCAGATGTTCGAACACATGATCGTCTAGCGGACGAGGGGGCGTCATCGTGGCGTCTCGCGTCGTCGTAACGGTCAATTGGCGCCCGTCGGCATGCTGCTAGCCGGATTGCGCCGGGGCCGCTTCCAGCGAACCGGGCGCCGATCCCGTTGACGTACGGGCGCGCACTCTGCGGGTAAGCCCAGCGTAGGTAAAGCTGGCTGCGAGCAAACCGAATCCCAGGCATCTGACGGGAAAACAGTCGAGCAACCAGCCGGCAATGAGGAGCGACCACGAAGCTGCCGTCCACAACCAGGCTCGACAGCGGCGCGTTCGCCGCGCCGCGAGCAGGCTGATACACACGGCGAGCGTCGAGGACAGCGCTGCAAGCGACGCCCAGATCGGATGAATGTTCGTTGCGACGAACCAGCTTGCGTTAACGAGGCCAGCGTAGGTGGTCCAGCAAAGCGCGCATTTCGGTGCGAAGATCTGCAAGCCGACGGCGGCGAGTCGTGCGGCTGTCCCGATACCAGGCCGCATGCGGATTGGCGGCATGCAAGCGTCGAGTCCTTGGGCAGGAACACACTCGCAGCCGCGCGTTCCCAGGTCCGATGCTTGTGCGTCAGCTGGCCTGGTTGTCGACACCGGAGGGGCCCGCTTCATTCTTCTTCCCATTGATAACGCCAAGATAGTGAGCAAGCTGGTCGACCTGATCGAGAGGAATCGGTGCGCCGAAGCCGTTGCGCATCTTCATGATCTCGGTCTTCCACTCGGGAGTGGTCAGCGGTGGCTGGCGCAGCACCATTCCGGTCGAATGACACATCACGCAGTTGGCGTTCGCGATCTCTGCGCCTTCGCCGGGTGGAAAGAGTGTGTTGCCTGCCGGCAAAGAAACGTCGAGCGGGGCGAAATGCACCGGAGGCACGAGGGCGGCCTGCCGCTGCGCCTGTCCGGCGATCGATTCAGGCAGGTAGTGACTGCCGGTCAGCGCGGCAATGGCACCGACGGCGACAGGGGCGGCCCAGACCGCCGCGATACGAAGCAGCTTCAAGTTCATGGTTTTCGCCTCGTGTCAGACTACGTTGATATCGACGGATTCAATGACGTTGCGCATGAAGCCCGCGCCGTTCCAGTTCGGTGTATCCGGCTGCGCCTGTCCGGTCGAGTCGATCGCGCGGGCCATCAGTGTGCGGCTGCCCGTTTGCGGGAAACTGACCGTCGTCTGCCACTGCCGAAAACTGTAGCGGCCGCAATCGCGGCCCATCGCGGTGTCGGTCCAGTTGCGGCCGCCATCGGACGAAAACTGCACCTTGGCGAGCGCGTTGAGACCGCCGAACGCAATGCCGCGTACGAGCATCGGCTGACCGCGTTGTACCGTGCCCGCAGAGCGCAGATTGGTGAAGAACGACCGGGGCAGCATTGTATTGATGGGCACCTGCTTGAAGTCCTTGTCGCCGGGATTCACGTTGGCAAAATGGTTATCGGGGACGAGGTAGGCCTTGGCAGTCCAGAAGTTGTCGTCGGGCTTGTCGAGCACCTCGATGTCGTGCAGCATCTTGACCCAATACGTTGCATACCAGCCGGGCACGACAAGCCGCAACGGATAGCCGTTGAGCAGCGGCAGCGGCTCTCCGTTCATCGCATAGGCGACCATCACTTCGCCGTCGAGCGCGTGGTCGATCGCGAGCGACTTCATGAATTTCGGCGTCTGCGGAATCACGCCGGTATCGAGGCCGTTCAAGCGCACCTGCACTGCGTTTGCGCCGACACCGGCATGCGTCAGCAAATCCTTCAGCCGCACGCCCGTCCATCGAGCGTTGCCCATCGCGCCGTTCGCCCATTGACCACCTGGCACGCGCGGACTAAAAAAGCCGCGGGAATTCCCCGAGCATTGATTGACTGCGGCAATTTCGAAGCGCGGGAATTTTTTCACAAGATCGTTCAGCGTCAGGCTGACGGTCCTGTTCACGTGACCCCGGATGTCCAGCCTGAACGCGGCCGGATCCACCGACGTTGGAATGTTCGCAAGGTGCCACCGCACATAGAAGCGGTCGTTTGGCGTAAAGACTCCCTGGTCGAACACCTCGAACGGCGTTTCGATTAACGGCGGCCGCGTTCTTTGCAGTATGACGTTGGACTTCTGCGGAAACGCGGACGTAAGCGGGCGTGCACCATTTTCGAAGGGCAGCATGATGTTATTGCCTGGTGCTGCCCTCCCCGTTATGGGATTCGTCAATGCCGCGAGCCCCAGCGCACCGAGGCCACCGAGCAGCCTGCGGCGCTGCTGGAAGATGTCGCGTTCATCGTTCTTCATGGTCATCCTTCTGTCAGGTGTTGAACATCGGCGCAGGTGGCCGCTGCAGATCCGGATCCTGTGTGCTGCGGTGGTGCGGTGTCCGTGTCGAACGTGTCAGCAGTAGCGCTGTGCCGGTTAATTGCGCCGGCAGCGAGGCGGGACGAATTGAGCGTCACCGAAAGTGAGCTGGCGATCATCAACGCGGCTGCCATTGCTGGCGACACGACTCCGGATAACGCGAGCGGCACGGCAAGCAAGTTGTAGACGGCTGCGGCAATGAGGTTCTGGCGCATCACGCGCGCCGTGCGCCGTGCGATCTCCAGCGCGGCATTGAGCTGCTCGATGCCGCCCTCGACCAGTACGATCGATGCAGCGGCCACCGACGACGCCGTCGCGTTGGCGACGGCGATGCCGAGATCTGCCGCCGCGAGCGCGGGCGCGTCGTTGAGACCGTCACCGATGAACGCGACCTTCGTTCCCGCTGCCTGCGCAGCGAAGATGCGACGGGCCTTCTCTTCCGGCGACTGGCCCGCGTACACGGCGCCGGAGTCAATGCCGACAGCCTCGGCGACGCGCAAGCCGACGGCCGGCTCGTCGCCGGTCAGCATTGCGAGCGCCGCGCCAGTCGTCCGCAACGTGGCCAGCGCGCGGCGTGCACCGGCACGCGGCGCGTCCGCGAAATGCAGCGTGCCGCGCCACCGCCCATCGCGCGCGACATGTACCGTCGTATGCGTGGCTGCCGTGTCCGGAACCGGTACGCCGAGCCCGGCGAGAAAGGACGCACTGCCGGCGAGAATGCGAGAGGCGTCCGCGCCGATCCATTCCACCCCCGCCCCGGACGTTGCGCGGGACGTTCCCGTCGCGCCGTCGACGGTTGCACGGCATGACGGCGGTACCAATGATTCGATGGCCTTTGCGAGCGGATGCTCGCTGCCGCGCTCGGCGATCGCCGCGTCGACGAACAGGTCGACTGTGCTCACGCTGTCGGCACATTGCGACTGGACGAGCCGGGGCGAGCCTTCGGTCAGTGTTCCGGTCTTGTCGAAGCAGAAGAGGTCGATGCGGCCGGCCTTCTCGATCGCCTCGACATCCCGGAACAGCACGCCCGCGCGCGCCGCTCGCCCCGCCCCAGCGGTAAGCGCGAGCGGAACGGCCATACCGAGCGCACAGGGGCAGGTGATGACGAGCACCGCCACGGCGCGTTCGAGCGCAGCGGCGATGGCCATACCCTCGGCTGCGTTCCACAGCAAGGCGAGCGTCGCGAGCCCGCAGATGGCCGGTACGAGGTAGCGGGTGAACCGTTCGGCGAGTGCCTGGGTCGCCGTCTTGCGCGCGAGCATCTGCCGCACGCTATGCGCGATCAGATCCACGCGACGCTTGCCCCAGGCGCGCTCGACCAGCACCACCAGTTCGCCATCTCCATTGAGCGCACCAGCTTCCACCACGTCGCCGGGTTCGACCGTGATGAACGCCGTTTCGCCCGTCAGCAGCGAGCGATCCAGCGACGACACGCCTTGCGTGATGACGCCGTCGAGCGGAACGCGCTCGCCAGGGCACACCCGAACCGCGCTGCCGCGTTCCACCCGCTTGGCAAGGACTTGCGTTTCGGCGCCGGATGCATCGATCACGTGCGCGGTTTCAGGCGGTAATTCGAGCAGGCTGCGTACGGCGTCGGCCGATTGGCTTCGCACGGTCGTTTCGAGCAGCCTGCCGGCCAACAGGAAGACCACGATCATTGCGGCGGAATCGAAATAGACGGTCGACTCGCCCCGTATCAACTGCCATACCGAAAGCAGGCAGGACCCGCCGGCCCCGGTCGCGACGAGGACGTCCATGCCCGGCGCTCGAGCGCGCAGCGTGCGCCACGCCGCGCGGAAAAACGGCAGCGCACCGTAGCCGATCACCGGCATGGCGGCGAGCCCTGCAAACAGCGCCAGCCCAAATCGTGCGGCCGGCGAAAGACTGCCCTCGGGCGCAACGTACAGCGCCCATTGCGCCGGCATTACCCACATCGAAAAGAACACGGCAACCACGAGCCGGACCATCAGGTCATGGCGGATTCTGGCGAAATGCGCGCGCCGGTCGTGCCCTGCGCCTTCGGGGATGCACGCGTATCCGAGTTTGGCCGTGCGCTGCAGCAGGCGCTCAAGCGACGTCGCGAGCGGATCCCATTGCAGCGAGGCGGACTCAGCCGCGAAACTGACGCTCGCGGCGAGCACGCCGGGCTGGCGCCGCAGCATGATTTCCAATGCGTTCGCGCAACTGGTGCACCACATGCCGCGCACATCCAGCAGCGCACTATCTGGAAGGTTGGATTGCATTTTGCGTTTCGTCCGGCTCTACGGCTGCTTCGAGAGTTCGTCGCCGCCTGCCCACGGCGTCGTCCGAGTGCCCAGAGCGGTTCGCTCGCCCTTCACAAGGTCGGCTGTCAGTGCAGCCGACTTGTTGCCGAAGCTCGCGCGAACGTGCGTGGCCACCGCCGCGATTTCCGCGTCGGAAAGGGTCGTGCCAAAGGCGGGCATCGTGCCGTTGAAGGTTGCGCCGGCAACGTCGATCTTGCCGTTGATGCCCAGTAGCAGGATGCGCGAGACGGTCTTCGCGTCGCCGTTCACCCATGCAGAGCCGGCCAGTGGTGGAAACACGCCAGGCAGGCCGGCGCCGTTTGCCTGATGGCAGGACGCACAGCGGCTCGCGAAAATCTGCGCGCCGTCGGCCGCGGCGGGTGCTGCGGCGCTCGTCACGGCGTCGCGGCTGGTGTCTTTGGCGCTGGCGGGCGCGAGGTCCGGATTGAGCAGGAAATAGCTGACGCCCCAGACTGCTAGCGATGCGCCGACGAGCCCAAGAAGCCAGGGCACCGGATTCGCCTGTTCGATGGGTTCCGCATACTCCCGTGTCTGGATCGTGTCGTGCTGCGTGTCGTGTTTCATTTCGTCACTCCGGATTCAGTGGCGGGAACGGGATACGTATGATTGAGTGCAGTCAGGTAAGCGACGAGATCGAGCGCCTCCTGCGTGGCGACGACCTGGCCGCCGGCTGGCGTGAATTGCGGCGGCAGCGTCACGACCTTGTCGTTCGGTCCAGGATGCGCGACCACCTTGAAGAGGAACGGGTACGACGGCATCACGCTTCCAGGCGTCACACTGCGTGGCTGGTACAGGTGAGCGAGATGCCAGTCGACGCTAGGCTGCCGTGCGCCGATGTTGAACAGATCCGGGCCGGTGCGCGACACGCCCAGCAGGTGCGGGTAGTCGTACGCATAGTCGGCCGATACCGACGGGCGGCCCCAGCCGCGCAATGCGTCCGGACCCAGGGTCACCGCCCGCGGCTGCTGCGAGTGGCAATACACGCAACCCATGTTGACGTATGTGGCGCGGCCGCGCAGTTGTGCGATGGTGTACGGCTTTAGCTGTTCGGGCGGCGATTCGTCCTGCAACTCGCGATACGGCAATGCGACCAGCACGAGCGTGGCGATCGCCAGCATGATCAGCGCGCCGATGACGATGGTGAGAACCCGGTTCATGGTCAGACTCCTGTGGACGGCGCGCCGCCGATAAGCGCCTGGCCGGAGCGGATCGTCCCGCGGTCGAGTAGCATCGCGAAGAAGTGCCATGCGAATACGAGGTGCCCGGCGGTCATCAGCACGCCACCGAACGTTCTGGCTCTCAGGTAAGGCGCGAGCACGTTGACGGAATCCATGAAGGGCCGCGTGGCATCAAGCATTGCGATGCCCTGCAGAACACCGCCGATGCTCAAAAACACGAAGTAGATCGCGAAGCCGATCACAGCCAGCCAGAAATGGAGGGAAATCAACTTCGGATAGGGCCACTCCCGCTCCAGTACGCGTGGCATCACGAAATAGATCGAACCGAACATGATCATCGAGTAAAAGCCGTACAGGCCGAGGTGCGCATGCGCGACCTTGTACTGTGTGAAGTGCACGAGGCGATTGAAGAACGGCACGGCTTCGAGCGAGCCTTGCAGCGAAACGAGTGTGTACAGCGCGGCGCCCAGTACGACGAAGCGCAGCGTGGGCGAATATCGCAGCGTCGCGAAGCGCCCGACCACCGTCATGTGCTGATTGACGCCGACCGCGAGGACGGGGATCAGCATCATCACGCTTTGCACGACCGAAACGCTTTGCAGCCACGCTGGCACGGGGCCGCCGAGCAGATGGTGAATGCCGGCCTGGCTATAGAACATCGCCAGCGCCCAGAAGCCGACCAGCGAGAGGTTGTACGAGTAGATAGGACGGCCGAGCACCTTCGCGATGAAGTAATAGGCCGAAGCAAGACCGAACGGCGTAAGCCACAAGCCAAGCACGTTGTGTGCGAACCACCAGTTGACGATCGCCTGCTCCACGCCGAAATGCACGTATGGCACTTTCGCGACGACATACAGGATCGGAAACCAGAGCAGGGCCGCAGCGATGTACCAGACCGAAACGTACAGGTGGTCCACATTGCGGCGGGATAGCGTCAAAAATAGCGGCACGGCTGACAATGCGCCGCCGATCGCCAGAAGAATGCCGATCTGCCACGGAATCTCGAGCCACTGCAGGCCGTCCGTCCAGCCCGCGAGTATCGCTACGACACCGGCCGCGACGCCGGCATTCCATAGACCGGCACCCGCGACGGCGTAGTGCTCGCCGACGAGACGGGTCTTCAGCAGCCGCGGCAGCATCCATAACGAGATGCCCAGTCCTGCCATCGATGCCCAGCCATAGATCACCATATTCAAGTGCGCGGTTCTGATGCGGCCGAACGTCAGCCAGGCCGATTGGACCAGAAAATCCGGCGACGTCAGCTTTTGCGAGGCGACCAGGCCGGCGAGCGAGCCAAGCACCAGCCACAGGATCGACGACGCGAGAAACGCGAACGCGGCGGTGCGGCTCGACCTGTCCTGCGCTTCGCGGGCCAGCAAATCAGGCCGCGTGTGCACGGCTCGTTGCGCGTCGCCGTGCGGCGTCGAAGCGTTGCCATTGCTTTCGGCCCTCTGCAGCGCGCTGCGTTGCGTCGACGAAATCGCGGGTTCTTCGACCGTGCCAAGTTCACCGGTTTCGAATATCACTTGTGCCGCCTCGGGGCCGGCCCGCATTAAACCCCGTGTCTGTGCCCATATGAACATGAAGAGCCCGAGCACGGAAATGAGAAACGACAGCGCGAGCAACGCGCCGAGTGTGAGCGTCATGGCTGTAAAGCCCCCATTTGTTCGAAGGAAATCGGTGGTGACATCGGTCACGCTTATGCGACTCTGGGGAATCCCCGTGACTTATTTCGTCCACCACAATCGCCGTATGCAGACGGTTGTCGATCCCGGCACGTCGGCTGAAAAGCAGTATGGGACTCGCGCTCACATATGTAATATGCATTTTTGCGATGCGATTCATGCTTTATTGATATGCATCCGCGCCGCGGCGGCGCCTGTTCCGCTGGGCATGTCCCATGCACCCGTGGACCTGTCAAGTCGCGTTACCTGCCAAACAACCAGCAGACGTCACTGTGATGTTTTTTCGAAAACGCATCGGCGCTGGCGTTGCATGACTGCGATGGGTGCGGATGCAGGTATTGACAGAACAGCGCGGCATATCCGTTTGGTATCCGAAGCAACATCTTCACGCTCGGAAGCAGACCTTCGCAAGGCGAGGCGGGGGGCCGACGCGAACGGCCGTTATGGCCGACGACTTTCTGGATCGAGTCTGTACCCGAATGTCCGATACCTGGGCGTAGCCGACGCTCAAATGTCCGCGCGAAAGCGCGGCCCAACGGCCGTAGATGGCCCAGAGTGTGTCAAAACGCCTTTTTGAAACGCTAGAATTGTTCATCCGATAGCGGAGGATGAGCAAGATGAAGCGGTTCGTTCAAGGTGACAATCGTACACAAAGCTTTCTCCTCCCCGAAGCA
>NZ_VOSW01000329.1 GCF_009690905.1 Paraburkholderia madseniana
GCCACCACATGGCGGTGATACATTGCCCATCCCCGAATGACCGGGTTAAGCTTATGTATCAGCACTTCCTGTGTGACGCTCGTATGGCCTTTGATGATCGCTCTGACCTTGTCGAGCAGTGACTTAGTGCTTTTCCTCGCTGGCTTGATCAGTAACTTGCCGCCGTATTTGCGCACGTTCTGACCGAGGAAATCGAAACCGTCCGCTATGTTCGTGATCCGGGTTTTTTCTTCTGAGAGTTCCAGACCCCGGACAGCCATGAATGCTTTGACCGCCGGAAGCACTCGGGATTCCAGCACCTCTTTCGATGCACCGGTCACCACGAAATCATCGGCGTAGCGGATGACGTTAAGCTTCGCATATTTGCGCGCGTATCTGGAAGCGCCCACGCTTGCATGGACCGCTGCCTCCAGTCCGTCTAACGCCATATTCGCGATCACGGGTGAGAT
>NZ_VOSW01000330.1 GCF_009690905.1 Paraburkholderia madseniana
TCGCGGCCAGGTGTGGCAGAGATCCGCTTGTGGTCGATAAACTCCTATCCGCGCCGCCAGGAAGCGGACATTGCCGAACGGCCTCAACTGCGAGGAGCGAAGGTCCGGTTTGGCCGATGACGGAGCATTCATCTTCGACAATCGGATGGCCGGTTCCGAGGCGAAGCCGACGCCTGAACGTCCGACCGACGACGCATGTGAACGGCGGGTTGTGGCCGAGCCTGTGTGAAAACACACTCATCGCCTAAACTGAATCAACTCATTGAGACCGGGTGACTCATGAAGCGATTCGTTGAAGGCGATGAGCGCAAGCAGGTCGCACTACTTCCCGAATGCGTCGATGACTACATCGGCCAGGACAACCCGGTCAGAATCGTCGACGTGTTCGTAGACGAACTGGACCTCACGACGCTCGGCTTCAACGGCACCACGC
>NZ_VOSW01000331.1 GCF_009690905.1 Paraburkholderia madseniana
CGTGAGCGCCTCAAGTCGCTGCCCAATGAAAAACGACCCGGCCGCGCATGCGACCGGGTCGTCAAATCTCGACCTCACCGTTATACCGTTCGTTTCTTGAAGAAGGATCTTAACTGAACGGCATTAGGGCGAAGACGGCGTATTTGAATTCTGGTTTGCCCATCATCGCATCCTCACCCTTGACCTGAGGAGCGAAAATCACTGACCATAAAGTGTCAATGATGTCCCCGCACGTCTGTCAACCATGTCCCCGGTCTATACACAGCCGGCAAAGAGAAGTAGGTGCCGCCCCGCACAGCAATGCTCTCAACTTAAGCCCGAAAGGGCTTGTATACGGGGCGTTCGACCTGTAAACTTCATCGCATAACTGATTGATAAATCGACGATATGAACTCAAATACCA
>NZ_VOSW01000332.1 GCF_009690905.1 Paraburkholderia madseniana
CGACGATGCCGTGGTGGCCGAACACGATCGACTGGCCGACGAAGGACAGGTGCGATACGAGTGGCAGCATTACATCCCGCTGATCCAGCGCAAGCCAGGAGCCCTGCGCAACGGTGCGCCGTTCCAGGATATGCCCGATCCGCTGCAACGGCTGCGTCGGGCGTTACTACGCGAGCCAGGTGGCGACCGGGTAATGGCTAAGGTTCTGGCGCTGGTCCCGGAAAGCGGTCTGGATGCCGTAGTGGTTGCAGTCGAACTCGCATTGGAGCAGGCGCCGCCCTCCGGGCGCGTGAGCGTCGAGCATGTGGTGAACGTGCTGTCGCGCATGCGCAGCGTGCAGATGCCGCCGAAGATCGATACTGCGCTACAACTGACGACACCGCCGCTGGCCGACAC
>NZ_VOSW01000333.1 GCF_009690905.1 Paraburkholderia madseniana
ATGAGCAGGAGCGTGCGCAGGTAGCAGAGCTTGCGCGTCAGGTCCAGCAGGTAACGGGACACACGGTCAAGGTGGCATTTGCCGATCAGGGATACACGGGCAAAGAGCCAGCGCAGGCCGCACTCGACGAAGGCATTGAACTGCAGGTGATCAAACTGGAGGAAGCGAAAAAGGGCTTTGTACTGCTGCCCCGGCGGTGGGTGGTTGAGCGCAGCTTTGGCTGGCTCAACCGCTTCCGTCGCCTCGCACGTGATTACGAGCGACTACCCGAAACGCTTGCCGGGCTTCATTTCGTGGTCTTCGCAATACTTATGCTCGTTCACGCGGTGCCAGTACTTCAAAGTGCCTAACACGCTCTAAGCG
>NZ_VOSW01000334.1 GCF_009690905.1 Paraburkholderia madseniana
ATGAGCAGGAGCGTGCGCAGGTAGCAGAGCTTGCGCGTCAGGTCCAGCAGGTAACGGGACACACGGTCAAGGTGGCATTTGCCGATCAGGGATACACGGGCAAAGAGCCAGCGCAGGCCGCACTCGATGAAGGCATCGAACTGCAGGTGATCAAACTGGAGGAAGCGAAAAAGGGCTTTGTACTGCTACCCCGGCGGTGGGTGGTCGAGCGCAGCTTTGGCTGGCTCAACCGTTTCCGCCGTCTCGCACGTGACTATGAACGTCTACCCGAAACGCTTGCCGGGTTGCATTTCGTGGTCTTCGCAATGCTCATGCTCGTTCACGCGGTGCCAGTACTTCCAAGTTCCTAACACGCTCTA
>NZ_VOSW01000335.1 GCF_009690905.1 Paraburkholderia madseniana
ACGCTGGGTTCGATGAGCGGGATGTGGAAACGGGGTTACGGCGAGGTTATTGGGGCACCGCCAGACGAAAGAGGCGGCAACAGACAAACCGAGCCTACCGCTACCGCGCCACATCTCGACTCTACCGATCACAGGCGTCGCCGCTCGGCCCAGAAGTAGCATCGTCGCGATGACTCACGAAGCCGTGAAGGTGTTTGAGGAGAACAGAGTCCCAACGCATATTTGAGGCACGCGTCCAAGCCCTCATCGGGACCAGTAGAAATCCACGGGGATAAGCTCGACGACCCATCCACCTTCTTCGCCCAGCGTGGCCGCCGGGTGCATGGAGGCGATGCGCAACGCCTCGTCATGGGTA
>NZ_VOSW01000336.1 GCF_009690905.1 Paraburkholderia madseniana
TGAAGCCCCAAGGGGCTTCTTGCGCCCGCGGATGTTTGATTAGCGCACGCGAGACGCATCTAACTTTATCGACCGACCGGCAACCTCGCCCTCAGAGCCAAAACTGAGTTTCCACACAGGCTCGGCCACAACCCGCCGTTCACATGCGTCGTCGGTCGGACGTTCAGGCGTCGGCTTCGCCTCGGAACCGGCCATCCGATTGTCGAAGATGATTGCTCCGTCATCGGCCAAACCGGACCTTCGCTCCTCGCAGTTGAGGCCGTTCGGCAATGTCCGCTTCCTGGCGGCGCGGATAGGAGTTTATCGACCACAAGCGGATCTCTGCCACACCTGGCCGCGA
>NZ_VOSW01000337.1 GCF_009690905.1 Paraburkholderia madseniana
CGAGCAATCCTTCGTGCTCCCAGCGCGTTACCCGGCGTTCGGTGCTCGGAGTGCATTTGTCTTTCAACGAGCACTGTTGGCACTGCGAACTCCAGTAGCGATCAAACTTCAGGCTACGTTCGGTTGTCGTATAGCGCCATACGAGACGCTCGCCTGCCGGACATCGATACTCGTTCGTCTCAGCGTCGTAAATAAAATCGTCTTTGCCGAAGCGCCCGTCGAAGGTCGCGCCCGAAGTCTTCGTCTTGGGAACAAACACCGTGATTCCGGCCTCGTGGCATGCGAGTATTTCCTCGCTCTTGT
>NZ_VOSW01000338.1 GCF_009690905.1 Paraburkholderia madseniana
TGAACCACATCCTGGACAACCTCGACTTCGTCCATCATGTACACCTGTCCATTTAAAATTTGAATGGACATGATCGTCGGGCTGCTCGACTTACCGATCAAGATGACTTCGCCGGCTGCTTACATTGATACGGCTCACGATTGCGTCCGCAACCCAACTTTGCGGACGCAATTCATGACAGAAGATGACCTGAGCTTTTTGCCCTTGCGTGTGACGCGTGTCGGTGTCGGCGGCAAGCGAAGCTTCGACCCGGCGGACAAGCGACGACTGGTCGAAGCCTGTCTGCGGCCAGGCGCCTCA
>NZ_VOSW01000033.1 GCF_009690905.1 Paraburkholderia madseniana
TCACTCGACGATCTTCGAGCTGAACGTCGAAAGCTACCGGCGCCGCAAAGCCAGCGACAAACAGAAGGAGCGACGCCGTCAATTACCCACTGACAACCCGAACGGAGCGACAACCATGGCCAGCTAAACAGCGACAATCACCTCGGCCGACCGGCCAAGATGAATGTCGGTAAACCGGACGTTCTGCTTGACGCTGTCCAAGCAGGCACACCTACGGTCACCAGAACCGGTAAAGCAACTGTTGCGTTGGACGTAGCACTACCGTCCGTGAGGGTCGAAAATACGCAATCGCTACCCGCCAAGCCGTCTTCGCCACTGTTCGTGGCGAAGGTCCGGTGAGTGGTGTTTAGCTGCTCTACCAACATCGACAGTTGAACGATCACTTCGACTGATGAAGCAACATCTGTCATCGCCAATCGAATGGCCGCTGACTGGTCAGTACCGACGTCTGAGCGACTGCGCGATACGACGAGCGAATGACGCCTCATGGTCGAACCCCGTCTGCCGGATCACCTGCGGAGCACACCTCAGTTGTCGTTTTTGTAATCTCGAACCGCTGCAGGCTTGGCGAATAGGGTGCGAAACGGGAGCGGACCTAGAGTGCCGGGGTTCAAGCGAAAATCTGCAACTTACCTGAGATGCCGGTATGGCCCGCATGGTGCAGGCCCTACCGGTGGCGCAAACTCACTCCTGTATGCTCACGTGGGAGCCGGCTCGCTCCTCTACCGCCTTCAAGGCCGCACTAACTCCGGCGGCCAGTTTCTCCCGGACATCGGCGTCTGCGACCTTGTCTGCGGCTGCTTTCACTGCCGCGAGAATGACCGCATCGCGGATAAGCCATGGGTAATTGACTGGTCCTGGGCCGGGCTTATGGATCGTGATCGGAAGTTCCACCACTGGAACTTCGTAGCAATGTCGTTGCCCACCGATCGTTATGCAAATTTCCATGAAGAATCTCCTATCTCCGAACGTGAACGTAAGGCGCAAGGACGCGCTTTGGCTCCACGCTACGGGATAACGAGGCAGCTATGCGTCATTTGCACCAGTAAGGAGACGGCAACGGCATATTGATCGTCTATGTCTCGTCCGGACAGTGTCTTGTCGGAGGAAAACTATTAATTTGTTTTTGCAGCGACCGTTTCGAAGTTGGGACGGCCATTTATTTCTTTCGAGTCGTTTGGCAATTCATCCGCCGAAGGGGACATTTGCGATGCGTCGAGTCCTGCACTCAGCAAATGGCTGCCTTCAAGAGACACGAGGACTGGAGTTGTTCAGGGTTGATCGACGCCTGCCCTTGTCTGCTGCCCCAAGTGCCTTAAGTGTGCCGACACACGAGAGGCGGCCAGACTCTGAAGCCGCGACGTTCCCAACCCGACGTCAGCTGAATGGCTTCCTCAGAGAATCCGTAGACAGCGGATTTTTCCGATCTGAGGCGAGCGCTTCAGAATCAGGTCGGTGATGTATTCAGGCAGGAGTGCGCGGGGCACGTTGGCCGGCACATCGTCGACGAGCTGCGGCGGCACGTGAACGATAAAGTCGTCCGGTGCACTTTTCAGGCTATGTTCGTAGCTGACGCGGTAATCCATGATGCTCCTGATCAGTGACACGGTCCGTTCGTGAGGAATTCTATCAGCGGAAGAGATGGGGAAACCGGCAGGGCGCTGACGAACGCCTGTCATGCTCGCGGCAGGCAAAAAAAGATGGCGGTCTCGATGGCAGGTGCGCCGGGTAGCGCACCTGCCTATGCCGTCCCGCGGATCACCTTCAGCCGGGGCGCTTGCCCTCCGCGTACGATTGCCCAATCGGCTTACCGAACGTCACTCACTGAATGTCCCGATACCAGACGGCCCTTGGTGTCGCGCATCCAGATGCGATTGCTGACGACGTCGACGATACTGTCGGTTAATTCGCCCGGCGGCGCGAGACTCCACCAGGTCTTGCCCCCGTCCATGCTGATCTGCAGCACGCTGCGGAACACGCCCGCGGGCAATAACATCTCCCGGGTATCCGCAGCGTCGTTATGCAGTTGGACGCTTAAGGTGTCAAGCCGCTCGCCGGACGGTTTCTTGCGAGAGTCGGCCGGGCACGCACAACGCTGATCGAAGCTCGAAGCGCGACTGCTGTGGCCATTCCTGACATGGTTGACTCCCTCTTTTCCGTGCTACTTCAGACCGTCTTTTTTTTCACGCGGTTTGGAATACCCCTCGTTTCGCGTCAGTGCTCGTCACCTCGGAAAGTCGCGATTAAGCACGGCCGAGACATTTGTGGGACACCGCACACAATTTAGCAAGGTGTGCCCCAGGCATTGGGGCACGTCTCCTACAGTGATTGACGGGTCTGGCACCTATCAGCGTTGTGTGGGCAGGTCTGAAAGCATTCCCTTCGAACCTGCCGGCAGCTTTAGCGGAAACTGCCAGCGCGGCGGCACCCGGACTGCGCGATGCACGACCCAATGCACTGGACGAAGGAGACCCGACCATGCTTCCACCAGAACTCAGCAAGCTTCACCAGGAACTCGCAACCGGGGCGGGTCCGATGCTCAACCTCGACCGCGGATCGCTACTGCACGAACTCAGCCGTCTTGGCCCCTTGCTTGAGCAGGCCGTAAGCATCGGCGCATTGCCGCGGGATTTTTTCGACCGACCGCCGGTAATGGGAGACGTGGGTCCACTTCCCGGCAAACATTGCCCGCACTGCGGCAAGCTAATCCCATGAGCCAGCCCCCCGGCGATCTCGACCCGGAGCCGCCTGACAAGAATGTAGCCCCTGAGCCACCAGCCCCCCTCGACGCTTCGCCCGACGCGAAGCTCCAGCGCCAGAGCGAATCCGGGGAGCACACCCAGACAGAGGCTTCGCAGGACCCTGCTGCCCTCTCTGCGCAAAGAGGGCGGCACTCCCGGAAACGACAGCCTGCGGGCAAGGACGGCGTGGGCCCGGTTATCGCACTTCGCCCACGCACACGGAAGCCCGAAAACGCACAACAGGCTGGCGGCACATCGGCAGGGGGCCGAGGAAGCCGACCGCCCCGCCATACAGGCACGGGCACGGGACATGGGGGCGCAGGTCAGAGAGGTGCAGATCAACGAGGCACGCAGCTGGCCTGCGCGTTTGTAGTTCAGGAGAACCCTAGTGTGCGCTCTCGCCTTCTTTTTTCTCCAAACCCCAACTTCACCGGACGTGTTATCCCTCCGGAGCAGGGCGAACTGCAACGGGCTTTTGATGTCACGGTCAACGTCGTACGTGCCGCCACCAGCAACGACGCCACATTCAGAGCAGATTTCGAACGACTTCTTAAGTACGCGCAGGTTATCTTTGGTGACAGCCCAGCGATGCTGGGCTACGGCACGAAGTGGCTGGCGGACTTCCGGCAGGAGGTTTTGGACCGCGAAGGACCTGCTATCAAAGACAAATATCTAAGTGACCTCGCCCGGGTCGCAATGATTTCAAGTGGCTCCCTGCTCTTCATTGGACTCGCCGTGCAATTGATAACCGCAGCGTACCTACGCGACTTGGCGCCGGCCACCACAACCACTATCGCACTGTCCGACAAGGTGTCGTTCGACCTCTACACGGCGCCTTTTCACGTCGGCGCGGCACTCGCGGCCTCAATGTGGGGTATCTGGCTGTCACGGTTCTGGAGTTGCTCCACACTTGAATTCACTCAGCTGAATATCGTCGAAGCCGACATGCTCAAGCCGTGGTCTCGCTTTCTCGGCTACGGGCTGACAGCCTTTTTTACGATGCTGATTCTGCTTTCCGGTGTCGTCAGCTTCAACCTCGGTTCCTTCTCGGCCCTGCACATTGGCGACAATATCGTGGTCGCACTGGTCGTGGGGCTGGCACTTGGGTTTCTGGATAAGGCGCTGCCTGATTTCATTCGCCGACCACTGGCGGCGGCAATGGCTGGCCAACAGAAAAAGCCCTCGTCGCAGCACACCGGTGCCACTCATACGCGTGGCCACCACGACGGCGCCTGAGCCACTGCGTCATAGCCCAATCAGGATTCTTCGACGCCACAAATGATCGGGACCTTCCTGCTGATGCTCTTGGCGATGCTGCAATACAAATTGCCGTGTGCCTAATAGTTAATCAGCCTAGTCAACGCGCCTTCGGGCGGTTCTTTCGTTTCTGGTGCCTGAAGTGCGGCTCAAACAGTCTCGCAGCAGAGCCAGCTGGGGCAGTAGCACTCCGCCGTGGATGGGATTGCGAAGGGGCTGGGCCCCGGCGGTCCTACCAGCTACCTGGGGCGCTCAGTCCTGCCCGCAGCGCGATCTGCCGAGCCAGCATGACCGCGCGAGGTGGAGCTGCCCGGCTCCCTCTGGGGAGCAGAGCCCGCGCGCGCGATTGCTCACGGCGCCTGCTTCCTGGCAGGTCGGGCAGGCAGTTTCATAGGGGGATTCCGTTGTATCGGCGTAGGTCTGTGCGTTCCCAGACGTAAAGACGCGTTGTTGCCGGTCATTCTTCGGCGGAAACCTCGGCACATTGCAGGGGGCTGTTCACAGGAGACTCCAATGAATCGGACTGCGTTGGCTCAGAGAGCGCTGGCGTTTGCATCCGTTCTTTTGATTATCGGTTGCACTGACCTCGTGACTTACCATCTGGCTGACGAGACGTCGCAGGTTCCGCCGGCGGCTTTCCCGTACGCGCTCAGCAAAGCAAGGCTAACAACTACCTTCTCGGTGACGCTTGTCAATTGCGACCCGGCAAAAGTCTCTGCCTTCCCCTCTCTCAACCTGAAAGTCGTGGCCGCCACTGCAGAGGCGTTTGAAGCCGATCCAGATGAGCGGTACTACGTCGACTATACGCAGCTTTCGACGTTCTGGAAGTCGACCAATCTAAAGGTCAGCACTGCCGGCGATCAGACCTTGCAGAGCGTGAATACCGAGTCCAGCGATCAAACCCTTCAGATCTCCGGCGTGTTTCTGCAGACCGTAGCATCGATCGCCGGTGCCGCTTTAATAGGCAATGTTCATGTCCCGGCAGAGCAGGCTGCAACGCAACAGCGGCAACTGGCGGAGCACGCATTGGCTTACAAGAATACTCTCGACTCTTATCTTGTCGGGCAGGTTCCGCAGCCCACCCAACCGCCGTACGAGATTGTTTCGGCGTGTAGCGCCGACGCTAAAAGAGCAGTCGACGAGTTGAAGGCGAAAAAGGCCGCCCTCAAGGCACTGCAGGCGAAGACTAGGTCAGCGACCGGTGCGTCCTCTCCTTCGGCTGCGTCCGACGCGGCGATCTCGCAGGCCGCGAATGATGTCGCGGATGCGACCAAAGCGGTCACCCTGATCATTCCGATCACGATCGAACCGAAGATCGGTGATTTTGTAAACGAGCAGGACGGCACCTTGTCCGACAACCACCTGTACATGGCCGATCTCCTGAAATATGTCAGAGACGAATGGGTCGACAAGAGCTACCAGAACGGATGGCTCGATGTGTCTTTCAACGGGGCAAACCCAGTGACCGAAGTCCCGGAAAACGACCCAGCTGCGATCGCGGCGGCGGCCCGTGCAAAGAATGGCGAAAACGTGCTCGTGCCGGAGATGACGGACGTATCGTTCGAGCTGTTTGTGAGAAAGTTCTCGCTTCGGCCTCCCACGGCCACGTCGGACCCTTCAGCTCCTCGAGTTGCTCCGGGTGGCGCGACTGAACATGACGGGCTTGTCGTGCGCCAACCAGCGACAGGATTTTTCCGTGCTTGCCTGGGTCTTTGCCGACCCGCGGACAAGTTTGGAGTTGTCCCTCCGGACCCGACAGGGGCCAATGTTGACCTCCAGCAACAGGTTCAGGTGTCCGTACCACAGCTTGGAAAGAAACTGGATATGCCCCTGCATAATGGGTTCGGTCAGGATATGAGCCTCGCGTTGACGCTGGGTCCAGACGGGGCGATGAATATTCTGTCGTTCCAGGACAACTCGACGATTGGCGCCGGGCTGACGGCAGTTGGAAATGCCGGGGCGGCGTACACGAGTGCAGTTACCGCCCGCAACGCGGCCATCACGGCGAGAAACGGCGCGGTAACGGGCCAAGAAGGACTTGCGGTCAGCAATGAGCAGATCGCGGTCGGCTATGCCGGACTCGCGGGGACCAATGCGAGTTTTGCTGACAACGCGCTCAAGGCGCAGGCCGATTGTATCCAGCAGGAGCAGACGATCGTTAAGAATGGGCGGTCTCCGACGGTCCAGTGTCCTGGCGGGAAATAACGGTGTGACGCTGGAGCCCCGCCCTGGCTGTTGCCGATCGCCTTGGTCGTTATGCCGAGGCAAACACGCCGCGTCCATGGACAACGTTCACGCTGCCGCGCGCCCGGCAAATTATTGCTTTGTCTGAACGACCGCGACGTCGCGTCGAACAGCCGGAGCACCGGCTTTAGCGAGCGCCGACCACGCTCCTATCGCGGGATATCAAAAGGCACCTGCTGTTCGGGCACGGACGCTCCGCCAAGTAGCGGAGAGGCTTCCTGTCCGTGCCTGATCAGAATCAGATCAAATTGATTCCACACTGAAGCATGAGTTACGACGTTTCTCAACAGGACGTCATGCACAATGGCATAACAGCCTGCCGGGTTTCCCGAGCACACGTGGGGCGGATGCGGGCTGATGGCATGAATCTCATGCTGTGTCAGTAGCGTATGTGGTCTGCCGTGGTCGGCGCCCTGAAGGAGCGCCATCAGCCGCAAGACGAGCAGGCTGAGGAAACGGTTAAGGCCGTACGTATACGCGGGCGTCGACTCACGAATGACCCACCGTACCGTCACCCGTGGTCCAGGGCTGCCGGTCAGTTCATTGATAACCTCCGGCCTTAGCACGGCTTTTGCGACGGCTTCATGCTCCTTAGTCGCCGAGTTCCATCTGCTCCAGACTTCATTCACGGCGCGCTCATATGCGTCATGCCAGTGCTGGAAGGTCGCGTCGATTGACGCACCGATAGGGCGCCACCCATGAGCCCGCCGAGCATAATCTTCGGCAAGAATGGCGTCCTGCATGAATCCTTCTGGTGTAAAGCGCCCCGTGGGCAAAGCACTCTTGATCTTCTCGTAAAGATCCCGGCCGAACCGCCCGGTCGCCGCTCTCTGGAAATCTTGCATGGCACCATCGCCGGACCCTGAAATCAGGATCGCTGTTGGCATGGTGCGATTGGTTCGTTTGAAGAACCCGGAACGCTTCATTCCGTCGTAGTCTTGCCAGAAGTGATGGCCGGTGAACCCGTTCCAATTGCCTCGCTGGCCGGTTGGGGGCGGAGGTCTCTCGGACGTGATTTCCTCCCCGAAGCCGATGCAGGACACGATCGCTGCAAACTTCTCACTATTCCAGGATGGGGTCGTCCAACCCGACGTCACCCGCACCAGTTCGGTCGCGGCCGCATCCGACACGGTGAGCATTGGGTGGCCGGGGACACGCGTTGCGAGCGCAGATGCCGCAAGGCTGTCGTCGATTGTCAAATCGTTGGCGTTTCGGCCGTACAGGATGGTCAATGAACCTGCACCGACCGCGATTGTCGAGTCCGGTACGGGCGGGGACAGTGCTGAGCTATGAAGACTGGACCAGACACCTGCAAGCCTGGACCCAGTAAGCCGACTCGGGGGCAGGGGCAACTGGATTGGCGATTGGGGGCCTCCCGGCCCCGTTGCGACAGGGGCTCCAGGCAGTACGATCGGTAGCGATCCCTGGTTCCAGTGTTGGTGTGGCCAGTCATACTCCGTTGGATCGACAGTTCGCCAGTAGCAACTAGCCAAAGTCCCGAAAGGGTATGTTTCCTTTTCCACAATCGTCACGTCTGCGCCCTGCTCCGCAGCGGACAACCCCAGTGCTACCCCGGCGACGCCAGCCCCCAGCACGAGGAGTCGCTTCCTTTTTATGGCCTTCTGTTCATCATCACTGTCGCGGCGCTGAACAGCGACAAGACCTGATCTCAACAAGGCGTCCGCGAGTAACGTGGCGCGGATCAACTGGTCCCGTACGCTTCCTGTCCTGACGCTGGTAAGGTCATAGCACCGCGGCGTGATCCGGTGGAGGCTCAATACCTGCGTTATTCTTTCTGACATTCTTGCCTCCCGCCGCCTCGCGGCCGGAATTGCGTGCATGCCAAACGGCTCTATCCCGTGTAACGGTTGCCTACGACGGCACGGGCGAAGTCAAGAGCCTGCCGATATTCAAAGAAATGCCGCCGTCCCGTCGACTCAAGGTCTTCGGCATCGGCGAGGGACAGAGTGATCCGGGCGTTTTTAAGACCGTGGACGTTTGCCAGGTTCGTGAAATCCACCGCGCCTACGCTGTCATCCCAGATCCAGTCCTGCGTAGCGTCGAGGATCAATTCGCCGGCTGTGCCGGGAGCGTCGACGCGAAATTCCGCGAGCTTTTCCCGCACAATCTTTAGTGCAGGCAGAAATAGTGACTCTCTGGGCACGAGCGCGATCACCAGCCCGTCCTGATGTGCCCACAGGACGCTGTCTTCATCCCGCCACTCAACCGCGGCGTCGCCAGGGAATCCTGCCATACATGCTCCTGGTGTCGATCACAGGTACTTTAGCCTACTCCAACCGGTCAGAGTCTTCCAGACCACTGATGTGACTGGTATGAACGATGAAACGGCCTGCGCGACCTGGGTTGGTCGTCTCGTTGTGTACTCGGTCCAATGGAAGCGACCTGAATGGAGGTCGCTCGCGGGCTGCAAAAAAAAATGAATCGAAGGCGGCATTGAAGTGGCAACCCTCTGCGATGAGAGGGTTGCGGCCCCGATTGGCGCATATCTCGCGAAATCTGGCCAATAACGGCCGATGATAAACGGCGAACGAGTTCAGAGAAATTGCCCGCGCGACAAACCCAGGTTTCAGACCGTATGCACCTCCGCTTCTGGAGGCGCGAGTGGAGCAGTACGCCTTGCGATCTTCTCGAGCCGGTAGCCGTAACTGTATATGGGAACGATACAGTAGCCATTTTGCGGGCGAAGGTCGAGCTTCACCCGCACCGCTGAGACGTGCGTGGAGAGGGTGCGCGTGAGGATCTCCGGAGAATGCTTCCAGACCATCTCGAATATGTGCGCGTGCGAAAGTGGCCGCCCGATGTTGCGAAAGAACAAAAGCGCAAGGTCGAATTCCTTCGTAGAGAGAGCGACAGGTTGGCTGCAAAGCGTGGCGCTTCTTTGCGCCAGGCCGAACTCGTAGTCCCCGAAGGTCTCTACCTCCGACCGGTGCTGTGGCCAGGCACTGCGCAACAGGTTCGTCACGCGCGCGAGCAACACCGCCGAGGGAACTGGCTTCACTACGTAGTCGTCAGCATCGGAAGTGAGGGCAGCCACGATGTCGATCTCCGCCGAGCGGTTGGAGATGAACATGACCGGTAGCCTTGGCGGGCAGTTCTCGCGAATCCAGCGCAGCACTGCATCGCCGGGCATACCGGCCAGGTTCCAGTCCAGCGTGACAAGGTCAAAGCTTTCGCGCTGCAGGCGGTGAATGAACGCGTGGCCGGACGAGAACGCATGGCAGTCGTGGCCGGCAGGCGCAAGGGTCGCCGTGATGAATTCAAGGTCGACTGGTTTGTCGTGAACGATGGCGATTCGCATGATTACTGTCTCGTACAAGCAGGGGGCATTCAGGGAATGGCGCAGGCGCCGTGGACATCGCGCAGGGCGGTCCGCTGCACACGGCACACCGGGCAAGGCCAATTGCGGGCAAGGCCCGCTGCCTGACGCAGCAGGCCATACGGTTGAGAGCCGACTGGTTACCGGGCTTCCTGCCAGCCGTTGTCGGTCTTGATCATGCTGATCGTCTGCGTGAATTCCATGTCGACGTCGTCTGCAAGATCCGTCGGCTTGCCCCTGAAAAAGTTGCTGAGGAACGGAAGGGTTACGTTGGGACACGTCTGCACGATCCTGCTCCGGAAGAACTGGCCCGGACTGTTGAGGTTCAGTCGGCTCGCCAGATTGCCCACCTCGATCTTTTCGTCCATCATCGGCTTGTACTGGTCCTGATGCTGCGCCTCGAATGTCTGCCCTGCGCTCAGATCGTTCGGGTTGGCGTCGACATAGGCCTGCTTCTGGCTGTAGTAATCGTTCGACTTCTGTTCCGCATCGGCTTTCATCGATTGATACCTGTCGTAAAGCGTGCTCCATTGCTTCACATAGTCTTTGACGTCACTGTCGGGTGACATGCGAACCGTGTAATGGACCTCGACCCGGTAGTCGCTCCCGCTGTCGCCCGGAATGCCGTTCGTCTTTTTGAAGCCTTTGAGCTCGAAGTATTTGCAGTCGCCAAGCGTATCCGTGACAGCCTGCTTCGCGTCGCTTTCAGAAGGGGCGCTGTGTTCGCAAGCGGCGAGACTTGCGGTGATGCAGGCGTACAGCGCGAGTCGAGCGAATCCCATATCGCATTTGATCTTCATGATGTCGTGTTCCTGTTGAAGTGGTGGATGGTTTTGTGGCGTCCGACGGTGTCTCCCTTGTATGGCGGAGCGTGTCCCGTACGGATTAAAGGAAAAATCAGACGCGAGCCGCGATAGTCTGGATATGCTTCATCCAGATGGTCGCTGATGGCAGGCGCTCAACGAGCGCGACGAGCTTTGAGTCGGCGCCGTGCGCCTTGACGCAACTGTCGTTGAGGATCGCCGCCTGCAGATAGAAAAGAAACGCCGGTGCGCCGGTGCCCAGTGCTTCGGCCACGGCGCCCAGTGACTCGACTTCGTCCAGTAGCTCACGCACGAAGCGCGAAGACAGGCCGGAGCGATTCATCGTAACGATTGCCTCAACTGCAAGGTCAGCGGCTGAGCCGGGATCGTCGACAGGGATTTCAGCTTGAGTAATTGCCTGAGACTCGACGAGACACCGCATTACATCGTCGAAAAAGTCAGTGCACGAATAAGCCATGAGCTGCTCCAGAACTGATTACCGGACAGATCTCCCCAGCCGGGAGACTTGCGCGTTTGGGTGAGAGAAAAAACGAATGCGGCGATCAGGCCACGCGCGCGAACTGCCGGTCTGTTACGACTGTGCCGACGCGGCCAGCGTTACTCCGGTTGGCCCACATCTCCATCGGTTACGTGCGTCGGCTCCCCGTCGTGCGTTGACGTTGCATCGCCGGTCTCTGTGTCCAGTGTCGTCAGGCATGCCCGGAAGATCGGTGCGCCCAGCAGGCCACTGCGTTCGAGCGCGATCAGGCGCTCGCGGCGCATGTTCGCGGGGTGGGATGAATCGCCGACGAGCTGCCATACCGCGTCAATCAGAGCGTCCCGTGCTGCGCGCCGCTGAATCAGGTATGCCACTCCGGCGAGCGGCCCGATGCACGCGGCCGCGATGATCCAGCCGGCTGGCCGGAGGCAAACGCGGTTAGCCCGTAGCCGGTGCATGTCGAGGGCAATGCCGAGTGCCGTCGCTACTGCGCCGGACAGCCAGACGAGTTGAAACATGTAAACCTCCTTGAATATACCGTATACGGATACAGAATATCCGTTTTGTGTATCTAGAATTTCCCCATGACCCATCCGATCCACGACCCCCGCTATCAGCGGATCGCGACGCTGCTCGCGGACTTGCGCAAGCAGCGCGGCTTGCTGCAACAGGAAGTCGCGGACCGGCTCGGACGGCCACAAGCTTTCGTTTCGAAGGCCGAGAGTGGCGTCCGCCGCCTCGATCTCGTTGAGCTGATGGACTTCCTCCGGGTGCTCGATGCCGATCCGCATGCATTTATCGATGCGTTGCTGGATCAGCCCATGTCGTCGTTGCCGCGCTGACCGCTAGTAGTCGCCGGGCAACAGGAACGTGGTGGCGGAGCGGTCCCACTCGGTGATGACCCAGACTGTCTGCTGGTTGGGCAGCACGTAGCTGGACAGGATGCGCAGTCCAGCTTCGACCGACAGCTCGTTTTGCTGCCGATCAGATTCGGACAGGTCGCCCCAGTCGCCGCGAAGGTGGCGGATGAGCAGGTCGAGAATCGAGACTTTCGCGTCGGCGATGACTTGCAGTGCGGCAGGCGTGGCGAAGATCCGGCCAGGCCTGAAGCGCGGTCTGGCGTGGTGGGTTGAAGGCAGATTCATGGTGATGATCTCCTGAATATGGGCGAACACCGGCCTCCGGCTGGGCCGGAAGCGTGTGGGTGAAGTGCAGGCGAAGGGCCGGCGAGCCGACGGCAGGCGTCGGCGCACGGGCAGGCGGATGAAGCGTTACGGCTTGTCGTGAGATGCCGGCCGTACGGCTCGTCCGAGCGCATCGAGCAGCATTGCGGCGTTGGTGTGCAGTGCAGGCAGGATGTCCGCTGCACCCGGCATGGATGCGAGCGAACGCACCAGTTCGCGTTTCCGGTACTGTTCGTAGCACAGGGCGGCGGCGATGCTGATCGCCGTGATGCTCGCCGCGACGCCGATCCCCTTGAGCCAGGGGCAAGGGCGCGGCGGGCGATAGATGAAAGGGGTTTGATGCATGGTTTCTCCTGATAAGGGACGAGCGTGTGCCTCCGGACAGGGCCGGATGCGAGGTCTCTGAAGCAAGGGAAAGGGAAGTAGACGCAGGACGCGTCCGGGGGAACTACCGTGCTTCCGAGGCGAGCGCGTTCGGGTAGTGCTTCGCGAGAATCAGGTTCATCTTCTCGACCAGTTCGGGCCGCTTGAACGTTACGTGCCCGTTGCCGTTTGCGAACCAGCGCAGATGGAAGTAGGCGTTTTCGGCTTGAGTCTGCCGCGCCTGACGCGCCTCCGAGATAAAGCAGTACGCGCCGTGCCGGTGATCCGGCTCGGGCTTGCCGTCGAGTACGCAGAACACCCGGATCAGGTCGTCCAGCTCGTCGGTGACGCGGTGATTCGTGCTCCCTTGCGAGAGCAGGTATTTCACGATGATCCGCTTGCCGAATTTGAACGGCTGGTTGGTCCTGTAATCCCACGACAGCCGCCGGAAGCACTGAAGCACACCGCGTTCGAACATGTCGCCGCGCGAGCCGTAGAGCTGCGCGAACGTGGCTTCGATGTTGGCGGCAGTGAGTTCGGGTACGTCGCCTTCGGCAAGCTGTTTGTTCCACTGCTCGCGGGCGCGGGCATCCATGAAGGTGCGCAGTCCCGATTCGGACAGCAGGTAACTCCAGCCGCGTGTGTCGATCACGCTGACGATGGCGGCTTCAGCCTCGTCGCGCTTTGCATACTCCCCGGTAATAGTTGACCTGCCGCGACAGCCATAGTTGTCGTCGACGACGAGCCTGGGGAATCCTAGGTGTGCAGCCCGCGCGAGCTGCTCGGCTTCGGTGAGCAGATCGAGGGCGGCGCGCACGCGTTCGACGACGGCGACGCGCTGGTTGGCGAGATTGGTGATGCTGACGCTTTTGACGAGATCGGTTGTGGTATCCATAGGGCTCCGGCCAGGATGGTGTGAAAGGGGGTAAAGGAAGGGAGAAAGCGCGAGGCGTGCGGATCGTCATGCCAGTTCGTACGTGTGGCGCCCAGCGCCTGCACGATTCCAGATCGTGACAAGGCGCAGGCAGTTGGTCGGGTTCGCACACTCCGGGAACGGCGCCGCAGTGAGCGCGCGGAACTGTATTGCCGTGAACTCCTCCTCGCGGCAGTACGGCAGGCCATCGTGGGTCGTCGTTGTCATCCGGTACTTCGGGAGCACAAGCGCCGGACGATTGCGACGCCAGCGCCGGTACCCGAATGGGGCGTGCAGCTCGCAGGTCATGTCGATGAAGGAACAGGAAAGGAGACAGCCGGGCGCGGAGCCCGGCTTATGCCGTAACGTTGCGTTCGGCGAGCTGGCGGCGCAGTGTTACGGCCCTGGCCTGAGAACAGCCAAGGTGTCGGCGGATGTCAGAGACGGTCGGGCGCATGCGACCGGCCGCGACGTCACGGGCGAGCTGTGTCACGTCGTCATCGGCCGGTTCGGCGACCGGTAACGGCGTGACGGGATCGTCCTGCGGCGCGGGATTGGCGGTCATGGCTCCGTGACTAACGGTCGCCGATGCGTGAGTGGATTTGAATGTCGTTACTGCTGGCTGAGTCACGTGAGTCGCATCCGTGACTGGTTCCGGCCGCAGTGTGATGTCAGGCGGAGTCACGGCGCCGACTGGAGCGGGCGCGGGTGGCGGCCGAAGCGCGACGGTCCACAACAAACAGGCCACTCCTTCCAGGACTGCGGCGAACACGAGCCCCGACAGTAGGTCGATGCGTCCGGTAGTCGTGCCGAGTAACACAGCGAGTCGCGACGTGACTGGATCGGCGCGTAGCGCGTCACGCTGGGCCGTGACTCGATCGTCCACTACCTGCTGACGCCGGATGTCGTTAGCTTCGGCATCGAGCGCATCAAGCTTTGCACCGAGCGTGACGCGACGCGCTTCGAGTCCTGAACAGTCACGCGGACAATGCTGCGACTGGGCGAACGCAAGCTGACGCATTAACGTTGTCCGTTCCCACATCACGACCGTCAGGCTGCGAGCGGATGCAGGGGCTGGGACAGCGCTCACGGTCAACGCCCGTAGCTCTCCCGCATGCTGCTGGGCGAGCACGAAGAACAGGGTGTGCCCGTAACACGCGGTTGCCAGACACGCTCCCCATAGAAGGCTACCTGTGCCGCGCACTGGGAGCGGCGCATTCCGGAGCAACGCCGGCAACAGATGCGCGCTCGTGACGAGCACCATGCCGATCGCGACCCACACGATGCGTTCGGGCAGTGAGCCTCCGCGCTGCCAGCCTGCCAGGATCGACAGACTAAGCGCGGTGCCCGTTGCGCCAATTGCCAGCCCGAACGCCCAGCGGGACGTCGCAGTCATGCCGCCGCTCCACCAAGCAGCACGGCCTTGCGTTCCAGCTTGTCGCGCAGCGTTGACGGGCGCGGTGTGGTCGTATCGGTCGTGCCGCCATCCTTCGAGTCCGGAAGGACCGAAGCGGCGTCGGGGTAGAACTCCTCCGCGACTGCCGCCCGCTCTTCCGGGCTGTCCTCGAATGCACCGTTCGCAAATCCTGCACGGGCCGCCGCATCGAGCGCCGCCTGATCGAACCCGGCTGCCCGCCGTCGGGTATCGAGTTCCTTTGCCTGCGTCAGCGCGTCTTCCAGCGTGCCGCCCGACCGCACGCCGAGGTCAACGTAGTAGATCGGAGTTCTGTAGCTTTGCGTGGTCGACTTGCCCCGCAGCTTCAGTTCGAGCGGCAGGCAGGCAAGCAGGTTGCCGGACACGGCGCGGAAGTAATGCAGACGCGCGGCGAGCGTACGAATGGAATTGAAGGATGTCGTCCTAAAAATGAAACTGCCCATCTCGTCTTCGTCGCCGACGATGACGTTCAGCCGCGCGTACGGCTTGCAGTTGCCTTTTTGACCGAACGCACAGCCGTCGGGCGAGGGGCAGGGCAGGCTCTCGATACCGTTGCCGTCTTCGCCGATTCGCCGGCACGTTTCGCCGTTGCCGACGCACACGGGCCGGCCAGTATCGCGATCGAACAGGCTGTAGTCGGCCCGGAGGTTTAGGTCGGGGTCGGCGAACAGCATGCGGACCGGAATCGAGCGCAGCTTGCCCGATGTCGCCTTCCGCAACTGTTCGTTGAGTGGATGGAGCATCCATTCGCCGCGTTGCTGCACCTGGGTGGTGAGCGTAAATTGGTCATCCTTCTCTGGCAGGCGCTTGCCTTGCTTTTCGACAACCCTGCCAATCGAGATGCGCCCCACAACGGGCGGAGTGATGGAAAGTCCCTTGAGCATGGTGTTTCTCCTTGGATAGACAGAGGACGGGGGAAGACGGAAAGCGGGTAAGTCAGGTGGAAACGAGAAAGCGCCGGGTGCCGGGCTTTGAGGCGACGTATTGCTGTTCGAACTCGGGGTGATCGACGAGTAACCGTTTCAGATCGACGGTGGACGAATCCCTGCTGCGTTTGAACGAGACTTCGCCGGTTTCAAACACCGCCCGTGTGGCGTCGCCCATCGCCTGTTGCAGGGTCTGCTTCAGTTGCGTTTCGATCATCTGGCGGCCTTCAATTTCAGCCCGCACGGCAACCAGATCGGCGAAGACCGAGGACAGGTTGCGATCGCCAGTGAAATCGACCGTGCCGCCGTTGCCCGGATACAGGTGACGCAAGGCACGGTCGGCCGATTCGGAGCCATCCGCCGGGGGCGGCGTATCGGACTCCACGAACTGCCAGAAGCGCGCTTCGAGTTCAATCAGCCGGGCAATGAGCCCGTCGTCACGAGCGATGCGATGCACCTCGAGCGCCTGGCCGCAGAGCAACACGGCGACATCGGCGGTGTGCTTGCCGGTGACAGCCAGCTGATGCTGGACCTGCAACTGCACATACTCGGGTCCCCCATCCCGCCATAGCCGCGCACCAAATTCCCCCGCTGTTTTGCATTCCAGAATCTGCACGTCTGGCACGCCGACGATTTCACGATCGAGGTTCGCGAGCATGAAAGGGATCGTCGGATGCTGGAGTACCGCGTTGACCTTGCGCACGCGATTGCCGGTCTGCTGCGTGTAGGCAGCCGCGACGATCGGCTCAAGGAGGGTGCCCCAGTAGACGGGCTCTGTGGTGTCGTGCGGATCGGGCTTCGCAAGCCCGGTATCCCTCCCGGTCTTATCGAGCCACAGTTCCAGTGGGCTCATGTAGGGATTGAGTCCTACGGCTGCCGCCGCATCGGAGCCGCCGATTCCGCTCTTCCTGAGCTTCAGCCAGTCCTCGCGTGGAAGATCCTTCGTTTCAACGAGTCGCAATGCCGGACGGCTCCTGCCACGTCCAGCTGTTTCAGGTTCAGACATGAACGCCTCCCTAAATGAAAAAAGCCCGGTGAGCCGAAGCTCAACCGGGCGCTTATGCCGTAGCGATGGAACGCTCATGCGACGAGCTTCATCGCCTCGTCCCATGCGCGCTGCTTGAGGGTTGCGCCCGCACCGAACCAGGCGGCATCGCGCCGGTGATCCTTGCTGCGAGCGCGTCGATGGTGATCGCAATACTCCGTCACCGCATTCAGAAGTCCGAAGGCGGTACCGGATGCAGACGCGAGGTCCGCACCCTTGCCGCGTCCTGCATAGAGCTGGCCGACCGCCCTGATCGCGCGTTCGTTGGTGGTAATGGCATCGCGATCGGCCGGGTTGGTCGTGGAATACGTGAGCACGCGCCGCAAGTACGTTTCCGCCGTCGTATCGGAGACCTTGTGTTCCGACAATGCCTTCATGCGGACCATGAACGCGTCCCACGACGACACGGCAATACCGAGCTGCCGCTTCACAGCCTGCGCATCGAACTGGCTGCGATGCGGAACCTTGACAGCACCGGTACTGTCGCCGAGAGCAATCGCGAGTGTGTTGTTGCAAACGACTCGCACCGACGTGTATTGCGCCGTGGTCGCGAGGGTACCGTCACAGGCTGTCGCAAGGAGCAGATACCCGTTGATCTCGTCGCGACCCTTGAGCGTTGCGCTCTGGCCTGTGCGGGCGAGTGCCCATAGCTTCTTGCCGTCCTTGAGCACACCGGCCGTTTCGAGTTCAAAGCCCGACACCTCTGTCAGATCTTTATAGAAATCCAGGATTTCTGCAGGCTGCACGACCTGATAGCGGGCGGACACGACGGACAGCGGCGCTTTCGTGTCCGAACGGTAGAGCACCTTCTGTTCGGGAAACGCGTGGATTGATCCGAGGTTTTTGTTCCCGGCGGCGACAAAGCGGACTTCGGCTTCCTCGATGCTCCAGTCCATTCCTGCCTGCGTCGCCCACACTTCGAGCGGTTGATTGGGGGCGAGCCTGTTGCCGAGGCCGTGCCACGGTTGCTCGCCGACATAGGCCATGCTTTGTACGAGATGCATTCTGAACTCCTTATTAATGGGGAAGGGCATAGAGCCCGGCGCACGGCCGGGCAGGACGAAAGGAAATAAACGGGGAAAAGCGAAACGGAACGCGGAAACGGAATGGGTCAGCTGAAGCGGACGGTGAAGGCGCGTCCGCAAGCCAGACACCGCCAGTTGTCGAGCACCTTGAGGTCCAGGGCTTCGCCCAGCGCAGCGCCCGTCGCGCAGCCTGCGGCGCCGGTCACAAGCCCGGCGAGGATGGCGCCAGCGATGCCGCCGCACACGGCGCCAACCGGACCACCAAGCAGGCCGATGGCCGCGCCTGTTTCCGCACCGGGGAGCGAGGCGGCGATCGCGCTCGTTGCACCCGCTGCAGCACCGATGGCGCTACAGATCCGCCGGGCGATGTGGCGTTGCTCGGTGCGCAACGACTCACACGACGGACACGGCCAGACGAGGTCGCCCTTGCCTGGGCAAAAGCGCGGCGACTCGCGTTCGTCAGGCTCTGGCGGCTGGCGCAGCCCATGCAGATGGTGCAGACGGTGCATCAACGCGTCGTCTCCGTCCTCGTCGTCGTACGGAAAGAACGGAGGACGCTCACGCATGGATCTGTGCCGCGTATGCAGGGGCATGGGTGTCGCGCCGGACCTTGCCCACGTACTTGCAGTGGCATGCGGCGAGCAACGCACCGCCGAGGAAGGCGAGCGCGAAGGCGGCGAGATAGTCGAGGGGAGAAGAGGTGGGTAGCATCGCTTGACTCCTGGGAAGGATGACGACGCCAGCATGCATGTGTACTGGCGAAGCCGCAGGAAGGGCCAGGGCTCGCAGCAGTTATATGTGGCTCAAATTCGTTTCAATCGTCACGACGGCCTGCAAACAGACCTGGCGGATGTGTCGCGCTTAACCCCAGGCCGCAAGCACGGTTTAGATGGTTAGCTGGAAGAAGGCCGGGTCCCGGTGGCGAGCCAGCAGCAGCCCAACGAGAACATCGCGAAGAGCGCGAGCGTCAGGCCACCCAGCGAAGCGATGCGGAGAAAGGTTCATTAGACATCCTGGGCGAAGCGCGCCAAGGCGGGATCGCATCGGCGGAGTCGCGCGGGTTAGCCAGCGTCAGGAAGGGGGTATGTGATTCAAAAACCGGGATGGGCCCGGAACGCATTAAAGGTGCGACGGTGACCATCCTGCTTCCTGGTGCCCAGCGAGCGAAACATTCGTCTGGCTGAGTTCGACCCTGAGCAGTCTGCCGCCTTGCTCTGAAGCGGACATTCAACGCCGCTCTTCAGCGCCCAAATCATGCTGGCTTGACTTTCGAGTGAGCCGAGGGCACAACGTCATGCTTTAGTTCGTTTGGAGGGCTCTCTTAAAACGCGAGGCCGCCTGCGCACTGACCATTCACGTCGCCAGCATTGATGTTCCAGACTTGCTACGCACGTCAGGTCTCGCTCGAACCGAGCTTCGGATCCAGGGCGGTCGTTGAGTCTGTTTCTTCCGCCTGCGCAGTACGGATTTCTTCTTTGAGCCAAGAAATAAATGTACGAGCCGAGTCGGACAAAGGTTGACTCTCTGGATAAACCAAGTAATACCCGCGACGCGCACTTATTGTAGGACCGGGAAGCCGAACGATGGCTCCCGTTCTTATTGCGTCCATAACGAGCCATCTACGTGCAAGCGCAACGCCGTCGCCTCGTTCCACGGCCTGGATCAGCAGTAGCGAGTCTTCACAAGTTACCCCTTTGTTAGGAATCTGACCCACCACGCCTGCGCGCTTGAACCACTCTCCCCATTCATCGTAGGGGTTGAGCAACGGATATTGCAAGAGGTGATTCGGCGACGACGGCAATCCGTCGTATCCATTGATGCCCTTGGTCGCGGCTACCGGGAAAAGGCTCTCGTCGGCCAGCAGTTCCGACGCAAGCCCCTCCCATTTTCCGCTTCCGAAGCGAATTCCCAACGAGATCTGCTTCGCGGCAAGATTGAGCGGCGCGATAGTCGCAATCAAATCCACGCGGGTGTCTGGATGCCCGGAATGGAAGCTCTTCAGGCGAGGCGCTAACCAGCGCGAAGAGAACGACGGAAGTACGGTCACGGAGATATGGCCGGCCTGCTGGGTCGCTTCCCGCTTCAGCCGGCTGGTCGAATCCGCGAGCAGCTTTAATGCCCCCGCCATGGCCAGTTGCAGTTCGCGACCTTGGGGCGTCAGCACGACCCGACGCCCGACACGCGCGAATAGCTCGACGCCCAATTCGGCTTCGAGTGCTCTGACTTGCCGCCCCACCGCGCCAGGCGTGAGAAACAATGCGTCGGCGGCGTCTCGGAAGCTCTGATGGCGCGCGGCGACTTCAAAGATTTGCAGATTGCGTAAAGAGGGGAGTTGCATTGGATCGATCGGATACTTTAACTCCTCGAACCGTAGCATATTTTTCGCTTTTCTTTGTGACCCGCCGGCGATAATCTCACCGCGTTGTTCGGAAAAATTCCCTTTATGCAGATGGCATTTATTTTTTTATGCCCGCGGCTTTCGTATTTATAGAAATTAATTGTAAGGAATTAAGCCGGGCGAGTGCTCGCTGTTCGCCAACCATCCGAGACGAATTCCTTCGCACCGACACTTCCTCGCCAGCGGTGACGAGCGTAGAGCAGTCTGCCGCTCGGGCTTGACTCCCACCCTGCGACAGGCTCTGCGCGGTTTGTTGCTCGACTTAATTCAACCCACTCTAACACCGAAAATCCGAACGTGTCGCGCGAGCGAGATGAGCCCCCGATGAAATTCGCCCCTTTCGATTTGCTTCCAGCCCTTGTTCAGGCGACTACACATCTCTATTCAAATCAGACTGCCGTTATTTTCGAAAATGTCGAATATACATACCGCGATATAGATAACGGCGTGAACCGTATTGCGGCGAAACTCGTCGATGCAGGTGTGGGTTCGGGCGATCTCGTGGCATTGCACATTGAACGCTCCGTGCACATGCTGGCGGCCATGCTCGCCATTCATCGCGTCGGCGCCGCTTACGTGCCGCTCGATCCGGCTTATCCACGCGACCGCAAGAGTTACATCGTCCAAGACTCGGGCCTGCAGTGCTTGATCTACGACGGCGTGTTGAACATCGATGCGCCCGTTCGGCACACTCTCGATTTGAGCGACGCTTGGTTCCGCTCGAGTGAGTCCGTCGCCGCGCTCGACCCGGCGCCGGTGACGCGCGACGACCTCGCCTACGTAATCTATACGTCGGGATCGACGGGACGGCCGAAGGGCGTCAAGGTCCATCACGGCGCGGTGGCCAACTTCCTGCACAGCATGCGCAAACGGCCCGGTCTGGAGCCGACCGATACGTTGCTTGCCGTCACGACGCCGTCGTTCGACATCTCCGTGCTCGAACTCTTTTTGCCTCTGCTGACAGGCGCCAGGATTGTGCTGGCTTCGCGCGACGAAGTGGCCGACGGAGCACGTCTCGCAGAGTTGATCGAACGACACGCGGTCACGGTGATGCAGGCGACGCCGGCCACCTGGCGCATGCTGTTCATCGCCGGCTGGCAAGGCGCTCCGGCGCTCAAGGCATTGTGTGGCGGCGAGGCGCTGGACGCATCGCTCGCGAGCTGGCTTTTGCGCGCCACCGGGAGTCTCTGGAACATGTACGGCCCGACCGAAACGACGGTCTGGTCGACCTGCCATCGCGTCATGCCAGACGAACGATCGATCCCGGTCGGCACGCCCATCGACAACACCACGCTGCACGTGCTCGACGCCGACCTTGCTCCTGTCGCCAACGGCGAAACAGGCGAACTGTTTATCGGCGGTGCGGGCGTAGCCGTGGGCTATACCGACGACACGCTGACGCAGGCTCGCTTCATCAAGGATCCGTTCTCCGGCGATCCGCACGCGCGCTTGTATCGAACCGGTGACCTCGCCTATTTTCTCGGCAGCGGCGAACTGGCGCTGAGAGGCCGCGCGGACGACCAGGTCAAAGTCAAAGGATTTCGGATCGAACTCAACGACGTGCAGGAAAACCTGCTCGGCGTTGCCGGTGTGCAGCAGGCCGCGGTCCTCGCAATCACGAACCCGGAAGGCGTGGCCGGCCTGACTGCATTCGTCGTTCCGTCACGCGATAGCGGACTCACGTCGGCATCGCTGAAGGCCGCGCTCGGCGCCCGGGTGCCAGACTACATGGTACCCGCCCGTCTCGTGTTCGTACGCACGCTTCCGCTCACGCCGAACGGCAAAATCGACCGGAACGCGCTGAAAGCCCTCGATCACGAAGACGAACGCGCGGACGATCCGGAGCGCTTCCCGTACCGGACGCACAAGGAACTGATCGTCGGCGTCGTGCAGCATCTGCTGGGCGCGAAGACGGTCGAGACCGACACAAGCGTGTTCGACCTCGGTATCGATTCGCTGCAGGCCAATCGTCTCGTTGCCATGCTGGGAAAGCACGCGGCAATCAAGGTCAGTGTCGCGGCGCTCTTCGAGCATCCGACCATCGACGCTTTCGCCGCGTACATCGAGCGGCACGCCGCCGGACAGGCGCCGTCGGCGTCGTCGAAGCCCGCATCGCGCCGTCGACGACGCCGTAGCGCCGGCGACGACGAGCGCATTGCCGTGATCGGCATGGCGGGACGCTTTCCGGGCGCCGATTCGGTCGACGACTTGTGGGACATCCTGGCCTCCGGACGTGACAGCGTCACCCGTTTCTCGCCTGCACAAGACGATCCGGGCATCACCGCCGACATAGTCAGCAGCGAACACTACGTGCGTGCTCGCGGGATGATCAAGGACCCAGATCGGTTCGACGCATCGCTGTTCGGGATCAGCCCGAATGACGCCGTCGTGATGGACCCGCAGCAACGTGTCTTCCTCGAGGTAGCCTGGGAAGCCATGGAGTCGGCCGGCTATGACGCGGATCGCTTCGACGGTGCGGTCGGCGTGTATGCCGGCATGGGCAACAATTTCTACTACCACTACAACGTATCGACCCATCCAGACCTGATCAGGATGGTCGGTGAAGTGCAAGTTGAAATCGGTCGCGAGAAGGATCACATCGCGACGCTGGTGTCGCACAAGCTGAACTTGACTGGACCGAGTCTGAGCATCAATACAGCGTGCTCGACAGGCCTTGTGGCCGTCGACAGCGCCGTGCACAGTCTGCTGAGCTACCAGTGCGACATGGCGCTTGCCGGTGCGATCGAGCTGCGCACTCCGCAGATGACGGGGCAATTGCACGAACCGGGCGGCATATTCACACGCGACGGCAAGTGCCGGCCATTTTCGTCCGACGCGAGCGGCACCATGTTTTCGGACGGCGCGGGCGCCGTGGTGCTCAAGCGGCTGAGCGACGCCGTCGCAGACGGGGACACGATTCACGGCGTCATCATCGGCTCCGCCGTCAATCACGACGGCTTGCACAAGAAGAGCTATCTCGCACCGAGCATCCCGGGCCAAGTGGACGTGATCTCGACGGCCCAGGAACGCGCGCAGATTTCGCCGGAATCGATCACGTACATGGAAGCGCACGGCACCGCCACACCGGTGGGCGACCCGATCGAATTCGAAGCGCTCAGGAACGTGTTCGAAGCCGCCACCGCAAGAAAGAATTTTTGTGCGCTGGGCTCCGTCAAGGGCAATCTCGGCCACCCGACAACCGCGGCCGGCGTGGTCGGGCTGATCAAGGTCTGTCTTGCGCTGACTCACCGTAAGATCCCGCCGCTGGTCAACTTCAGCGATATCAACTCGAACATCGATATCGACAACAGCCCCTTTTACATCAATACCGATTTGCGCGACTGGCCCGCGGGCTCGACGCCTCGGCGCGCAGGTATCAGCTCCTTCGGCTTTTGCGGGACGAACGCGCATCTGATCGTCGAAGAAGCACCGCTACGCACCGCCGCAAACACCGCCATGCGAACTACGCGTCCGTACACGCTGCTGCCCTTCTCCGCCGGCAGCGAGACCGCCTTGCGGGCACTCGCGTCGCGTGTCGCGGCACGCGAGGAGCACGTTGCGGCCGACGTCGGATACACGCTCGCCGTGGGCCGCCGGCGGCTCAAATCGAAGGCGTTCGAACTCCGGTGCCCGGACGGACGCAGCGCCGCCGACAGTTTTACGCTGGACCCGCAGGCGTCCTACCGCCGCGGCGGCCCGCGCGCCACGCGGCCGCGGCTGGTGTTCGCGTTCCCTGGCCAGGGCTCGCAGTATGTCGATATGGGTGCGGACCTGTATCGACACGAACCCGCCTTCCGCGCGGCGCTCGACGAGTGCTCGACGATTCTGCGGGAGCATCTCGGTGAGGATATGCGCGACGTGTTGTTCCTGCCCGCGGACGCAAATCGCGAAGCAGATCATGACGCGCTTCAGGCCCGCCTGAACCACACCCGCTTCACGCAGCCGGCTGTCTTCTGCATCGAATACGCGCTGGCGAAGACCCTGATGAGCTGGGGCATCCACGGAGATTTACTGGTGGGACACAGCATCGGCGAATTCGTCGCGGCTACGCTCGCTGGCGTATTTGCGCTTCCGGACGCGCTTCGGCTGATCGCAGCGAGAGGCCGCCTGATGGGCGAACTGCCTGCGGGCGGCATGCTGTCCGTGCGCTTGCCGCATGAGCAACTGTCGGACGATCTCGACGCGTCGCTATCCATCGCGGCGATCAACGCACCGAATCTCTGCGTGGTCGCCGGACCTCGCGTCGCGCTGGACGCGCTCAAGCAGACACTCGATGGACGGGGCGTGCGTTCGCAGCCGTTGCACACCTCGCACGCATTCCACTCTTCGATGATGGCACCCGCTGTCGAGCCGTTTCTGGAGATCCTGCGTGCGATGACGCTGCGCGCGCCGCGCGTGCCGATCGTGTCGACAGTGACAGGCCTGCCGATGACCGATGCCGAAGCGATCGATCCGTTGTACTGGGCGAACCATTTGCAACTGCCGGTACGTTTCTCCGAGGCAGTGAGCACGCTTTGCAAGGACGACAACGTCGTGCTGCTTGAAGTCGGCCCACGCACCACGCTGTGCTCGCTGGCATCCATGCAGTTCAAGCGTGAAGCACGCCAGTTCGCGATCGCTGCGCTAAGCGATTCGGCAACGGATGACGCGGAGTCGCTCGCGCTCGCGAACGCGCTCGGCTATCTGTGGCTCGCCGGTTTCGAACTCGACTGGCCGGCCTACTACGGCGAGGCAAGCCGTCGTGTCGAATTGCCCGCCTATCCGTTCGAGCGCAAACGCTACTGGATCGATCCGGCAGCGACACGGCCTGCCGCTGCGTCAGGTGCGGGAGTGCCGGTTGCGGCCGTGAGTGCTGTGATCACGGTGAGCGCACAGCCTGAGGTAAGTGAGAGCGCGCCCGGGCACACGGCCGCGTCGAAAGAAGAACTGCTCGGCCAGCTCAAAGGCATTCTGGAAAGCATTTCCGGCGAACCCTATGACGATGCACTGCCGGCGACGTCGCTGTTCGAGCTCGGCCTCGATTCGCTATTGCTGACACCGCTCACCTTCATGCTAAAGGAGAAGTTCGGCGTGACCGTCACGTTCCGGCAACTCCTCGGAGAACTGTCCACGCTGGAATCGATTGTCGATTACATTGTTGAGCACGCCACGGCGCGGCTGCCTGGCGCGAAGCCGGCGGCCGTAGGGGGCGCCGTGGCCGGTCACGCCGACGCGGACGATGTCGCGTTGCAGCCTGTGCAGCAGATCGTCGTCGAGCGCGCGGCGCTGTCCACGGCCGCTTCGCTGGCTCATCACGAGTCGGCGATCGTTACCTTGACGGGCGCGGTCGATCGTGACGCACTCGCGCGCGCGATTCAGGATCTGTATGCGCGGCACGACGCGTTGCGCGCGACGATCGCGGGTTCCCCGGCACGACTGCGGATCGCCGACGAACCGCCTGGGCCCGTACCGATCCGCTGGATCGACGGAAGCGACGCATCGCTGGACGCGATCATCGCCGACGACGCACGCACGCCGTTCTCGCTCGCGACAGGCCCACTGGCCCGCTTCAGCGTGGTAACGCTCGGTGACGCACGGCTGATCGTTCTGATCTCGGCTCACGCAGCAATATGCGACGGCTGGTCGCTGGACGTGCTGATCGAACAGCTCGCGAAACGCTACAACGCCAACCTGTCGACCGCCCCGGATACGGCAGCCAAGCCGTCGCAATGGCGCGACTTCGTGATGCAGCAGCGAGCGGATGCGCGTGGTCAACAATCGTCGCGCCCGGTTGGCGCTCTGCCGTCAACCGGAAACGCGACGGCTATGATCGATGTGGACACCGCGCTGACCGCCGATGCATTTAACACAGTGCATCGAAGCCTCGACATCCCGCCGTCATTGACGCGCCTGATCCGATCCGTCGGCGCGCAGTACCAATGCAGTCCGTTCACGCTGCTGCTGGCGGCCACGCAGCTCGCGCTGCTTTCGCACGACACCTCGCGTGAAGCGGCCATCGACATTCCGATGGCGGGGCAAAGCCTGCACTATCTTCCGACGCTCGTCGGCCAATGCACGAACTGGGTGGCGATCCACCGGCCGGCCGGCAATGACAACGCGATCGAGGCGTACCTGCTCGATGTGCAGCGAAGCCTGCTCGACGCGCAGGAAAGCTGTCTCGCCATGTCTGGGCCGACGCGTGATCGTGAAGCCACGTCAAGTGTCGCGTTTATCCACACCAAACGTATCAAGGCCGCGGACTTTGCATTCACGGGCCTGCAGGCCGAATACGCATTGAATCGGCGAAGCCACCAATGGTACGACGTCGAGTTCCACGCGACGGAGTATCCGGAGCACTTCGTGATCGATTGCTCGTGTCGCCTCGCCGGTTTCCCGGCGCAAGCGCTCGAACCGTTGCTGGCTGACTTCGGCAACGCGCTCGACATGTTGGTTTCTCAACCCGCGGAAGCGAGCGTGCCCGGCCTCGTCCACGCACACGCACTTCGCGAGAAACAGCGCGCGCCTGCCGGTACGGCAACACGGTTCGACGAGGACTGTGATCTCGAGGAGATTCTCTGATGCGCCTTAGAGACATTCTGTCGTTGGCCGACGCACGCGGCATCGTGCTGTCGACCAGGGAAGGACGACTGTTCGCGAAGTCCTCGAACGGCCAGCCGCTCGACGGCGAGTTCCGCGCGATCCTGTCGGATAACAAGGGGGCCCTTCTCGAATGGCTCGAACACGATGCGCTGAACGACAGCAGCTTGTCGGAACTCGTCGACGCAGCGCTGCCTTCGCGCACAGCTCGGGGCTTCGCTTCGAGTACGCAGGCGCGGCTCTGGTATCTGGAGCAGGTGCTGGACGAACGCTGCCCGTACAACGAGCAACTTGAAATCGGGCTGCATGGGCCGCTGGATAGCGATGCGCTCCAGCAAACGCTCGATCTGCTCGTGATGCGACATCAGGCGCTACGCTCCCGCTTCGTTCAGGACGCGCAGGGCCGCGTCGCTCTCGAAGTGACTCAGGCCGCCACGGCAGCGATCGCGTACGACGACCTGACGTTACACGCCGGCGCGGATATCGAACAGGCAGCGGAGGCAATTGCATTGCAGGAGGGTCGTCGCCGCTTCGACCTTGCGCGCGACGCTCTGATCCGGTTTCGTCTGCTCCGGCTCGCGCCGCGAGAGCACCGCCTGTTGCTGACGTTGCATCACATCGTCATGGATGGCGCGTCGATGGCGGTCTTCTATGACGAACTCTCGATGGTCTATAGCGGTCTCGTGCGCGGTGCGCCCGCGCAACTTCCGCCGTTGCCGCTCGAGTATGCCGACTATTCGCGGTGCGTGGAGCGCTGGCAGACCGGCGAAAATTGCCGCGCGTCGCTCGACTTCTGGGCGTCGAAGCTCGCCGGCCTGAGCGGGCGAAAGACCGTGCCGCCCGACCACGAACGCAACGAAGCGGCAGGCTTTCGAGGCCACGTCGAACATTTCGAGGTGGACCCGGCGTTGAGCCGGCGACTGTCGCAACTCGCCGGCTCGGAAGGCGCGACGCTTTACATGGCGCTGCTTGCCGCATTCAAGATTCTGCTGGCGAGGTATACGGATGAAACCGATCTGGCGGTCGCGACGCCGGTGGCCAACCGGCCGCATCCGGACCTTGGCCGGCTATTCGGGCTGTTTGCGAACACGCTGGTGATCCGCTCGGAGCTGGACGCCGCGCTGACGTACCGGCAGGTGCTGGGCATCGTGAGCAATGTGGTGCTGGAAGCGTTCGAGCACCAGCACGTCCCGTTCGATCAGATTATCGAGCGCATCAAGCCCGATCGGGTCGGGATGGCGATGCCGCTGACCCAAGTCATGTTCGTGATGCAGCCCGCGACGCGGCGTCTCTCACTCGCGGACCTCGATGCTGAAGTACACGGTCCCAAACATTTGGGCTACGCGAAGTTCGACCTAACGCTCTCCGTGACCCGTGGGCCGAATGGCGCGCTAACCGGACACTGCGAATACGACGCCGATCTGTACGAGGCCTCTTCGATCACGCGGCTGATTTCGCACTATGTCGCCCTGCTTCATTCGATCGTCGGCCATCCGGATGAAGCCATCGGCGCGCTGTCGCTGATGGGCGGGCAGGACCGGTCGGCGCTGTTGGCGGCGCAGCACTCGCCCCGAGCCGATGACCTGCCCGGCGGCTTCGTCTTCGAGCTGTTCGAGCAGCAGGCGCGGCAGGCGCCAGCGCATCCGGCCATCATCTGCGGCGACCAGCATGTGTCGTACGGCGACGCCGTTGCGACGGTCAACCGGATCGCGAATTATCTCGTGCAAACCGGCGTGACGCCCGGCGCGCGCGTCGGTCTGCATCTGGACAAGTCCGCGGCGGCGGTGCTGTGCCTGTTCGCAATCTGGAAGGCCGGTGCGATCTATGTGCCGGTCGACCCGGCGTTGCCAGACGAGCGCGTACGCTACCTCGTCGACGATACCCGGATGGCCGTCCTGCTGACCGGCACGCCGGCCGTTGCCGCGCTGGCGCGCGACGGCACCCGGACGATCGTGCTCGATCACGCGTGGGCCGACATCGAAGCCCAGCCGCCGGTCTATAAGCATCCGTTGCCGTCGTCAACCGAATCGCTCGCGTACATCCTGTACACGTCGGGCACGACGGGCGAACCCAAAGGCGTGATGGTCCGGCACCGCAGTGTGACTCATCTCGCGCACGCCGCGGCGAGGCTGTACGGCATCGATTCCACGAGCCGAGTACTGCAGTTCACGTCGTTCAATTTCGACCCGTCGATCGAGCAGATCGTCACGACGCTGCGCAGCGGCGGCACGCTCTTTCCGGTTTCGAAGCGGGACGTCATGCCCGGTCCGGAGCTTGCCGCGCTGATCCGCGATCAGGCGATTACGCATGCCAACCTGACGCCCTCGGCGTTGGCCCTGCTGCCTGCCGACAACCTTCGGGCGCTGCGCTGTGTGATCTCTGGCGGCGAACGCTGTACGCAGGATCTGGTCCGGCGCTGGGCGCCCGGACGGCGGTTCCTCAATTGCTACGGACCGACCGAAGCCACGGTCACCGCGACCGCGGCATCGTGTTCACCGGACGACCGGCAGATGACGATTGGCCGCCCGCTCGAACACGTGGCCTGTTACGTGCTCGACGTAAAGCGTCAGCCCGTTCCCGTCGGCGTGATCGGCGAACTCTATATTGGCGGAACGGGTGTGGCTGCCGGCTACTGGCAGAGTCCCGAACTGACCGGGCAACGCTTCATCGCCAACCCGTTTGGCGAGCCTGGCATGTTGTACAAGACCGGCGACCTAGTCAAGCAACTGGCGGACGGGCGCATCGTCTTCGTCGGGCGTAAAGACGGTCAGGTCAAGATCCGCGGGCAGCGCGTTGAGCTGGGAGAAATCGAGGCTGCGCTCAACGGCGCGAACGACGTGCTCGACAGCCGCGTGGTGGTTCGCGACCTCGCTCAGCGCGGCGAGACCTTGATTGCTTACGCGCTGACGCATGATGGAGAGCCGCTCGACACAGCAGCGGTGCTCACCGCGCTGGAAGCGCGTCTGCCCGGTTACATGGTGCCAGCGGCCGTGGTCGTGTTACGTGAATTTCCGCTGACCGTGGCGGGAAAACTCGACACCCGCGCGTTGCCGTTGCCCGATTTTCGTGCCGCCCGAAACAGCGCGGATGCCGCCGTATTACCACGCTCGGATACGGAAAAACGCGTTGCTGCCGTGTGGACCGAGGTGCTGGGTCAACAGGTCGAGAATATCGACGACGACTTCTTCCGGCTCGGCGGCCATTCGCTTGCCGCAGTCCGTTTGATCGCCCGTCTGAACGCGCACTTCGATGTCGAACTTCCGTTGACGGCGCTGCTGGCCTCGCCGACCGTTCGCGGGATTGCGGCGCAGCTCGCATCACGGCATGCACCGCACGGCGCATGGACACCATTGGTGGCCCTCGAAAAGGGCGCCCACCGCACGCCAGTTTTTTGCGTGCATCCGGCCGGCGGAACAGTGTCCTGCTTCAAGGCTTTGGCCGCCCTGTTCGGCGCTCAGGGCCACCCTGTGTTCGGTTTTCAGCCGCTCGGTTTCGAGGCGGGGCAAACGGCACAGCGATCCATCAGCGAGATGGCGTCGTTCTACGTCGATCACCTCCTCGCGCAACACCCGCGCGGTCCTTACGTTCTGATAGGTTACTCGGCGGGCGGCGCCGTCGCGTATGAGATGGCGCGACGACTCACCGAAGCGAAGCACAGCGTCAGCCTCGTGGGCCTCGTCGATACCTATCTGTTCGAGAACGACGCAACGACTGAAACAATCGGCGCGGCCGACGACACCATGTGGCTGCTGCGCTGGTTGAGCGACGGCATCCATGCGCCGAACTGGAACGGCGACGCCATCACCGATTACCTCACGGGCGTGTCGGTCGACGCGCGCTTCGAGTCGGCCGTCCAGTTTGCCCGCGCGGCCGGCGCGTTCCCGGACGATCTGGATGGCGCATCGATCCGGCGAATGATCGATACCTACCGAGCGCATTGCCTCGCCATCGCCGGCTATCGGCCCACCGCGTGGCCGACGCCGCCGTTGCTTTTGCTGCGCGCCGCCGAACACACATTCACTTCGACAAACCGGCGCGGCGGGCAGCCGTGGCCGCGCCAGTCCGGCGCCGCATCGAGCGAACGCATCGTGCCGGGACGACATGAAACGGTCCTCTCAATGCCTCACGTCGGCAAGGTCGTCGAGGCGCTCAGTGAATGCCTGACGCACAGAGCGCCGCAAGGCCGGGCTCTTCCGCTCGTCGATGATGCGCGGACGGCCTGCGCATCGAATCAATAGGTTTGTGTACTTCAAGAAATTTCATAAAGGATTCGACAATGGGTGCAAGAAGGGGACATGAGGTTCTCGAACGATTCCGCGCACATCCCGCGCAAGTGTGGCACCGCGGCGTTCGCGTGCAGGACGTCACATCGGAGCCGGGCCTCGCGAACGGCGTGCGCAGCCTCGCCGGTCTGTACGATTTTCAGTGGCAACAGGCGAACGTGACGCTGGAAACCGATCCGCTGACCGATCAAAAGGTCGCGCGATCGTTTTCGATTCCGCGAACCCCGACCGAACTCGAGCGCGTCGGCGCGGCCATGCTGCGTTCGTCCGAATACAGCATGGGGATGATGGGGCGTGAACCTTCGTATCTGAACCGTGCGATGTCGGCCTACGCCGGCGCTGCCGAATTTTTCCGTGACGGCGATCGCGCTTACGGCGATAACGTGACGCAATATCATCGATATCTGCGCGCGAACGATCTTTCGCTGACGCACACGCTGTTGAATCCGCGACCTAATCGGCTGGCCGGGCCGGCTCGCCAGGCGGATCCGCTGCTGGCCGCGCACGTTCACGAGGAACGCGACGACGGGCTCGTGATTCGCGGCGCGCGCATGCTCGCAACGCTGCCTTTGTCGGACGAACTGATGGTGTTCCCCGCCCGGCTCCCGGACGGCCCCGAGGAAAGCGCGCGCTATGCCTTTGCGTTTGCGATTCCGACCGCCACGCCCGGCCTCAAATTCATCTGCCGGGACAGCGTCGACTACGGTTTCAACGGCTTCGACCATCCGCTCGGCTCACGCTTCGAAGAGATGGATGCCGTCGTGATATTCGACGACGTCTTAGTGCCGTGGGAACGGGTCTTTTGCTATCGCGACGTGAACATCTGCAATGCTGCGGCGGTTCGTACCGGCGCGCTGGCACAGATGGCGTATCAGGTAGTGTGCAAAAACATCGCGAAGACGGAGTTCCTGCTCGGCCTTGCGTCGATGATGGTGGACGGTTCCGGCCTGGAGAGCTTCCAGCACATCCACGAAAAGATCGCCGAAGTGTGGGTCAATCTAACGACGCTGAAGGCGTTTAAGCGGGCTAGCGAATCCGATGCGCAGGCCAACGAATATGGTGTCTTCACGCCGGCTTGGGATCCACTCGACGCGTCACGCAATTTGTATCCCCGCCTCTATCCGCGCATGGTCGAAATCATTCAGCAGATCGGAGCAAGCGGCCTCGTGGCGATGCCGACGCAGGCCGACCTGGACGGCGCTCTAGGCGACGAAATCCGCTATTACTATCAGTCTGCCCGGCTGGAAGCGAGCGAGCGCATTCCGCTCTACCGGCTTGCCTGGGATGCCGCCGTGTCCGCGTTCGGATCGCGCCAGGTGCTCTACGAACGCTTCTTCTTCGGCGATCCGGTGCAGATGGCGAGCGCCGTCTTCAAGGACAAGGATCGCTCGGGATCAATCGAAAAAGTTCGCCGACTGCTCCAGGAATCGCACCGGTTTGGTCACTAACTTTTGCACACGAAGCTGGGAGCGTGCCTCCCACTTTCCTTCGCCTATCACGTCGACGAGCCCATCTAATGAATGACACCGTGATTGACGCGCGCGAGGCAATAAATCCGGCGCACGTCAAAACACTCGGCAGCGCCGCGCTGCGAGAACAGTTTCTCGTTGAAAACGTGTTTGTTCGCGGCAGGCTAAGCGCCACCTACTCAAACGAAGACCGGATGATCTTCGGAGGCATCATGCCGGAATACGAACCGCTGACGTTACCGCGCGCGCTGAGCGAGGCATGCGGGACGGCGTACTTTCTGCAACGGCGCGAACTCGGGCTATTGAATCTCGGCGGCCCGGCGTCAGTGGACGTAGACGGGCAGCGCTTCGACATCGGCGAATACGATGCCCTCTATGTCGGTGCCGGGGCGCGCGAGGTGCTCTTCGGCAGCGAAGACCCTGAGCATCCGGCGAAGCTCTATTACGTGAGCGCCACCGCTCATCAGTCGTTTCGCACGAGAAAGGTTGTCCGGGACGAGGCCTTGTCCGTCAAGCGAGGGGACCAGAAAGACAGCAACTGCAGAACTGTCGTCAGGTATCTAGCGCCCGAGATCTTGCCGACATGCCAGTTGCTGATGGGCATCGTGGCGCTGGACGAAGGCAATGTATGGAGTCCCTTGCCGACGCATCGTCACAGACGGCGCAGCGAGGTTTACCTGCACTATGGCCTCGAACCGGAAGCGGCCGTTATATTTCTGCTCGGCGAGCCCGATGAAACCCGGCATCTTATCGTTCGCGACGAACAGGCCGTGATCGTGCCCGGCTGGGCGGTGCACTCCGGGGTGGGGACGTCGAGCCACGGTGTGGTCTGGGCCATGGCGGGCGAGAACATGGAAATCGGTGATATGGACTTCGTCCCTACCTCACGACTGCGATGAAGGCGCGTGTTTGGTCGCGCCTGACGCAAGGCGGTAAGACAGCCCAAGGAGAGACCATGAAGCAGCAAAATGATTTGCGATCTATTGCCCGCATCCTGATTGCGGCGAGTTTCGCGTCGTGCGTCGTACAACTCGACCTCACCATCGTCAACGTCGCATTGCCGCACCTCGCCGAGTTTTTCAGCGCATCAATCTCCGGACTGCAGTGGGTCGTCGACGGCTATACGCTCGGCTTCGCGGTGCTGCTGCTGTCCGCCGGCACGCTCGCGGACCGGTTTGGCGCCAGACGTGTGTTCATACTCGGGTTCGTGATTCTCGGCGCAACGTCGATCGCGATCGCTTTCTCGCGCTCTATCGTCGAGCTGAATGTATTCAGGATCGCGCAAGGGATAGCCGCCGCGCTGCTCTTACCGACGTCGCTCACCTTGCTGCGCAAAGCCTGCGACGGCAATGCCCGCTTACTGGCGCGCGCCCTCGGCATCTGGGCGGCGATCGGCGGCGCGTCGCTCGCGGCCGGCCCGGTTGTCGGCGGTGTGCTGCTGTCGGTCATTGGATGGCGCAGCGTTTTCCTGATCAATCTGCCGATCTGCGCAGTCGGTCTCATCATCGCGTACCGGGGCATTCCTGCGCGAATGGACGAGGCGGGCTCGCGACAACTTGATCTCAAAGGGCAACTGCTGATCGTACTCGCCCTCGCGAGTCTGATCGGCGCAGCGATCGAATACCGGAATCTCGGCTGGCATCATCCGCTGGTCTGGGGCGGGGCGTGTGTCGCCGTACTCTCGACATGCGCGTTCGTGTGGCTCGAACGGCGCATCGCGTTCCCGATGCTACCGCTCAAGTTGTTTCGCAACTCCAGATTCAGTTGTCCACTTGTTTTCGGCTTTCTGATCAACCTATCCTTTTCCGGTGTGCTCTTTGTGTTGAGCCTGTATCTGCAGAAGGCGCGAGGGTACTCAGCCGTCCATACCGGTCTCGCTTTCCTGCCGCTGACAGCCACCTTCATTTTTGCAAATCTTGCGGGTGGGAAGATCGCGGCATGGGCGGGGTCGAGAGTCGTGATGATCGGCGGTGCGCTAATTGCAGGAGTGGGCTATGCGTCGTTGTGCTGGCTCGGACCCCACAGCGGTATTTGGCAAATGATCCCCGGATTCGTGCTGATTCCCGCGGGCATGGGCGCCGCGGTGCCGGCAATGACGGCGGTCTTGCTGTCCGACGTCGACGCGATGTCGGCCGGCATTGCCTCCGCGGTGCTGAGCACGGCCCGCCAAGTCGGCAGCGCGCTGGGTGTCGCGGCATTCGGCGTGATGGTCGGCGATGGCCTGAGTTCGGACATTCTCAACGGCATCAACCTGGTCATGTTGACGTCTGCGGCGCTATTGCTCGTAGCCGCGCTGACTGCGAGCATCACGGCACCGGAGAAAGAGGAGCAATTGGCTAATGTTCGGACAGGAGCCTAAAAGCCAAGCAAGCGAATATTGTTGCGACGAGTCCGCTCAGATAGCTGACCACTTGACAGGCGAGCGATCGCTTTCTGCAGATCATGACGACCGTACCGCGGTATTCGAATCGAGTGATTAGTGGCAAATCGCGATCGGCTTGTGAGCCAAGCGCTTTACGACCCGAACCAGCACGTCTTCCACGCTGGCAGGAAATATTTTGCCGATGGCGCCGAAGGCTTTGGCTACTTTCACGGTAGAAGTCCGGTTCTGGTTGCAATAGGCGCGGATCATTGCTTCGGCGACCCATGTCACAGAATCGCAAGAAACGGCTGGCGGTGGGCCAGTCGCGCAGAAAACCGCTCAGCAAGACCATGCTGCTGCCACTCCCCGCCATTTCCGTCCGCGAACTTGTGTTGCACCATCATCTTGCACTGGCTGCCTTTCGCGTGGGTAAGGGCAACGGTGGTCTGTTGGTAGAGCTGGTCAAGGCACTTTATATGGCCTGGTATCTTCAGGAGGACGGCTTTGGTGCAGCAGAACACGAACTCTATCTTGAGGCAGAACGCATTCTGGATGCGGCAAGCAGGAACGCGAGCGATGACATTTGGCTCATTGAAGTGGCGGACTGCCCGTCGATTACCCGGATTCTCGATCTGTACGAACAGCAGCTATCAAGTGCGCCGGTGTACGTAGTCAACGAGGCCCGCGCGCGATTGCGAAGATTTGGAGAGAGCGACAAGCGTTCGCCATGGTGATATGGCGATGGACGCTTCCGTCTTGTCCGACCACTGACCGATATCGTCATGTTGGATAACTACCCCGGACGGTCGAAACCCTTGCGGCATCAGGCGGCGTCCAGGGTGTCCGCCGTGGTTAGGACAATTCGAAATACTGTTTCAAAGAAGACGCTGTTCAGGAAACCGTGATTGTCCGGAGAGTCGGATGCGGATCACACACTTCCTGGTCGACTCGACTCGCATCACACGATGCATTACTTGAAGGAAAGAAAAAGAGGCGTCGCGCGAACGCGACGCCGAGAAGGTCCTGGCTTCCGGGAGCGACATGCCAGAACCTGAGAGATCTGCAGACTGAACAGTCATCGACGACTTTAAAAGGACGTCACCTGAGCAGACAGCCCCGGCAATGCAGAAGAGGGATTTCACGGAATATTGACCAGTCACGTATTTGTGTCACATGGCCATGTAATGCGCAGAACCAGCTGACTCTGATTCCCCTTGTCGCAACAGACGTTGTGTCGCGCGTGAATTAAAAATTCTTACGGATGCTGATTCTAGAATGAAAAAGAAGCGTCGAGGTCAGGTAAAACGTTTGCGAGATGTATGCCTACATTAAAAGAGGGAAATCCTTGGGCCTTTGTCGGTGCGTAATCTGGATGTAATAAAAATATTTCCAGATATTTCTAAAGAACCTCCTGGGTACGGTCGTTATTCGTCGTATGAATGCTGCGATTGCAATGGTCGCGCGTATTGAACGAATCCACCGAGAGAACCCGCAACGAACAGTTGCGTGCCAACAGGAATGTCCAGTAGCGCACGGGGAAGTAGCGCGGGCCATAGAAACCCACGTCTGTGTCAATTTCAAATCAGGCTGATCGTTGCCGTGCTGGCTGCCGTCCCTTGCAGCACATATGCAATTGGCATTGCCGTTGACGGCGGAACGGCCGCCACGGTTTCAACTTCAGCAAATGGACATCAGACGGTCAATATTGCACCGACCTTCGCAGGCGTTTCGAACAACACGTATAGCAGTTTCAACGTAGACGGAGCCGGCGCTTCACTTAATAACGTCGGTATCAATGCTCGAACGATTGTCAATAAGGTAACGAGTCCCAATCCCAGCGTTATTAGCGGCCTTATTGACGTAATCGGCCCGCGCGCAAACGTGATATCGGCCAATCCGAACGGCATTGCGGTGACCGGTGGTTCATTCGTAGGAGTGTGGGCCAGGACCTGCTCCCAGTTTGACGTTCAGAACTGCTGCGTCGATTCCGGCGCCATAACAAGATCGACGTAATGAAAAAGAACAAATCCGGGCGGATCGCACGATCGCCGAAAGCGACGCGCAATTTTGTAGGCACAGGTTACGCGCATTGGGGAGCGTTGGGTCGGCTCGTGTCGGTATGTGCCGCGCTGTTGGCAGCCTCGCACGTAGACGTCGCATACGCGCAGGCAGCCGATCCGCTTGGCGAACAGGAGCAGCGCCGCCGCGCACAGGAACAGGCGATCGAGCGCGAGCGTGCGATCACCGCCCCAAACGTTACCCTTCAACCCGTCGAGCGTTCGGCCGAAGACGACGGCAAGGTTCCCGTCGAAACACCGTGCTTCAAGGTCGACGAACTGAGGCTGGAAGTGCCACCCGGTTTGAGCGATTCCGTGGAGTCGGCTGGTGCACGTGCGTTGTTGCCCAACCCCCTTTTCCCGGGCGAACTGATGTTCGTCAACGACTATCTGCAGCGCTATCGAGGACAGTGTGTCGGCAGGGAAGGGCTCAACCTGATCGTGCATCGCGTCATGGCGCTCGTGATCGAAAAGGGATACTCCACGACACGCGTTGTCATTGCACCGCAAGATCTTTCGACCGGCAAGCTGAAGCTTCAACTGATCCCTGGCGTCATCAGCGCAATTCGCTTCGCCGATCCGTCGACGTACGGCACGTGGCGTAACGCGTTTCCGACGAAGGCAGGCGATCTACTGAATCTGCGCAATCTCGAGCAGGGCCTCGAGCAGATGAAGCGCGTGCCAAATCAGGATGTTGATATGCAGATCGTGCCGGGACCGTCGACCGGGGAAAGCGACGTCGTGATTTCGGTTAAGCGCACGAAGCCGTGGTCGCTTTCCGTGAGCGCCGACGATAGCGGGCTCAAGTCGACCGGCCAGTTCCAAGGCAGCGCAAGCCTGACGCTCGACAATCCGCTTGGTCTGTCCGACCTCTTCAACGTCAGCTACAACCACGACATCGACGGTCATACGAGCCAATACGGCACGCATGGCAGCAGCGCGTATTACTCGATTCCCTGGGGCAACTGGACGTTCACCTCCACGGCCAGCCAGTACGACTACCACCAACAGATCGCAGGCGCGTTCTCGACGCTCGTGTCGAGCGGCAAGTCCAGTAATTTCGACGTCAAGGCGGAATACCAGTTCTATCGCAATCAGGTGCAGAAGAACACGGTCGAGTTCCGCGTCGGCAAGCGCTTCAGCGAAGCGTTCATCGACGGTACGGAAATCGGTGTTCAACACCGCGACAACAGCTACGCGGAAGTCGGCTGGGAACACAAGCATTACTTCGGCGCTGCGCAACTCGACAGCACGCTCGCCTATCGATGGGGCGTGCCGTGGTTCGGAGCACAGCCGGATCTGCCGGGCGCGGGCGCAGGTATCCCCACGTACTACTACCACATGGAGACGGTCGACGCGACGTTGAGCGTGCCGTTCACCATCGCGGGTTTCCCACTGCGCTACTCGACAACGGTGCGTGCGCAGAACACACCCAACATGCTTTATCCCACCGAATACTTTTCGATCGGCAGTCGCTATACCGTGCGCGGGTTCGATGGCAACACGATGCTGGCTGCCGAGAAGGGCGTCTTCATTCGCAACGATCTGGAGATTCCGTTTTCGCGTTTCGGGCAGGCGCTGTATTTCGGCATCGACGGCGGTGAGGTATTCGGTCCCGAAGCGAACAATCTGCTTGGCCGCCGTCTGGCGGGTGCCGTGGTCGGTGTGCGCGGCAGTGCATTCAGGCACGTCAGCTATGACGTTTTCATCGGCGGTCCTTTGTACCAGCCGGCCCGTTTCCCGAACCACTGGCCGGTGGCGGGCTTCAGCGTGAGTTTCCTGCTATGAACAAGAATATCTATCGCGTCATTTTCAATGCAGCGCGTGGTCTCTGGACGGCTGTGCAGGAAACAGCAACGGGTACAGGAAAGGGTCGCTCGGCCGGCACGCCTTTTAGCACGCATCGTCGCGCGCCTTCAATGCACGCACCTGTGGGCTTCGTCGACATGCTGTCGATGCGGCACGTCGCGTTCGCGGCATTGTGCGTGCTTGGCATGCAACCGGTACTGGTCGATGCCCAGGTCGTCGCGGCACCTGCATCGGGTAGCAAGCCGATCGTTGGCGTAACCGCGAACGGATTGCCGATCGTTCAGATTGCCACGCCGAATTCGGCCGGCGTTTCAAACAACCCGTACACGCAGTACAACGTCGGTTCGCAAGGCCTGATCCTGAACAACTCGCCGGGCAATGTGCAGACCCAACTTGGCGGGTACGTGACGGGCAACCCGAATCTTGGCGCCGGCAGCGCGCGCGTCATCGTGAACCAGGTCGTAGGTGGCAATGCGAGCCAGTTGCTTGGCTATACCGAGGTGGCAGGCCAGAAGGCCGAAGTGGTCATCGCCAATCCGGCTGGCATCTACTGCAATGGTTGCGGCTTCATCAACACGAGCCGCGGTGTTCTGACGACTGGCACGCCGGTTTTCGGCGGCACGGGCAGTCTCGATGCGTTTCACGTGACGGGTGGCCAGATCCAGATCGGAACGGCGGGGCTCAACGGCAGCAACGTCGACCAGGTCGACCTGATCGCGCGCAGCGTTGCCATCAACGGCAAGGTGTGGGCAGGGCAGTCGCTCAATGTCGTGGCGGGCAACAACGACGTACGCTATAGCGATCTGAGTGCGCAATCGCTCGGGCCTGACGGCAATAGCCCGGGTGTGGCGATCGACGTCGCGCAGCTCGGTGGTATGTACGCTGGCAAGATCATGCTGGTGGGCACGGAGGCAGGCGTTGGCGTCAATAGCGCCGGCACGATTGCGTCGCAAGGCGGCGACGTGCAGATCAGCAGCCAGGGCAAGATAACCTTGTCAGGCTCGGCGAGCGCGAACGGCAATGTCGCGATCTCCGCAGCGGGCGACGTGGCGAACAGCGGTTCCGTTTACGCGACGCAAAACACCACGTTGAATAGCCAGGGGCAGGTGACCAACAGCGGCACGATCGCTGCGCTCGGCAACACAAGCGTCACGGGCGCGAGCGTTAATTCGACCGGCTCACTCGGCGCGGGAGTCGACGCGAACGGTAACGTCACCGGAACGGGCAACCTGTCGGTGACGGGCTCGGGTGCCGTGACTGCCGCCGGGCAGCAGATGGCGGGTGGCAATCTCGCGCTGTCGGGTAGCAGTTTGAACATGGCAGGCGGGCAAACGCTGACGAAGGGCAACGCGTCCCTGACAGCGACCGGCGCCGGCGGCGACACAGGCAACATCGTTCATACAGGTGCGTCGCTGCAGACGAGCGGCATCTTGACTGCCAATGCCGCAGGGACCGTCACGAACGATCACGGGCAGGTGAGTGCCGCGCAGTTGAGCGTGACGGCAGGTGGTATTTCAAATCGCGGCGGTACGTTGTCGCAAACGGGCGCGAGCGACACGACGCTGGCCGCGTCGGGTGCGTTCGACAATACCGGCGGCACCGTCACGACGAACGCGCAAAACACCACGATCCGTTCGGGCAGCCTGACCAACGCGAACGGGACGATTAGCCAGGCGGGCACGGGGGCGCTGGGTGTCCAGACCGGTGCGCTCGACAATGGTCACGGCAGCATTGGCACGAACGGCGTAGCGACGATTGCGGCTACCAGCCTTCAGAACGGTTCAGGCTCGATCACGTCGGCTCAGGCGCTCAACGTGGCGTCGAGCGGCAACATCGACAATACGGCGGGCCGGCTCGAAGCGGCAGGCGCGGTGAACGTGTCGGGCGCGAACGTGCAGAACACGGCCGGACGCATCGTGTCGGGCAACGGCGATGGCCTCACGCTCACGGCGAGCGGCCAGATCACGAACGCTGCGGGCACGACGGCGCAGGGCGCGACGGGCGGTGTAATTGGCGGCAACGGCAATGCGACGATCAACGCGGCAACGCTCGCCAACAGCGGCACGGCCACGGCCGCGCAGAACTTGCAGGTGACGACATCGGGAACCCTCGACAACAGCGGGGGATCGATGAGCGCCGCGACGCTCAAAGCGAATGCAGCGTCGTTGAAGAACGCGAACGGGACGATCAGCGCCAGTACCGTGTCAGTCACGGCGCCGCAGTTCGACAATAGCGGCGGGAAGATTACAGCGAACCAGATCAGTGTAAGCGCCACGAATCTGACGAATCACAATGGCGCGCTCACCCAGCTCGGCTCGGGGGCAATGGGTGTGAATGTCAGCGGCACGCTCGACAATTCGGGCGGTGGCCTGATCCAGACCAACAGCACGGATCTGACGCTTGCGCCGTCGACGTTGAACAACAACGGCGGCACGATCACCCATGCAGGCACCGGCACGCTGACGATCGACTCGGGCAGCGGCACGGGGTCGCTGACGAACGTCGGCGGCAAGATCGTGACGAATGGTCTGGCAAACCTGTCGGCCGGCAGCATGGACGACACGGGCGGCACGATCTCCGCACAGACCGGATTGAATGCGACTGTTGCGGGTGCATTGAACAATACGAATGGACAGCTTGAATCGGGCGGGGACCTGAGCGTCACGAGCGGTTCAGCCATCACGAATGCCAACGGGACGATCGCCGCAGCGGGTAACGAGTCCGTGCAGGCAGCTTCGTTGACGAACAGCGGCAGCGTGACTGCGGGCCAGAATCTCAACACTACCGTCACCGGCACGCTGGACAACAGCAGCGGGACGCTAAGCGCGCAAACGGTCACGGCTAACGCTGCGTCGCTGAAGAATGCGAACGGGACGATCAGCGCCGATACCGTGTCGGTAACTGCCCCGCAGCTCGACAACAGCGGCGGGAAGATCACGACGAACCACCTCGCTCTTGTCGCCGCGAACCTGACGAACGAACATGGGTCGATCACCCAGCTCGGAACGGGCGCAATGGGGCTCGGCGTGAGCGGCACGCTCGACAACTCCAACGGTGGCGTGATCCAGACGCAAAGCACTGATCTGACGCTTGCCCCGGCGACATTGAACAACAACGGCGGAACCATTACGCATGCCGGGACCGGAACGCTGTCGATCGATGCAGCCAATGGCACGGGCGCGGTGACCAACGTCGGTGGCTCGATTATCAGCAACGGTCGGACGGCGCTGTCGGCAGGCAGTGTCGACAACACCGGCGGAGCGATCGGCGGTCATGCCGGTCTGGTCGCGACGGTTTCTGGTGCGCTGGACAACACGCATGGGCAACTGGCGTCAAACGTGGATTTGAGCGTGTCGAGCGGTGGCATCCTGAACAACGCCAGCGGTGTGATTGTTGCGACGGGCAATAACTCGGTGCAGGCCGCTTCGTTGACGAACAGCGGCAGCATCACGGCCGGACAGAATCTGGACACCAGCGTTGCTGGTACGCTCGACAACAGTGGCGGCACGCTGAGCGCCCAGACGGTGACGGCAAGCGCCGCGTCATTCAGGAACACGAACGGCGTCGTGAGCGGCAACGCGGTGTCGATGTCGATTGCGCAGCTCGACAACAGCAATGGCCGGATCACCACGAACCAGCTTGGTGTCACCGCGACGAATCTGACGAACGAAGGTGGATCGATCACGCAACTCGGGACCGGCACAATGGGGCTCGGCGTGAGCGGTACGCTCGACAACTCGAACGGCGGCGTGATCCAGACGAAAAGCACCGATCTGACGCTTGCGCCCGCCACCTTGAACAACAACGGCGGCACGATCACGCATGCCGGGACCGGCACGCTGTCGATCGATGCAGCCAATGGCACGGGCGCGGTCACCAACGTCGGCGGCTCGATTGTCAGCAACGGACAGGTCGACCTGAATGCGGGCAGCCTGGACGACACAGGCGGGAGCATTGGGGGGCAGTCCGGGCTGAGCGCGACGCTCGCCGGCGCCCTGAACAACACCCGGGGACAACTCCAATCGAACGGGAACCTGAGCGTCACAAGCGGCGCGGGCATCACGAACACCAGCGGCACGATCGCTGCGTCTGGCAATAACACGGTGCAGGCCGCGTCGCTGACGAATGGCGGCAGCATCACGGCCGGGCAGAGTCTCAACACCACCGTCAGTGGCACGCTCGACAACGGCAACGGAACGTTGAGCGCGCAGGCGATCACGGCAAACGCCGCGTCATTCAGAAACGCAAACGGCGTCGTGAGCGGCAACGCGGTGACGATGTCGATTGCGCAGCTCGACAACAGCAATGGCCGGATCACCACGAACCAGCTTGGTGTCACCGCGACGAACCTGACGAACGAAGGTGGATCGATCACGCAACTCGGGACTGGTGCAATGGGTCTCGGCGTGAGTGGCACGCTCGACAACTCGAACGGCGGTGTGATCCAGACCAATAGCACGGACCTGACGCTTGCTTCTGCGTCCGTGAACAACAACAGTGGCACGATCACGCACGCCGGCACCGGCACGCTAACGATCAAGCCGAGCAATGGCACCGGGTCGCTGACGAACGTCGGCGGCAAGATCGTGACCAATGGACAGGCATCGGTGTCGGTCGGCAGTCTCAACAATACCGGGGGCAAGCTGGCGTCGCAAGGCGTCATGACTGCGACCGTTCAGGGCACGCTGAACAACACGAATGGACGGCTGTCGTCGGGCACCGGACTGACCGCCACCAGCGGCGGTCAGCTGATCAATGCCGGCGGCGTGATCGGCGCGGGCGGCGCGGCGACCGGCAGCACGCTGAGTCTCGCTGCATCGTTGATCGACAACTCGGGCGGGGCGATCACCAATCTCGGGAATGGCGCGACGACAATCAACGGCGGCAGCCAGATCGCCAACAGCAATGCGAGCGGCACGTCCGGCATGGGCTCGATCAGCGGCAACGGCAACGTGACGCTGAGCGCGACTTCGATCTCCAATACACAGGGCGGGCAACTGAGTGGCGCGAACCTGCAGATCAACGCCGGCAATCTGGATAACACCGGCGGGAAAATCGGCAATGCCGCAAACACGGCCGGCGACGTCGGGATCGGGACGGGCACTCTGACCAGTACGAGCGGCCAGATCAACGCATCCCGGAATCTGTCGGTCACTGCGAATACGCTGGCAGGCGGCGGCACGTACAGTGCGGTCAACGATCTTTCGTTGAACCTGCAAGGGAACTTCACCACCTCGCCGAATTGCGCTTTCAAAGCGGGCCACGATCTGAGCTTCACACTGCCAGGCACGTTCAGCAACGGCGGCGCTCTGTCGGCCGTGAACGGGCTGAACATCAATGCGAGCGACATCCAGAACTCGGGGATGCTGGGGGCCGGTGGCCTGCTGACCACGCACTCGAACACGCTGACCAATACGGGCACGATAGTGGGCGGCAGCGTGTCGCTGAATGCTACGCAAAGCCTGTCGAATCTGGGCACCACCGCGCTGATCGGTGCGACGGACAGCGCCGGCACGCTCGAGCTGCTTGCGCCGGACATCGAGAATCGGGACGACACGACCGCGACCGACACGCAGGCGATGACCGCGATCTACGGTCTCGGCAAGGTCGTTCTGGCTGGCGGCAAGGATGGGAGCGGCAATTACACCAACGCGAATCTGATCCGGAACCAGTCCGCGCTGATCCAGTCCGGCGGCGACATGGAGATCGATGCGAACCAGGTGACGAACACGCGCCGCGTGATGACCACGGGCGGCTTCACGTCGTCGATCGACCCGGCCCTGCTGCAAAGCCTCGGCATCAGCCTGTCAGGATGTGACGCCACGTACCTGGCTGCGTGTGGACCGGGCAATCCGCAGGTCCTGGGTTCCAGGGGCGACCCGACGCTGATCGGCGGCGTGCCTACCGATCCGCCGCACGGAGGCCAGTGGAACAGCACTTATCAGTACACGACCTATACGGGCGACGCAGTCGCCAATACGGTCACGTCCGTCAGTCCGGAATCGCAGATCATCGCCGGCGGCAACCTGAAAGCGTCATCGGTCGGGACGTTCCAGAATTACTGGAGCCAGGTGGCCGCGACGGGCAACATCGCGTCGCCCACGACACTCGACCAGAACAGCTGGCAAGGCCAGAGTGCTCCGCAGGTGCAGGTGACCTACTCGGGTGAATATCACTACGACAACTACGACAACAGCGAGCACAACTGGCAGTTGCCGTTCGGCGATGCTCCGTTCGTTGGCTCCCGTCCGGGCGGCTACACTCAGGCGGCGCCGGCCGACATCCGCACGTATGCGCTGCCGGCGTACGAATCCTCGTTCACGGCGGGCGGTACGCTCAGTGGCACGGGCGTGACGATCAACAACACCGCGGGCAACGCAGGGGTGACGCCGCTCGGGCTCCTGCCCGGGCAGACTTTATCGGGCTCGGGAGCCGGTTCCGTGAGCGGGACGATCGGCACGCAGGGTGTGGGGGCGATTGGCGCGGGCGCGGTGAGTGGAACGATCGGCACGCAGGGCACGCAGGGCACGGTGGCAATTGGCGCGGGTGTGGTGAGCGGATTGATCAGCGTGGGCAGTGGTGTGCATCCGGGCGCGGTGGCAATCCAGGGCGGCCGCCTTCTTAACAGCGGCCTTGCGAACTTCAACAATCCGACCATTGCGGCCGCGACGGCCGTCAAGGTGCTCAACAACATCACGGTGCCGCAAGGCGGACTCTTCCACATGGATACCGCGCCGAACGCACGGTACCTGGTCGAGACGAACCCGGCCTTCACGAGCCAGCAGCAGTGGCTGTCGAGCGACTACTACTTCCAGCAGATGGGCATGAACCCCGGCAAGGTCCAGATGCGGCTGGGCGATGGGTTCTACGAGCAGAAGCTCGTGCAGGACCAGATCCTGTCGATGACCGGGAAGTCGGTCCTGACGAACTACGCGAACACGCAGGACGAATTCAAAACTCTGATGACGTCGGGCGCTGCACTCGCGAAGTCGCTCGATCTGGCGCCTGGTACGGGTCTGTCGCCCGAGCAGGTGTCGCAACTGACGAGCAACGTCGTCATCATGCAGACGCAGATCGTCGATGGGCAGCCGGTGCTCGTGCCGGTGGTCTATCTGGCGCAGGCGAGCCAGGAGAACATGGGTAACGGTCCGGTTATCGCGGCGACGAACATCGATCTGCAGAACGCACAAACGGTCACCAATAGCGGCACGATCAAGGCGGCGAACAGCTTCGCGATCAGCGGGCAGAGAATCGACAGTTCGTTCGGCACGCTGCAAAGCGGTGGGCAGATGTCGCTTGTGACGACGGGCGATGTGAACCTCACTTCGGCGACGCTCAATGCGGGAAGCCTGGCGTTGCAAGCGGGTGGCAACCTGGTTCTGAACACAGCGGCGAACACGCTCAACCAGGTCAGCGATACCGGTGCGACGCGTGTTACGACGACGCTTGGCCCCGTAGCCAGCATCAACGTGACGGGCAACGCGGCGATTACGACGGGCGGCAACTTCGAACAGGACGCGGCCAACCTGAATGTGGGCGGCGCGCTGGGTATGAGCATTGGCGGCAACTGGAATCTCGGGGTGTTGCAGACCGGCGAGACCAAGGTCGTTGCTCGTGCGAACGGTATATCCGATACGCACATCGTGAGCGATGTGGGCAGCAGCGTGAAGGTCGGGGGTGCATCCTTGATCGCAGTGGGCGGAGATCTCACGGCGACCGGTGCGAACATCAACCTGGGCGGTGGAGGAACTGTCGCGGCAGGGGGCAACGTGACGCTGCAGGCGGCGACCGCGACGTCGACGGTGGACAGCAACAGCTCCGGTAGTGATCATCACGGCAGCTACGCGGAGACGTTGCACACGTCCGACGATACGGTGACGGGCACTACGCTCAAGAGCGGCAACAGCCTGAATATCGTGTCCGGTAAGGACATCAACGTGGTGGGCAGCACGGTCGATCTCGACAAGGGCAATGCGTTGCTCATGGCGGCAGGGAGTGTCAACGTCGACGCGGCAACGGAAACGCATGTCGACAACTCGAATGAGACGCATAGCCACAGCGGCGTCGCGAGCCACACGAGCGCGGCCAATCGCGTCGACCAGACGACGACGCAGGCCGATGGCAGCGCCATTTCGGCAGACGGTGTGTCGGTCATCAGCGGCAAGGACATCAACGTGACCGGCAGCAGCATCGTCGGAACGAACGCTGTTTCGCTCGCTGCGAAGGGCAGTGTGAATATCCTTGCTGCGACCGATACTTATCAGGATTCCGAGTTTCACGATGTCAAGCACTCGGGACTGTCGGGAAGCGGCGGCTTTGGCTTCAGCGTTGGATCGAGCGAGCAGAAAGATCAGTACGATGCGAATTCCGTTATGCAGAGCCAGTCGCGTAGCACGGTCGGCGCTGTACAGGGCAACGTGTCGATTACGGCGGGCAAGGACGTTCATATTGGCGGTAGCGACATCATCGCCAACCAGGCTGCGGACGATGTGACGGGCAAGACCGGCAACATCGGTATCAAGGCGCAGAACATCACGATCGACCCGAGTCAGGACACGGCACAGTCGCGGGATCAGCAGTCGGCGCATTCGAGCGGCGTCACGGTGGGCGTGAGCGGTACGCCGCTCGACACTGCCCGCAACCTCAAGGCGGCGGGTTCGTCGGGTAATGCTTACCAGCGCGGCACCGGCATTGCGAATGAGATTACCGCGAGTACGCTCGACACGCCTTCGGTGACACTCTCGTACGGGCACAGCAGTAGTTCAAGCACGACCACCCAGTCGAGCCTGTCCAATGCGGGCAGCACGGTGCGCGGTGGCAACAACGTGAGTCTGGTCGCGACCGGCGGCGCGCTGACCGACGCGAACGGTCAGCCGCTCGACGGTGACATCAGCGTGACCGGTTCGACCATCAGTGCGAAGGGCACGGCGATCTTCGACGCGAATCGCAATGTCACGTTCCAGGCCTCGACCGACCAGATGCAGCAGAGCTCGCAGTCGAGCAGTTCGAGTTCGAGCTTTCAACTGGCGAGCCCGAGTCTGGGCGATCTGTCGCGCTGGATTCAGGGCGGCCCGAATGCGGGTGGCGTGAGTTCGTCGCCGTATAACGCGGGCAGGAGTAGCCAGGACGGCAACTCGTCGTCGACGCAACAGCAGGCGACCACTGTGCTCGCCAACAGCGTGATCGTGAAGAGCCACACGGGCGACATCGATGTGATCGGTTCGGGCATCAGCGGGACGCAGGGCGTCGATCTGGTGGCGAGTGCCGGCGCGATCAATGTACTGGCTGGCACGGATACGAACACGAGCCACCAGGAGTCTAGCGGTCATCAGTTTGGCAGCCTGGGCAGCAATGGCAGCGGGACGGGCTTCACCGTGGGCGTAGCGAACAGCCATTCGGTGCAGGACACGGCCGGCCAGACGCAGAGTACGATCCGCAGCCAGATCGTGAGCGGCAAGGGCAACGTAACGCTGGATGCGAATCAGGACATCACTGTACAGGGCGCGGACCTGACTGCGGGCAAGGACCTGACGCTGATCGGGCAGAACCTGAATCTCGATCCGGGCACGGACGCGCAGCAGAGCAGCATGAGCCAGAGTGCAAGCCAGTACGGTGTGACGCTGGCGCTGGGCGGTGCCGCGGGCAACGCCGCTGCGGCGATCAACCAGGCGGCCGGCTCACACCGCGCGAGCGATCCGCGGCTGGCGGCGATCGACAGTGCCAAGGCGGCGCTGGCCGTCTACGACGTGGTCAATACGGCCGAGCAGCTTGCCAGTACCGGGACAAGTAGTCAGGCGCTGGTCAAGGTGACCGTCAGCGTGGGTGGCGGCAGCAGCCACAGCGAGTCGCAGCAGAGTTCGACGGTCAACGGCGGCAGCACGCTGGGCGCAGGCGGCACCGTCACGCTGGTGGCGACCGGCAGCGGCGCGAAAGACGCGAGCGGCGTTGCTACCGACGGGGACATCAATTCCCGCGGTACGCTGATTTCCGGCAACGATGTGGTGCTTAACGCGGCACGCGACATCAACCTGCAAAGCGCACAGGACCTGGCGCACCAGACGAGCAGCAACAGCAGCAGCAGCGGGAGCATTGGTGTGGGTTTCGGGCTGGGCGGCCAGCAGAACGGCTTCACGATCGAACTGGCCGCGAGCGCTGCGAAGGGCCACGCGAATGGCGACAGTGTGACCAATCGCGACACGCAGATTACCGCCGCGAACAACCTGTCGATCACCAGCGGGCGTGATACGAACCTGCGCGGTGCGGAGGTGGCGGGTAACACGGTCGATGCGAACGTGGGCCGCGACCTGAATATCCAGAGTGTGCAGGACACGGACAGCTACGACAGCAAGCAGGTGAGCGGTGGCTTCAACATGAGCATCTGCGTGCCGCCGATCTGCTATGGCTCGACCGTGAGCGGTAGCGCAAGTGCCAGCGACGAGACCATCAAAAATCGCTTCCAGTCGGTGAATGTGCAAAGCGGAATCCGTGCGGGCGACGGTGGATTCAACATTCAGGTGGGCAATCACACGCAACTTGACGGCGGCGTGATCGCGAGTACGGCGACGCAGGACAAGAACACGTTGTCGACGCAGACGTTCGGCTATACCAATCTGCAGAACACGGCCGAGTCTTCTGGTTCGACGCTGGGCGCGAGTCTGAGCGGTTCGGCAGGTGAGAGTTCGCCGGAAGGCGTCAGTTTCAGTCCGTCGAAGGATAGCCCGTACCAAAACCAACTGGGGCAGGCGGGTCTTGGGGTGGCGGGCGTGAGCAGCAGTGCCTCGGGGACGACGTATGCGGCGGTGAGTCCGGCGACGATCACGGTGCGAGGCGACACGGGCACCGGGCGTGACAGTACGGCGGGGTTGAGCCGTGACGTGGCGGGCGCGAACGCCGGCGCGGTGACGAACGGGTTTGATGCGCAGAAGATGCAGAACGACATGGCCGTGCAGCAGGGAACGGAACAGGTCGGGATGCAGGTGGTAGGGGACATCGCGACGAAGCTGGAGGACCAGGCGAACCTGAACGCCGAAAGGGCGAAGGCTGCCAGGGATGCGGCGAGTGATCCGCAGGATGAGGCGCAGGCCCAGGCGGATCTGGACGCGGCGAACCGGGAGGCGGCGCTGTGGGGCAACGACGGGGCGGCGCGGATCGCATCGCATGCGGTCGTCGCGGGGCTGGGTGCGGCCCTCGGCGGGGGCAGCGTTGCTGGCGCGGTGGGCGGTACGGTGGCGGGCGACCTCGCCGGGAATGCGGTTGGTAATGCGCTGGGGGATACTGCGGGCGGGAAGCTGCTGTCGAATGTGGCGTCGGGGCTCGCGGGAGCCGTGGCGGGTGGCGCGCTGGGCGGCTCTGGCGGGGCAATGAGCGGGGCGAATGGGCGTTGGGTGCGGATCTGTACAACCGGCAACTGCATCCAGAAGAACGCACCTGGGCAATGCAGCATGCGAATGATTTTGCAGCGTATTACGAGCGCACTACTGGTCAGGCGATTTCATCGACAGATGCGCAAAACATGCTGCTCGCGAACGGCTACATTCGAGTCGATAACGCCGCTGCGAGCGGGCCTGGTTACAACGCAGTGGCAGCGCAGTACCTTACGGCGAATGCCGGAAGCCTGTTCTCAGCGACGCCGGCTCAAATGGCAAGCCCTCTGTCGGGCGGGAATCCAGATGGTACGCCGACACCTGAGCAGATGGCCTTGCCGGGTTCAACGGCGCATCCGGCGATTGGTTTGGCAATTGCGGGAGCGTTGGCAGCGCCCGCTATACTCCCCGCATTGGCAGCGATACCGGGCGCACCGATCTTGAGCTCAGGCGGTGCATTGGGTTCGGGGGCATGGGCTTCACCTGTTGGAATTGGCGTTATCACTGGCGCAGTGAATGCTTCATCGCAGTATATCCAGACTGGCTCTGTCAATCCTGTTGACGTAGGCTATGCTGCTCTTGCTGGTGGGCTAGGTACTGCCGGTGGACTTCTATGGAATATCGCTGTCAATGCGGGAACGGGAGCAGCGGATACCTATACAAACAATAAGATTTTAGGAAAAAGCGATAGCATCGCTACTGGGTCACTAGTAAACGCTGGTGCAGCGATCATCGGTTATGGTATAGGCCTGACGGCTCAGAATTTGCTTCCGGCGACCAACTGGTTTATTCCGAACAATATACCCGTCATTGGCGCAGGTGCAGCAGGTGCTGCGGGGTCGGAGATGGGCACCAAAGCCATCAATGACGCAAAAAGCAATATGGGAAAATAGAGCATGTCTCATCTGATTTCGATTTATCTTAAGTTGATTATCCTATCGCTCATTGGAATGGCTGCGGTAAAAATTTGGGCAATTTTTATTGTTGTTTGGATGCATGGCGGGAAGTATCAATGGACCTGGATGGATGCCAAATCAATTTTGGTAAATGGCTTGGTACTTGCTGCGGTATTTTGCGCCATTGCAACTATAACCATTTATCGCGAGAAAAATAGATCGTAGGTACCTGTACAACCGGCAGTTGCATCCGACCGAGCAGCAGTGGATCAAGGACAATGCCAAGACGTTTGCTCAATTGATGAATGGCGGCAATCCGCCGAGTGATGCCCAGGTCGCGGTCGCGCAGGAGGAACTCGCTCAGCAGGCTTTCCGTCAGGTGCAGAATGGCGTGTCAGGGCAGTGGGACGAGGCTGCGAGCGAGTTCCTGAGTCAAGCACATGCAATGCTGCCTGCTGACCCGAATTGTCCGAGTTGCGGCCCTGGGTACATGTTCCAGGCGACGGCGGCGCAGAAAGCTAACGCCAACATGTATGCGAGCTATCTGCCACAAAACGGAATCAACAATTTCTACGCGCAGAATGGTTTGTCGCAACCCACCGCCTCACAGATCAGCAACAGCGCGAATCGGGATCAAAAAATCAATAATCTCATGGGCGGGGGCGTGCTGGCGGCGGCAACTGGCGGTGCATTACTTGTTGGCGCGCCGGTTGCGGCAGCGGTCGGCGGCTTGGGGTTCGCAGCAATTGGTGCCACGGCCGGCGGCGGCATGGATGCGGCTGGTCAATATGCGCAATCTGGTACGATCCGCCCGGCGGAGACGGCGTTTGCAACTGCAACTGGGGCGGTCGGGGGACCGATCGGTGCCAATGTGAAATTCATCAGCAGCGTATTGTTGGGGGCTGCGACCAATAGCATTAATACCGCGTTCAACAACACGTACTATGGAGAGTCAAACAGCTTGTCGTATGCGGCTGGCGTGGGCGCTCTTGCCGCATCAGGTGGCTATCTCGTCGGTGCCGTGACGACAAAGGGGTTGGCTCAAATTGTTAGCCCCTATGTGTACGATAATTTGAATCCAGCGATTCCCGCATTGTTGCAACCTCGCAGCCCGAACCTGATTCCGGGATTGGCAGGTGCCGTGACGGGTTCGACAATCACAGGCACAGGGTCACTTGTACCGAGTAAGGAGGCGCCGAAATGAGATATTCGAGACTCGATCAACTGATCCTCGACGATGGATGGAAGGGAACCTGTACTCGAGTTTTCGGAATTGCCCTTGTGTATCTCGGTCTTCTATATCTTCCAGATATTATCGCCAAGGCGTCTGTCCATTGGCATGTCCGCCCTATGTCAGAAAAGCAATCAAACAACCATGAGGGATTGCTATTCGTTTTCAGAATTCTGTTCGGGTTTGCGCTTGTGATCGAGGGCATCAGGGTTGTTTGCTTTTTTGTCAGGAAGCGATCTAGGTCATAGAGCTTAAGAGGTGCAGTGCAGCCCGGCCGCTAGTTCGCAGACGAATACAACCGGCAGTTGCATCCGACCGAGCAGCAGTGGATCAAGGACAATGCCAAGACGTTTGCTCAATTGATGAATGGCGGCACTCCGCCAAGCGACGCTCAGATTGCTGTGTAAGCACTTGAACAGGACCGTCACTGATTACGTTGACCGGCGAGAGGCCAGCTGCTAGCGAACGGGATCGATGTGTGAGGCGGCGGGCAGCAAAGGAGCGACGTTCCAGGGTAACAGTTCGTCGATGCGGTTCGCTGGGTGATCGGCGATGCGCTCGATCACGTAATGCAGGTAGGCTTCGGGATCAACGCCGTTCATGCGGGCAGATCCGATCAGGCTGTACATCGCGGCTGCACGTTCTCCGCCTGAGTCCGCACCGGCAAATAAAAAATTCCGTCTTCCGATTGCCACGCCGCGCAATGCGCGCTCGGCAATCAGATTGTCAATCTCGGCCTGACCATCACTGCAGTAATAGACCAGCGCAGGCCAGCGATTCAACGAATACTGGATCGCTTTGGTGGTGTCCGATTTCGCGGAGAGTGTGAGAAGCGTCGTCTCGAACCACCGTTTCATGTCATCAAGCAGCGGCACAGCCTTCTCCTGGCGAACGCGCCGTCGTTCTTCAGGTGGCTTGCCACGAATGTGCTCTTCAATGCGATAGAGTGCGCCGATGCGCTCGAGTGCCTCGCTGGTGATCGGCGATGCCCGAACAGCGTGTAGATCATGTAGCTTTCGACGTGCATGCGCCATGCACGCTGCTTCGTGAATCTGACCGCCCAGGTACAGATCCGCATAACCGGCGAAGGCGTCTGCCTGCAGTACGCCCGTGAAGTTGGCAAGGTGACGCTGTGGATGTTCGCCGCGACGATCCGGTGTATAGGCAAACCAGACGGCCGGCGCTTCGCCCGAACCACTGGACCGGTCATCGCGCACATACACCCAGAGCCGGCCGGTCTTCGTCCTGCCATTGCCCGGCGCGAGCACCGGCAGCGGGGTGTCGTCGGCGTGAACCTTGGTGCCACCAAGCGCGTGGCGGCGCACCGCGTCGACCAGAGGGTTGAGTAACCATGTCAGACTGCCCAGCCAGTGGCCCATGGTGCCCGCTTCGATCTCGACGCCGTCGCGCGCGTACATGACGGACTGGCGATAGAACGGGATGTGGTACGCGAACTTCGACGTCGTGATGTGGGCGAGCAAAGCAGGACCCGGCAGGCCACGATCGATCGGCCGGCTCGGCGCTGCGGCCTGCACGATACAGTCGCAGCACGAACAGGCGAACTTGGGACGGCGATGACGGATGACGCGGAAGTGCGCGCGCACGTATTCAAGCTGTTCGGAAACGTCTTCGCCCAGCGGTTTGAGCGCGCCACCGCATCCCGGGCAGTGTTCATCGAGGGGCCGATGCACACGCTCTTCGCGTTCGAGGTGATCGGGCAGTGGTTTGCGAGAGGCACTCTCGCGCCGTTGCTGTGCCTTCTTTGAGTCAGCCTGGGTGGCCGCACCTTCGTCTGCCTGCAGGTCCTCAAGCCGCAGTTCAAGCTGCTCTATCTGACGCTCCACCTTCTCAGACTTGCGACCGAACTGCATGCGGCGCAGCTTCGCAATCGTCAGCTTCAGATGTTCGATCTCGATTACGCGGGAACTGAGCTGGTCCTGCAATTCGACGACCCGCTGCGCGTTTGCATGAGCCGACGCCGCATGCGCGCGAACCAGCGCCTTGAGCGCATCAATGTCGTCGGGCAGGTCGGTATCGGTCAGATCCATTGCGACAGTTTACGACCATCTGCCGCACACCGATCATCGGGTAACAGACGTTTACAAAGCACTGCGCGGGCGTGCCGCCTCGACCGGTTGTCGCCAGTCAAACCCTTCGAGCAGCAATGCAAGCTGAGCACTCGTCAGGGCCACGACGCCCGCGTCGGCACGCGGCCATGCAAAACGCCCTTTCTCAAGACGCTTTGCAAGTAAACATAGGCCGCCATCGCTCCAATAGAGACACTTCAGCAGATCGCCACGCTTGCCGCGGAACACAAATATATGCCCCGAATACGGCTCCTTCTCGAGTACGGTCTGAACCTTCGCGGATAGTGAGTTGAACCCGCTGCGCATGTCGGTCACGCCAGCCGCAATCCAGATGCGGGTATTCTGTGGGAGTCCGATCACTTCAGACAATCCCGAAGAAACTGCTCGGCGCGATCCATCGAAAGACCGGAGATGCGAACGCGCCGCTTACCAAGCTCGATTTCGATCTCGCACTCCGGTGGCCTCGCAGCTACCGCTGGCACGCGCTGATCTTGCGATGCGGCGTGGTTGCCGGCATCTTCCTCTGGAAGATCAACTACATCGACGGGCAGCAGCGCCAGGCAAGGTTGCGGTGTTGCCAGTTGCGCCTCCAGTGATCTTCGCCGCCACTGCGCAACCATATTGGCATTCAAACCATGCGTGCGAGCTACCTCGGCAATTGAGCGATCCGGATCGTTCGTCTCAGCGACCACCGTTTCCCGAAACTCCCGGGTGTAGTTCTTCGATCCCGGCCGCCGTCCTCGTGCCATTTGCTTCATCAATCTGATTCCCATCAAATCTGATGGGAATCAGATTGCACCCCTCCCGCCGCCACGAACAGACGGTACAAATCGAGCGCTTACATTGCTGTCGCGCAGGAGGAACTTGCGCAGCAGGCCTTCCGCCAGGTCCAGAATGGTGTGCCGGGTCAGTGGGATGAGGCCGCAAGCGAGTTTCTAAGCCAAGCGCATGTGTTACTTCCCGCTGACCCGAACTGTTCGAGCTGCGGTCCGGGATACAAGTTTCAGGCGACCGCTGCACAGAAGGCGAACGCCAGCATGTATGCGAGTTACCTGCCGCAGAATGGAATTAACAACTTCTATGCACAGAACGGGTTGTCGCAACCAAGTGCATCACAAATCAGCAATAGTACGAACCGAGACCAGCAAATCAGCAATCTCATGGGCGGGGGGGTGATAGCAGCAGCAACTGGTGGTGTGCTAGTCGCAGGCTTGCCGGTTGCAACAGCAGTCGGGGGCTTGGGATTCGCTGCGATTGGCGCAACGACTAGCGGCGGCATGGACGCTGCCGGCCAATATGCCCAAACAGGAACCGTGCGTCCCATACAATCGGTTTTTGCCACCGGCACGGGAGCCATTGCTGGACCGATAGGTGCTGAATTGGGTTTGATCGGTAATATGTTGCTCTATGGGGCGAGCAATACTGCAAATACGTTGTTTAACAACGCCTATTATGGAGAATCGAGCAGTGGAGCATATGCTTTCGCAGTTGGAGCTCTATCTGGCGCTGCGGGATACGGTGCTAGCTTTATTACAACACGAGTGTTGGCGCAACTTGTGCGGCCTATTGTTTTTCAAAACTATAATCCGAGCATACCTGCCCTGTTGCAAGGCGCACCAAACGCATTCCCATTGACAGGAGGCGGGACACTTGGTTCGTTAGTTCAAGGCGGCTCGTCTTTTGTTCCAAGTAAAGATTCGCAAAAATGAAAAATAATTTCCTGAAATTATGTCTTAATTGGATACGACTGACTTTGTATGGATTGCTTTTTTTGTGCGCGATGGCATTTTTGGCGGCGGGGCCATTTAAACGTATGGGTGAGCCAAGCATTGCCAAAATTGAGCTCGCTCTTGTATTTTTGGTAGGTCTGCTTTGCCTCATTGATGCTTTGTGCATATGGTCGGTTCGGGTGCCATATCGAAGGAAGATAGGGCGACCGGTACCTCCCAACACGTCAAAATGGAGACGCCGATTGATTGTGCAGTCTTTACTCGGAGTCGTGACGTTAGTTATCGGTTTTATCGTTGCATACCGCACGGGTATATAGAGATGCTCGATCCTGTTTGCCCTGTCGCCGGAGCCGATGGTCTTGATTTCGTCAGGGCGCACAGTGCAACGGAAAATACCAATCGACTTCTACGACCGGCAATTGCATACGAGTGAGCGGCAACTGATTGAAAACAAGGCGTACCAGATGGCGGTGCAGGAAGCGCACAATCCGGCGGACGTTCCGACGATCGAGGCATCCTGGACCAACATGCTGACGTTGTGGGGGCGTCGGCGGATCTGGACCAGGGGGCGGCACGGCAGCTCGACCAAGCAATGGCGCAACTGAAAGCGCAGACAGCCGATCCTTCGGCCTATCAGTCGACCGTGGTCGTGTTGAATGCCGCACAATCCGCGATCCAGAGCATCGCGGGACAAACCATTACGGACAACCGTGAGCAGACGATCGCTGCGGACTCCGGAAGAACAGCGCGGGCTGGCGGCGGCCGAGTGCGCGCTGGTGCATTGCGGACAACGATGCGGCCAGTCCAACGCTCCAGGCGTTGCAGGACGAAGGTCAGAAGTACACATACGAGGCGGGGTTTGCTGATTGCTGGCAGTGCTATCCGAGGAGCGGGAAGATGGTGAGCGTGATGACGAGCCTGCTGTGGCGGACCTCGATCCTGACGTGCTGTCCGGGTTTAAAGCCTGCGGTGTGGAGTCGCCGTCTGGCGAGCCTGAGCCATGGGTGCAGGGGCGGCTGCTTCTGCGGGCGGAGCGAAAACCGTTGGTATCGCTACGACTACTGGATGGCGGCGTGGTGCTCGGGGTGAGCGCCACTTGATTTGAGATTGGTGTCAGCCATGATCCGCTCCTTTGGTGAGTCGAGGGTGGTCTGGCACAGCAACCAACGTGAATTAATCAGACCAAATGTCAAAAAAAATACTGACCACACTGGTCATCGCAACGACTCTCGCGTCAATGCTCGTATTGACCGGCTGCGCCCATCGGCGTGCACCGGCGGACCAGACCGCCGTGCGGCAGCAAGAGACACGTGCCAAGCAGCCCGAAGCGGGCAACGCTGACGACCCGAATGCAGCGAAGCTGACGTTCGTCTCCAGCGGAATGCCGATGGCCGTCATGTTCTGGAAGAGCACGTCGACACAGGCATGCAGTGGCTTCGAGCCGGTCGGCCACGTTTTCCACAGTGGCAGGTCTTGCCCGTTTTTGGGTCTCGATATTTCGGCGCTAAGGTTGCCTTTTCCGCCTTGTATGGACGGCCACGTTTACGAGGAAAAATGTCCTTTTCCGTAAGACAGTAGTCCAAAATTTTCGTTTGTATTTCCGAGATCACGGCCTGTAGCTCGCTGGCCCGCGCAGCTTCAGCTTGCTGCGTGAGTTGTTCGATCTGGTCTCGAAGGGCTTTGTAGGTTGCCATGGTGCATTTCCGTTCAGGTTGGAGATAGCAGAGCAATAGATTGGTTCGAACGATTTAGGGGTGTCCGAACCTCAGGTACACAAGGACAGCGAGTACGATAAAAATGGCGATTGCCCTCGGCTACGCGTTGTAGGAATCGTTGTCCGTTTTTCGACAGACTGGGCAGTACAACCTTTGGGGTTTGATGCCTTTTCTATCCGGCTCAAGTCTTGGCGTGACGATTTTCCTGCAACGAGGGCATTTGAGGCGAATTTGATTTGGCATGCTTATTTATGGGTGGGGCGATTAGATCTTTTTATTGCGCTTTGGCTTTTTTGGTGATCCGAGCGGGAATAGAGTAGCTTCTCTGCGAATTTCTTCGTCCGAGTCAGCGTGAGCAGTAGTCGAATTGAGTCCGCAGTCGAGTCTTGTGCAGGCGACGACGACGGCCTGCGCGATTTCCCCGATCATGGATCGAATGAGATCGCTTTTGGGGCTGGCGCGAAGAACGACGCGCAGCCAGTCGAGTTTTCGGGTAAACATTGGTACGGCCATTACGCGAATGACTAGGCGTTGATCTCTGTCCGAAGGATCGAAAGTGGCGCACGCTTTGAGAAGTCCGGGTAGTTCAGATTGCGTCGGCGAAGAGGTGCAGTCCATGGCGATACAGGCTACGAATGAGCGATTCCAGGAATGAAAAAGGGCGTCGCGTGAACTGAACACGACGCCAAGACGTCCTGGGCTCCGGGGAGAGCGGTGGCCATGCCAGAACGTGAGAGACAGTGCGATCTTGCGATTTCGAAACGGACGCTACTTGTGCGCGGTGCTTTTCCTGTCCGGTGCGGTCAGCAGGGTATTGGTCTGTTCCAGCAGTGTTGAGTGATACTCGACCGTCAAAGGTATGTCGTCCATGAGCGACATTGCGTCTTCAATCGCATGTCGAAATGCCTTGCTGATCTCCGCACATTGGGTCGCTGTGAGGTGTGGGAGCGTGGTGTCAAGGAGTTTGCACATAACGACAACCTGTGCGCCTAAACGGGAGACGGCCTTGCAGTTCGACGAAACAACGTTAGTCGGTGATGTCAGAAGTGCGTCGGTGTTATTCAAAATCACGGCTCCTCAGAACGTTTCCCAGTCGGCGCCACCCGCATCCGCCGAGACAGTCACGCCGTTGCCGGTCGTAGGATTGGGTGCTTGAGGAACAGTTTTTGGCTTAGCCGCTGCCGTGCGACGGGTGGCTGGAGTCTTGGGGGCCGGCAGGCGCGGTTTGCCTTGCGGAATAGCCGCTCGTGACACGGAGATCCCCGTATCGGCGACCTTGAACACCGAGACCGCGTTTTTCAGGTTCATGGCCTGTTCTTCAAGTGACTGCGCCGCTGCTGCCGCCTGCTCGACGAGCGCTGCATTCTGCTGGGTCACTTCGTCCATTTGGCCGACGGCCTGATTCACCTGTTCAATGCCACGGCTCTGTTCTTCAGAAGCCGCAGCGATTTCGCCCACAATATCGGACACCTGTTTGATGGCCTGCTTGACCTGACCCATGGTCGCACCGACTTCCGCCGCCTGCTTCGAGCCGTCCTGCACCACGACGACCGAAGATTCGATTAACCCCTTGATCTCCTTCGCGGCGGCCGAAGAACGCTGAGCCAGACTGCGCACCTCGCTGGCGACCACGGCAAAGCCACGTCCCTGCTCACCCGCACGGGCGGCTTCCACGGCGGCGTTCAAGGCGAGAATGTTGGTCTGGAACGCAATGCCTTCGATCACGCCCGTGATGTCGGAAATCTTGCCCGAACTGCTGCTGATTTTTTCAATGGTGCCGACCATGGCCTGAACCGCGTCGTGACCCGTGTCTGCCAGATCCGTGGCGTTCGTTGCCAGTGCGTTCGCCTGCCGGGCATTGTCAGCGTTCTGTTTCACTGTCTCCGTTAGCTGCGTCATGCTAGCCGCGGTTTCCTCAAGCGACGCTGCCTGTTCTTCGGTACGGGCAGATAGGTCGGTATTGCCGCTGGCGATTTCCCGTGACGCTATGGAAACCGATTCGGTGGAGGCACGAATCCCAGTTGCAACGTTTGTCAGATTGTCATTCATCGTTTTCAGCGACTGCAACAACTGACCGACTTCGTCCCGGCGACCGGTTTCGATACGCGAGGTTAGGTCGCCGGAAGCGACCGTTTCCGCAATTTCGAGAGCTTGCCTGACCGGCACAGTAATACTGCGCGTTGCCAGATATGCAACGGCCACCCCAAGCAGTATGCCGACGCCACTCATGGCGAACATGAGGGCTCGGGCATTGGCATAGTTGGCATGCGCGGCGGCCGAACTATCGACACTCGCTTTACTCTCATAATCGTTGAATTGCGTAAGGAGCTTCGTCCAGTCGTCCAGCGCCGGGATAGTCTCATTCATGATAATTTCGGAAGCGCCGGGATCATTCCTTAATCCAATCGTGACAGCTTTGTCGACGAGAGGTAGGGCAGCACCTCGAACGACTTTAAGCTGGGCAAGAAAATTTTTTTCGTTCTGATCAGTGCCCGGATCTTGACCGAAAACGTCGTTAAGTTTCTTCTCGGCTGCGTCATAGCTTGCCATGCTCTGACCTACATTCTGCTTTTGAAGTGTCATGCGTGACACGTCTTTTAAGATAATGAGGTTCCGCATGGCAGTAGCGGCGTCCTGGACATCGCCGCGTGCCTCAGAAATGAGACTTCTTTCATTTCCATTAAAGTCCACAGCGGCGATCAGAGTATCGTCCATCGCGCCAAGTCGATTCGCTCCAGCAAGCGCTACGGCGAGCAATATAATCAGGATTATGCCGAAACTCAACCCGAGTCGTGCGCCGATTTTCATGTTGTAAATATTCATACTTGAGAAGAGTTGGTGCCGAGGGAGTTTCTGATTGTGAAAAGCTAAAAGCCGAGGGCCAGTAACCATAGAGGTTATATGGGTAAGCGCACCTGGTAAAACAGTTTGACTTTCGCTAACCTGGCTGCTTCATGTTGCCGGGGTAATGAATGAAGTGGACGAGGTGTGTCGTTGAACTGAGCGAAGCCGAGGAGGTGACGTTGCAACAGCTGTCGATCAATCACAGGCATCGGGACATGCGTACGCGGGCAGCGGGCGTGTTGATGCTCGGGCGCGGGTTCAAGCCCAAGGCGATCGCCGCACAGCTCGATGTGAGCGGGCAGACGGTCTACAACTGGTTCCACGCGTGGCGCGAGAACGGTGTGTGCGGCCTGATGGGCGGCCACAACGGTGGCCGTGCGCCGTCCCTGTCCGACGGGATGGTCGCCACTGCACTTGAGGTGGCGCGGGCCGAGCCCCTGACCCTTGCCCAGATCGCCCAGCGCGTGCAGGACGTCCGTGGTGAGACGCTGCCATGCCGCATCGAAACACTCGGCGAAGTCCTCAAGCGCGCGGGTTTCTCGTTCAAGCGCAACCGCTATACGCTTAAAAAAAGCGCAACGAAGAGGAGTTTGCGATGAAGCAAGCCACGCTCGACAAGCTTCAGGTAGCCGCCCGCGACGGCCAGTGCCGCCTGTTCTATCTCGACGAGGCGGGCTTTTGCGCTTCGCCGCCGGCTCAGCGCAGCTGGTCACCACGTGGATTGCCCCATGCCATCGAACCCAACCCTCATTGCCGACGCAGCGTGATTGCTGCGCTGAACTTCGCCGAAAATAGCTTCGTTTATGCCGCGAGCGCCCGTACGGTCAAAGGTCCCGGTGTCGTGGGCTTTCTCGATACCCTGATTCGCCAGGGTGATGAGCGTCCCACCGTGATCGTCCTCGACAACGCGAGCGTTCACCACAGCATCGATCAGAACACGCTGGACCGTTGGTTTATCGAACACAAAGCACTCCTGTTTTATCTGCCGCCGTACAGTCCAGAGCTGAATCTCATCGAGATCGTCTGGAAGCATTTCAAATATCACTGGCGGCGCTTTGCCACCTGGACCAGGGAAACCATCGATACGGAACTGGCGAGACTGCTTGCCGGATACGGCACAGAATTTCAAGTCAATTTCTCATGAACACTTAACGGCGTAAGGCACCTGTAGACCCCGGATCGAAACGATTTCGTCACGGCCGCGCACTGTGCCGCCGTGAGGTGCCGCAGCACCGCATCGACAAACTTGCTCATAACCACGAGCCGTGCGCCGAGATGAGAAACCGCTGCGCCGTTTGTCCTCACGAGCGTGGTCAGCGAATTCAGCAACGCTTCATGGGTGTCCGACTTTCCACCCTGTTCAGAACTTTTGCCAGTCTGCATCGGCAGCCTCCGTTGTGGTGATGGCGTTTGCTTCGGCGCTCCTCACCGGCGTCGCTCGGCTCTACCCGTGCAACGAAAACGGCGACCCAATCGAGATAATGCATATTAGAACCGTCTGAGGGTGCGGTTCTTCCCCCGGATGCAGTAGGAACGTCCGGAATGAAGCGTGCAAACATGTCGGCTGAACCTGAGATCGAGTGGGGGGCTTGGGGGCACTTTTGCGCGCTGCTGGCCGTAGAGCAGGCGTCGCATGACTCCGGCTCCAGCCGTTCCCACGACAACGAAGACTAATATGCGATATGGACATGAACCGGATTGGCGTACCCGCAGGCGCGGCTCAGCGAAGCGGTGGAACTCCCCTATGACGGGCTTCACGCAAAGCGATCTGGTCGGCTTGATGGCGAGCGGCTGCGCTATCCACCTGGCTCGTCCTGCGCAGTGCGATTTCTAGGCCGCTGCGCCTCGCACTGGATCAGCTTGGACGAATCGAAGCCGGCGATATCTTACGGCCGAGATTGAGATCGAGCGGGATGACGAACTGGGCATTCTGCTGGGTGGGTTGCGCAGGATGCAGGAAGCGTTGAGCGGAACGGTACAGACCATCCGGAGCGGCGTGGAAGCGATCGCCAGTGCGGCTAGCGAGATTGCGGGCGGCAATATCAATCTCTCACAGCGTACCGAAGAGCAGGCGGCGTCGTTGGAGGAAACCGCATCGAGCATGGAGCAGCTGACGGACGCTGTGAAGCAGAACGCCGATAACGCGGCGCATGGTCGCCAGCTTGCAGATCAGGTGGCCGGTACCGCGCAGTCGGGGGCGACCGTGGTAAGACGCGTCGTGACGATGATGAGCCGGATCAACGAAAGCTCGACCCGGATGGCCGAGATCATCAGCACAATCGAAGGCATCGCTTTCCAGACGAACATTCTGGCCTTGAATGCCGCCGTGGAAGCAGCACGCGCTGGCGAAGGAGGCCGGGGCTTTGCAGTGGTTGCCAGCGAGGTGCGTTCATTGGCGCAACGCTCGGCGAGCGCAGCCAGGGAGATCAAGGATCTGATCAACGAGTCAGTGTCGAGAGTAAAGGAAGGCGGCGCGCAGGCGGACGAAGCCGGCGAGCGGATGGAGCAGATGCTCACAGCCGTGAATCGCGTAACCGGTCTGATCGGCGAGATTGCCGCCGCTTCGAGAGAACAGGCGAAGGGAATCGACCAGGTCAACCGGGCCGTCACGCAGATGGATGAGGTCACGCAGCAAAATGCTGCACTGGTCGAGGAAGCGGCTGCGGCGGCGTCAATGGACGTGCAGGCAGCAAAGATGCGCGAGGTGGTTGCGGTGTTCCGGACAGCGGCTACGCGGCACAACGACAGCGCACGACGTGCGGTGATGCTTCCACCGAACGCCATGCCGGCTTCGTGATGTTTGATGGGACGGGGTCGGACATGGGGCCTAAGGTGTGACAATTCACCTTTCTCCATCTCGGGCCCAAATCGCTCCTTCATGGACACCGGAGCAATCGAAGTCTTTTTTAGTCGACTGAGAACTGCCCCCCAGAAGGGGGAACGTCGCTCTTCGTGGAGAACGTAATGAAATGGTTCTACCACCTGACCGTCGCGAAGCGTCTTGCAGTACTGGTCGCAAGCGCCGCGCTCGGGCTCTTCTGTGTTGCGGGATTCGGCCTTGACCAGATCAGGCAGGTATATGACGCGGCCAGCTACGCCAGTGTGAACACGGTACCGAGCCTGGTTGTCCTCGATAACGTACAAGGGGTGTCCAGCACAATTCAGATGCTGGTCTACCAGAATCTGCTTACGAATGACGTTGCGAAGAAAAAGGACCTCGAAAGCAGGGTCGGCGAACAACGGACGCGGTTAGATGCTGAGTTGAAGCAATACGAACCGCTGATCTCCGACGATCACGACAAAGATCTCCTTGCCAAAGATCGCACGGAACTGGCTAATTACGAGGCCGTGCGCGACAGGGTACTTGCACTGTCGCGCGAGAACTCACAGGAAGCGTTCGCGCTGAGCCGGGAGGAGATGTTTTCTGCCGTCAAGAAACTCGATGCGGCACTGATGGCGCACCGCGGGTACAACGTCGAACTAGGCAAGCAGGGAACCGATCAGGCGGCACAGATCATCAGCCACGCACTTTGGATGGTGTCGGTGATCGCGGGACTGACCTTTATCACCGTAGTCGGTCTGGGCTTACTAATTACCCGCCATTTGCTACGTCAGCTTGGTAGTGAGCCTGACTACGCAGCGGTTATCGCAGGCAAGATCGCTGGGGGAGACTTGACGGTGGCAGTTGAGACGAAGCGCGGCGACCAGTCGAGCTTGCTGTTCGCAATCAGTTCCATGCGTGACAACCTTGCGGATGTCGTGTCCGGCATCCGCTCTACCACGGAGTCGGTCACGGTCGCATCGCAGGAAATTGCGAGCGGTAATACGGATCTGTCGGCCCGTACGGAAGAGCAGGCAGCGTCTCTTGAGGAAACGGCGTCGAGCATGACGCAGCTGACCGAAACCGTGAAGCAGAACGCCGACAACGCGCGGCAGGCCAATGCACTGGCTACGCGGGCTACTGACATGGCCGATGCCGGCAACGAAGCGGTGCAGGGCATGGTCGGGACGATCGGTCAAATCAGCGGCAGCTCGAGCAAGATTTCCGAGATCACGGGCGTGATAGAAGGTATTGCATTCCAGACGAACATCCTTGCGCTCAATGCTGCCGTCGAGGCTGCACGTGCAGGTGAACAGGGGCGTGGCTTCGCCGTGGTGGCGAGCGAGGTCCGCAGTCTCGCGCAGCGCTCGGCAGCGGCGGCAAAGGAGATCAAGGAGCTGATCGGCTCGTCGGTAGCCATGATTCAGGACGGCGCAAAACAGGCGTCCGAAGTCGGTGCCACGATGGGCGAGGTGAAACAGGCAATCAAGCAGGTATCGGACATCGTCGGCGAAATTGCGGCGGCCTCGGAGGAACAGAGCCGGGGCATCGAGCAGGTCAATCAGGCGGTCGGCCAGATGGACGAGGTTACGCAGCAGAATGCGGCACTGGTCGAGCAGGCCGCCGCCGCGGCCCAGTCACTTGAAGAGCAGGCAACCAGGCTGAAGGGCGCCGTTTCCGTGTTCAAGGTGACCGACACAGGGCCCACCGTGTCGAGTGTGACCAGACCGGAAAGCAGACCACGCATTCCGGTGCGGAAGGTGCCGCAGCCTCGTACGCCGGCAAAACCGACCGGACATCCTTCTGGTACCACGACAGCCGCCGCCGCGGTTACCCCGAGTACCAGGGCTGAAGAAACGTGGGAGACGTTCTGATGGAAACGACGGCCAGGAACGGCGACGTCGATCTCCTGACGCCATGGAAGAGTCTGGCGACGACGAACAGCAGCGCGGCCGCGTCCTTCGGAGCCCGCGTCGTGGTTCTGAGCCAGTTCGTTGGGGCCGCACTACCCGAATTGAGCACCGGGCAGCGTCGGGAAATCACCCGGCGCTTCCGGCAGGGCGTGGAAGATGGCATGGCCTACGCCGATGACAGGGTCATGCCTGCCGAGTACCACACGTCCTAGCTCGGACAGGCCAATGCATTGCCGGGAGCACTGAGAACGGATGAGGGCGCCGGCAAATAGCCGCGCCCGGCAGCACACGTCTGCTCTCTCGTGGTATCGGCGTCCCCCGATGCCGCGGCCATTTTTGGGCGCCGTGACGAGACAGTTCCTTTTTTCTCTTTCAGGCTCCATCACACCGTGCGTACGCGCTCCATGATCCGATGAAAATTTCCTCCTGCTCCACAACAGCGGACCTTTCGATCGAGTCCCGGCCCGACGCATGCACGACATTTGACGCTTCCGATAGCGACCAGCACACCGTCATGCGCGTCATGGTCCTGCCGACGCTTGTCCGGTCGGTCGACTGGTTGCGGCTCGCGCTTGGGGTCAGTCCTGAAAGCGCGTCTATTCAATCAATGAGCGAGCGTGTCGAAAAGGTCACATGGGAAGCGTCCGTGCGACTCGACCGCGAACCTACCGTGAGACGCGACAGCGAAGGCCTTGGCAATGCGATGGTCCGCCGCGTCGTAACCGCACGTCCAGCCCAGGGAGCGGGCAGAGGCCAGCAGGCGGTCATCCCGCATCGGGGCAGGCGAATGAACGCGCGCGTATGTCGGACTCAGTCAGTGTCGGTCAGCCCTTCACCATGAAATTTCGCAAGCTCTTTCTGGCATGGAAGCAAAAGCGCAATCCCGTGCTACGCGCGTCCACCCGTCCCCAGTCGAGCGCAGGAGAGGGCGCCGACGCCACGTATGGCGATCTCCCGAATCAGCTACGCGACGCCGCGCTTGTCCGGCACCTCGCAGCGGTCGGTTCCGGCATCGACGTCTGGGAGCGGGATCTGGTCAACGGTACGGCGACGTTCACCGCGCTTGCCCTGCAGATCTTCGGCATCGATCCGGTCGCGCTGGCCAACGGCGAAGTGACGCCGCCAGGCATGGAAGACTGGATTGCCCGCATCCATCCGGATGACGATCCGGTAGCCCGGATGGCCGAATATGCCGACCATCTTGCGGGACGGCTTCCCTATCTGAAGGCTGAGTATCGGGTGCGGGGCACCGATGGCGAATACCGCTGGGTGAGGGTGATTGGCCGGGTAGCGGAGCGCGACGAGAGCGGGCGGCCGTCGCGCATGGTCGGGACGACCGAGGACATTCACGAACGCAGGCAGGCGGAACTGGAACTCGAAGCGAAACGCGTGCAACTCGACAACGCGATGGAGGCGCTGAACCGCTCCGAGCGCCTCTTCCGTGCGGCGTTCGAGCATGCGCCGCTCGGGCTCGCCATTCACGACGGCACGCCGCGGGCGCATTACCTCGGCGTCAACGATGCGTATTGCCGGATCGTGGGCTATACGCGCGATCAACTCATCGGCATGAGCCCAGGCGATCTGATGGCGAGTGACGACCCGCACCGCGACGTCGAACAGATCCAGTTGAAGGCGCGGCAGTCGGGTGGCAGCGTCAGCCTGGTCAGGCGCCATGTGCGAAGCGACGGAACGCCGCTTGATCTGCACGTTCACGTATCGCTGCTCGACGGGGCGCAAGGTTCCAGTGACGTATCGGCTGTATCGATTATCGAGGACGTCACGGAACTGCTAGAGACACGGCAGGCGCTTGTCGTGTCGGAAACGCGTGCCACGCTTGCGATCGGGAACGCGCGCATCGGCCTTTGGGATTGGGACATTGAGTCCGATAGCGTGTTCTATTCCGACCGGACGCTCGAGATTCTCGGCACCTCACAGGAGAATTTCAGAACGGCAAGCGATTGGGTCGCATGCCTGCATCCCGATGACCGCGCGGTTTATCGTGACGCCCAGGCGGCGCACTTCGAAGGCCGCTCGGAACACTACAAGTGCGAGCTACGCGTCCGCCATGGCGACGGCCATTACAAGTGGGTCAGCGACCGGGGCAAGGTCGTCCGGCGGGACGACGCAGGCCGGCCTCTGCAGATCATCGGTACCCTCATGGATATTGACACGCGCAAGCGTGCCGATGAGGCGCTGCGCGAGAGCGAGGCGAGGTTTCGCGGGATCTTCGAGACAACGCGGCGCCTCATCGGCGTGCTCGACCGGGATGGCAGGAACATTGCCACCAATCCCGTCGGATACGCGTTCACGGGGCTGACTGTCGAGGAGACACGCGCCCTGTATTTCTGGGAGGGGCATTGGTGGCTCAACGATGCCGATCGCGAGCGGGTCACGGACGCAGTGCGGCGCGCGGCGAGTGGCGAGTACGTGCAGTTCGAGATCGGGCAACGTGCTGCCGACGGACGCGTTATGACGAGCGATCTCGCGATGTGGCCGTTGCGCGGGGAGGGCGGCGAAGTCGTCCGTATCTTTGCCGAAGCGCACGACATCACGGCGTTCAGGGAAACGCAAGCCGCGCTCGAGGACTCCCAGCGCTTTTTCCGCGCGTCATTCGAAAACACTCCGGTCGGATTCGCGATTGTCGTGGGTGAAGGCGTGGTCGTCGACGCAAACAGCGCGATGTGCGAAATCCTGCGCTATCCAAAAGCGGAGCTGGTCGGCAGGTCGTTCCGGGAGATTACCGCGCCCGACGATCCGACGCGTCCTCTGACGGCGATGCTCGAACGGCTCGACGCAGGTAATGGCCGGGCGGTGGTCGAGAAGCACTACGTGAGGGGTGATGGCGTCGTTATTCAGGTGAAGAGCCATCTCGTCGTGACAGCCTATGGGCACGACGGTCAACCATCGGAAGCGTTCCTGATGGTCGAAGACATCACGGAGCGTGTGCAACGCGAAGCCGCGTTGCACGAAGCCCGAGAGCTGGCGCAGGTGACGCTGACTTCGCTCGCCGAGGGCGTGATCCGCACTGACCTGAACGGCACGGTGACGCTGTGCAATGCGACGGCAGCGGCGCTCATGGGCATCGAGATTGCCGACATCGTGGACCGCCCGATTACCGATACCGTGCAACTGCTCAACCTTGTCACTGCTACGCGTCTGCCATGTCCGGCCATGTCGGTACTCGCCTCAGGCGAGCCGGTTCGCATCAGCGATTTCGTCGGTTTGCAATCAAGGGGCGAGCGAAGACGCATCGTGACCGTCTCCTGCTCCCCGCTTCATGCAATGGACGGCAAGATACTGGGTACGGTAACCGTGCTCCAGGACGCGGAGAAGGTCCACGCCTTGACGGACGCGCTTGCAACACAGGCCACGCAGGACGAACTCACGGGCCTGCTTAATCGCAGAGGCTTCATGCAACGGCTTGAACAGGCGGTCGCCGGCGTGGGCCGGTACGAACAGGCGCTTGGCCTGCTCTACGTCGACCTTGACCGGTTCAAGCTCGTGAACGACGCATGCGGCCATGATGCGGGCGACAGGCTACTCGCCGAAGTTGCCCGTCTCCTGCGTCTGCATGCCAGATCGACGGACACGGTAGGCCGGCTCGGCGGCGATGAATTCGTGTTTTTGTTGCACAGGGTCGAAGAAGACCAGGCATTGGCCATTGCGAACCGTATCGTCGACTCCCTGAGTGCGTATCGTTTTGTGCACGAAGGACGGGCTTTCTCGTTGGGGGCGAGTGTGGGTCTTGCCAGCGTGTGTGCCGAGGCGGCGAACGCCGCAACCGGTCTCGCCTGGGCCGACGCCGCCTGCTGGGCCGCAAAACGGGAGGGGCGCGGCCGTGTCAGCGTTTATCGCCCCGATGCGGCATCGATCGTCGATGCGCGGTTGGCGACGGGGTGGTCGTACCGGATGCAGGAGGGGCTGGAGAAAGGTTATTTCAGGCTGTTCCTGCAGAAAATCGTGTCGGCAGACGGCGAGATTTTGGGCTATGAAGCATTGGCACGGTTCGTGGATTCGTCCGGCGAGCCCGTTGGGCCTCATATGTTCCTGTCGGCGGCGAAACGCTTCGACCTGATGACGAGGATTGACCGGGCGATCTTCAACCAGGCGCTGCCTTTGCTCGACGACCTGCATGCGTCGCATCCCGGGGTGCCTTGCCCGTATCTGTCGGTCAACCTTGGCGCGAGATCGATCGCGGACCCGCTGTTTCGAAACTGGCTGATCGAGCGTCTGGCCGATAACCTGGACGTTGCAGCCACGCTGTGGATCGAGATCACCGAACTCGAAGAAATCAGCTGGACGGAGGAAGAGCTGGCGTTTGTCGCGATCCTGCGCTCGCATGGTGTCCGCATATACCTCGACGACTTCGGTACCGGCTACAACTCGTTCGATCTCCTCAAGCGAATCGCGGTGGACGGGATCAAGATCGATCGCTCGGTGACGTCCGACATCATGTCCGGTCCGATCAGCCAGGCGCTGGTCAAGGCGGCGGTGTCGATTTCCGTGGATTTGGAGCTCGATCTGGTGGCGGAGGGAATCGAGGACGACGCAACGTTGCAGTTTCTGCGCCGGCTCGGCGTATCGAAGTTCCAGGGCTTCTTCTTTCATCGTCCGGAGCCTGCCGCACGGGCGATCTGGGGCTTTAGCGGCGAATTGTCAAGATCCCGAAATCCTTCTTCAGTAAGGACGTGTTAGCGCAGACCGTAACTTCCATGCGTCAAACATCTACCCCAAACTCATGTGTCGTTCAGTGAGGAGAACTGACGATGTCGCACGGCGACCCTGGATCGCAACGGCATCGCTGTACCTGCATCGCAACGAAATGCAGTGCGCAGGCAGATGAGTTAGCCCTTTTGTTGCCCTAAAACAGGCGTCAACTCACTGGAGAGGTCCAGGAAAGTCTTCCGACGCGGTTGAGGCGTAGAAGCGCTGAAAAGGGGTTCCGTTCCACGACTCCCACTGTTCAATTGCGCTGTTTACAGCCGATTTGAGGGGGCGTCGTTTCAAATTTCGCCTCGATGCGAACAAAAAGAAATGATCAATATCCTGATTGCGGATGGCCACGCGATCGTGCGTGGCGGATTGAAGCAGCTGCTCGCGGCGACAAGCGATATCGTTGTCGCTGGTGAAGCCGCCACGGGCTCCGAAGTGATCGACAGGCTCCGCAAGTGCCACGTTGATCTGTCGTTGCTGGAGATGAGAATGCCCGGTATCAGAAACTATGTCTTGGCAATAGAGCAGGGCGAGGACACGGGTCTGCACCTGCATGTGATCCTGTACTACTCTGCAAAACATCGACGTGACGTGTCCCTCGCGCAGCGCATTGGCGAGTACTGGGCGGATGTAGTGACGGGTGGGAAGGGAGACTACTGGAATAGCAATGCGAGAAAGGCATTCCACGCCAGGCATGGTCAAGGCATTGGTGCGGGCCAGATCGATCGCAAAGATACAGCGAAGCGTGAGTCATTGCGCAAGAACCTGCTCTACGCTGGCGAAAGCGTCGCAATACCTGATGATCAAAGGTGCGGAGCGTGTTCGCACGTTCGATATGGGGCAGGTACCGAAAAAGGTGAAGTCGGGGCGTCCTCGTGTTGATCGTGATGAGCAAGAAGCTGGAATCGATGAGGAAATTGATCAGCAGATCGATGAAATTGATGCCAACGATATCCGACGATATTCCGTGGGACTTTGCCATACCGTAAACGGGCTGGCGTGTCTTGGGCGGTGATGCCTTGCAGATGGCGTAGAAGGCGCTGTAAGGCGTTCGGATGCTTCGGGTACACCAGCGACGATCGCACAAGAGATGATCTGTCAGTAGCTCAAGACGGGCCTCTATCCGGTCTCGCTGCCACGGACCGCACGCAGCTTTGATGTATCAGTTTCTGTGGGGCGAACAAGGCGGCTTCTACGCTGCGCAAGGCGTCTTTACGGGGCCCTCGCCGTTCCGCGTATAGCGAAATCACGCAGGTAATTTGCCTGTTCCGGGCCGCGCGTATTCGCTCGTCCCGGCTTGGCGAACGTCGCTGCGATCGCCATTGGGTGTCAAAGATTGCCGAAGTCGAACCCGGACGCTTCGGCGCACTGGACCATCTTATCGAGGTGGATGATCGCGTCATTGCCATGTTTGGCCAAAACATCTGCATATTTGTCGCGGGGAAGATGGTCGGTATAGAACCGGCTTACCTCCTCGCCTGGAGTCAGCGGCGACTTGTGGATGTGGTCTTTGCCGATGTATATCCCTGCGACGAGTTGCTCCTGAACCATCGGGGCAAGCGTGTCGAGGAAGGCCTGGGCAGGCACCAGGGAAAACGGCCTGATACGTTTGAATTCGTCAATTGCGTCGTAAATCGTCATGCGCTAACTCTTCGGGTAAAGTTTGACATATTGACAGACGAAGGCGTAGCCGCGCAGCTGCAATGGCTGCTCGTCACAGCAGCGGTGGTGTCGCAAGAGCGTGGCGATAATGTTGCACCGTGTGTAGGGCTTGAAAGAACGCGGTGGTTGATCTGTCCGTTCGGCGTGGGGCATGAACGTCGTAAGTAACGCAGGTATGTCAGCCGACCTTTCGAGCGGCTACGACTTGCGCATGCCAAGCTTCGACTACTTCACCATAGGACCGGCGCTGCATTATCTATCGTATCAACGCAACGAGAACTTCCATAGTTGGGGCCAGGGGGCACTACAGTTCGTAATCGTCGCAGAGTACCGGCGTCGCGCTGCAATGGCAGTCGCAAGAGGGGCGCACGTGGCAATGGCAGGGAAATCTCGAGATGCGCTGGAACAATGCCCTTCAACATACCGAACGGTGCTTCCCGCTCGACTTGCCGTCGAGCCTGGAAGAGGATCTGAAGAGTGCCCCCGGCTCCAGTGAGTCGCTCACATCCCTCACCTGCGCCGGCAGCTACGACCACGGCCTCTACGGGCACGCGCAGCTTGCGGCCACGGTAAAACTCTCGTCGCACTGGCAGGCGGGCGCACTCGTGGATGCGAACGTCACACCCGGCCGCGACAAATAGTTTGCCGCGCTCGCGTTCCTACCCGTACCCATCTGGAAAGTTCGAATCGCGTTCAACGCCCGGCTCCGGTGGCGCCTATACGCCGATCCCGGAATGATTCCGTAACGCCGATCAGTGACACAGACGACGGAGTATGAGTCGTTTGCGCTCCTGGGCAAGGCTTTAGCGGTCGTTCACCTTGCTTCTGATGGCTGGCCGGAATTTCAGGATAGGAGGGTTTTGTGCTGGCCGCGGGATGCTCCGTTGTATCTGGTGCCGCAACTGGCCCAGGTTCATGCCAATACGTCGTCGGGTTCAACGATGTCTCTGACGCTACTTTCGGCGATTCGAGCCTTCTGGTTCAGCGGAGCTGGGTCGCCGACCGGTTTGAAGACAGGCTGACCCGGTGCAATCGCTTCTCCCGAGAGCGCGCAGACGCCAGCCTCAGAAGCTTTTGTGCGCTCCCAGCGTTGTTCGCTGTAACAGCAGCGACCGGCTTCACGCCAAGCGATGATCAGTACGTGGGCGCTGGGACGTTCGAAGATGCGAACGTTTATCATGACGTTTGCCGCCGCATTGCTCACGTCGCTGTCGGTCTGGGGAACGACGGCCTGGCTGGCGGCTTCTTCTTGTCGGCGGGCATCGAGCCACGGCAGTTCTGCGAACCGCAGCGGCAGGCACATCGTTGGCGAAGCGACCGGGTGTGCCGGCCATCCACAGCCAACGCATAGTCGATATTCAACTCCTCTGCTGCTGGTACCGTGCGGATTGTGTGGATGAGAACGCGGCCGTCGTGATCGTCCGCTTCGCAGTTCGGGCTGCATGAGTGATTGAGCCAGCCGGCACTGTTGCCGCCAATAGCACCGTCGATCATGGTGCCGTCACCGAGACCGAAATAGAAGGCGTGATCCGGATTGTCCGGATCACGCGGATGACTGCGTGTAGCCTCGTCCCACGAGATCTGCTCGCCCCGGTATTCGCAGACGAACTCGTCGCAGAAGAATCCACGTGTTGCGAACACGTCCCTGCCATGAGCCGCCGAGCGCCGGACAGCGATCCTGGTACGCGGCAAAGAGTCGGGGTAAGGTTTTAACGGGGGGCCTGCAAATGCGTTCACGAAATCAGCGTTGAGCGCCATCCAGAAGAGTCCGGAATTACGGCATGCGCATAGACTGCCTGCGATGATTTTCTCATGTAACGGGCGTCGCGCCTCGTATGGCGAACACAGCGAACAAAATCCCAGGTGAAAATGCTGTTTGGCGATATGCGTCACGTGCCAATAGCTGCGGATTTCCTGTACGTCGCGAATATCGATCGCGTAGTGTTCCGCGCCGAGCATGGATGCGAGGTATTCGCTCGCTGAGCCCCTGACGGATGCGTGCGTTCGCCGCGAGCCATCCTGCAACTGATGTATCCCGTTCATTTCTATCCTTGCTTCTCAGGAAGTCTGCGAGTTCGACCCGGTTGCCTCGACGGGCAGGCTACCGACGTCCATTCAGGTAACGGTTGACCTCGGTCAGAAGAGCCGAGTGGTATTGTTCAGGTAAATACCTGTCGTCGCTCAGGGACATCAAGTCTTCAATCCTGTCGCGGAACGATTTTGCAATATCGGCTTGCATTGAACGGGGCAGGTGCATCAATACGGAAACCAGTAGTTCGCCAATGACCGCGATGCGCGCGCCGTGTTGAACAACAGCCATACCGTTTGATTTCGACAGGGTAGTGAGTGCATCGAGCAACGGGTTGTGGCTCGCTTCTTCAGACTGAACGTGTGATACGAACGCCGATTGCTCCTGCGAAGCCGTTTGCGCCGGGAAGTGTGGAGCATTGTCGTGCATGCTGAAGCCTTTATACATTGCTCAGTCAGGATCAGAACGTTTCCCAGTCGGCGCTACTCGCGTCCGCCGGGACGGTCCTGCCGGTGCCGGTCGTGGCGTTGGGCGATTGAGGCGCTGTTTTCGGTTGAGCCGCTGCTGTGCGGCGGGTGGTTGAAGTCCTGGAACCGGGCGGGCGCGGTTTGCTTTGCGGAGTAACCATACGTGATGCGGAGACTCCGGTATCAGCGACCTTGAACACCGACACTGCGTCCCTCAGGTTCATGGCCTGTTCTTCAAGTGACTGCGCTGCTGCTGCCGCCTGTTCAACGAGCGCCGCATTCTGTTGGGTCACTTCATCCATTTGGCCCACGGCCTGATTGACCTGCTCAATGCCACGGCTCTGTTCTTCAGAAGCTGCTGCGATCTCGCCGACGATATCGGACACCTGCTTGATTGCCTGCTTGACCTGCCCCATGGTCGCGCTGACTTCTGCCGCCTGTTTCGAACCGTCCTGGACCATTGCCACGGACGAGCCGATCAGTTCCTTGATTTCCTTCGCGGCCGTAGCGGAACGCTGGGCCAGACTGCGAACCTCGCTGGCGACCACGGCGAACCCTCGCCCCTGTTCGCCAGCACGTGCAGCTTCCACGGCAGCGTTCAGCGCGAGAATGTTCGTCTGGAAGGCGATACCTTCAATCACGCCCGTGATTTCAGAAATCTTGCTTGAACTCGCGCTGATTTTTCCGATTGTCCCGACCATGGATTGAACAGCATCGTTACCCGTATCCGCCATGTCCGTGGCGTTTGTCGCCAGTGCGTTCGCCTGACGTGCATTGTCAGCGTTCTGCTTTACCGTTTCGGTCAATTGCGTCATGCTGGCCGCGGTTTCCTCAAGCGACGCCGCCTGTTCTTCGGTACGGGCCGACAGGTCGGTATTGCCGCTGGCGATCTCGCGTGAGGCCACCGTGACCGATTCGGTGGACCCTTTGATTCCGCGAATCGTATTGCTAAGCTGTTGATCCATTCTCTTCAGCGCTTCGAGAAGCTGGCCGAACTCGCCTTGCGAATCGACCACGATCCGATTTTCCAGCTTCCCGTTCGCGATCTGGTTCGCGACGTCTACCGCCTTGTTGAGCGGGCTCGAAATCGCGCGCAGCAGATACAACGACGCACCGGCGGCGACCATCACGCCGAAGCCGATAAGAGCTACCGCGATCCAGAGGATGGTCCTGAACATCGATCCGCTGTCTTGGGCGAATTTCCTGGCTTGCTCAATATTCAAACGGACATCCTGATTGACCGCATCCTTCACCGCGTCAGCGACCGGGCCTATCTTGTCAATCAGTTGGGTGGCTGCATCGTAATTGCCGGCGTTGAAAGCGGCCACGATTTCATCCGTCCTTGCTTTGAACTGCGGCAGCCCGTTGTTGATCCTCTCGGCAATCTCGCGCTCCCTGTCGCTGGATATTTCGGTCCGGTAATAATGATCCCATGCTTTACTGAGCCGGTCCTGGTCGGAGTGAATAGCCTCAACCGCCTCAGCCGTCGTGGCTGGATTCCTGTCTATCTGGATTCGCCTCCCTTGAAGGCGGATAAAGAGTAGCGCTGCACGGATGTCGCTCAGATCGCTAATCGCAACCGTATTGCTGGAGTAGGCTTCGTTCATGTTCGAATTCAGCTTGGAAAGCCCGAATGCGCCAAACAGCCCGATTGCGGCCATAAGAATTACGCACGCGCCGAACGCGATAATGATCTTGAATTTGATTGTCTGTATGAAGTTGCTCATGTCGCTTTCCTCTATGATCCGTGCCCAAACCGTTGTCATTACGAAACGGAAAGCTACAGTTGCTGGCGCTATCACCCATGTGTTTTCGGCCGTATTTGCGTCCGTTCAAGAGTAATCTATGTACGAGTTTGCTTCATTTTTATAGGGATATTCTTAACGGCGTAAGGCACCTGTAGACCCCGTATCGAAACGATTTCGTCACGGCCGCGCACTGTGCCGCCGTGAGGTGCCGCAGCACCGCATCGACAAACTTGCTCATAACCACGAACCGTGCGCCGAGACGAGAAACCGCTGCGCCGTTTGTCCTCACGAGCGTGGTCAGCGAATTCAGCAACGCTTCATGGGTGTCCGACTTTCCACCCTGTTCAGAACTTTTGCCAGTCTGCATCGGCAGCCTCCGTTGTGGTGATGGCGTTTGCTTCGGCGCTCCTCACCGGCGTCGCTCGGCTCTACCCGTGCAACGAAAACGGCGACCCAATCGAGATAATGCATATTAGAACCGTCTGAGGGTGCGGTTCTTCCCCCGGATGCAGTAGGAACGTCCGGAATGAAGCGTGCAAACATGTCGGCTGAACCTGAGATCGAGTGGGGGGCTTGGGGGCACTTTTGCGCGCTGCTGGCCGTAGAGCAGGCGTCGCATGACTCCGGCTCCAGCCGTTCCCACGACAACGAAGACTAATATGCGATATGGACATGAATCGGATTGGCGTACCCGCAGGCGCGGCTCAGCGAAGCGGTGGAACTCCCCTATGACGGGCTTCACGCAAAGCGATCTGGTCGGCTTGATGGCGAGCATCGGAGCCACCCTCGAAACGCACGCCGACGGCAACCGCGTCAAGCATGGAAGAACTGACGTCGACAGTTCGACAGAACGCGGACAACGCACGGCAGGCCAGTACTCTGTCGGCCAACGCGTCTGAAGTTGCGAACCGGGGTAACGAGGTTGTCAGCCGGGTGGTCGTGACGATGGGTGACATCAATCAGAGCTCGGGCAAGATCGCCGAAATCACAGGCATTATCGAAGGCATTGCATTTCAGACCAACATTCTGGCGCTGAATGCCGCTGTGGAAGCAGCTCGTGCGGGAGCGCAGGGCCGTGGCTTCGCGGTGGTGGCGAGCGAAGTGCGAAGCCTCGCTCAACGTTCGTCGGCGGCAGCGAAGGAAATCAAGGATCTCATCGGCGCATCGGTAGAAAAAATCCGGGGTGGGACGGCGGAAGTTGAGCAGGCGGGCAGGACCATGTCCGAGGTCACCCACGCGATCGGCCGGGTCACCGACATTATGGGTGAAATCGCCGCAGCGTCGGAAGAGCAGAGCCGCGGTATTGAACAGGTGAATCAGGCAGTCACGCAGATGGACCGGGCTACCCAGCAGAATGCCGCGCTTGTCGAAGAAGCGGCGGCGGCCGCCCAGTCGCTGGAGGATCAAGGCAAACAGCTCGGTGCGGCGGTGTTAACCTTCCGTGTCGCAGGCGGTCAGATTACCTCGGCACCTGCGCCGCCGTCCTCCGCGCGCGTCCAGCCGGCCAGCCGGCCAGGAAGCCGTCCGTGCCGGCAAGGCGATCTGCGGCGTTGCCGAAAACCGCATCGTCTGCCGGCGAACGCGCTGGCCACGCGGCGAATGAGTCTGTGACCGTCGCCTTGCCGACGCCTGCAGTTATCGGGAAGCCGTCTGCTGAACCGAGCGGCTCGGAATGGCAGACTTTTTGAGGTACCGGAACAGGGATGAACGGGATGCATCAATCTCAGGACAAGCCGCGGCGAATGGGCGTATCGAGCAAGGGCTCCGCGAAGGAATACCTGGCCTTCGTGCTCGGCGCGGAGCACTACGCGATCGATATTCTCCGCGTGCAGGAGATCCGCGGCTACAGCCACGTGACGCATATCGCCAATGCGCCGGAACACATCAGGGCGTTGTCAACCTGCGCGGCGTAATCGTAGCGATTCTCGACCTGAGAATCCGCTTTGGCGACGACAGCCCGACCTACAACGACCAGACAATCGTCATTGTGCTGAACGTGCTGCGTCGCGTGGTGGGTGTCGTGGTCGACGCAGTGTCGGACGTGGTGGAAATCGCGGCTGAGGACATCATGCCGCCTCCACAGTTAGGCACAGCCGCGTTGACGGAGCATATCGTTGGTGTCGCGTCACGTGACGAGCGCATGCTGATCGTGCTCGACATCGAACGCGCACTCTCGGATGAGGACGCCCGGCAGCTCGATCTCGCTGCGACGGCACATCCGGGTTGATCAGAAGACAAATGCCTGCCCGGAAGCAACCTCCTGAGCCGTCCCATCCTGTTTCGCGGTATCCGGATCTTTAGCGCGGAGACGGCAATGTCATGGCTTCGCTGAACGCGTCGTCGTGACATTGCCCCCTGCTTTGCGCAAAAGAGCAGGCGCAGGACGGTTTGTGCCGCATGGATGAAGCAGGTCGCACGATGGACGGAACGAAGCCGATCATCCAACGGATGTCGAGATTATTGACGAAAGCGAAGAACAATGAAGGGTCGTGAACAGGTGGAGTTTCTGGAGCAGCAGACGGCGTCGAATGTCGATGGCGTGGCCCGCATTGGGGCGCGGGTCGTGGTCATGAGCCAGCTGCTCGATGCGGCATTGCCGCGTCTCACGCCATTGCAGCGCGTCGATGTTGAGCAGGCATTCCGGGATGGAATTGAAGAAGCGATGGCATATGTCGACGACATAGCGATGCCGGAGCAATACCACTCGACGTTGCTGGAACTGACGAACCAGTATCTGGTGGTATTGAGCGCCGACCGCCAGGACGCGCGTTGAATGCCACGCGCGACTGCCGCTCGTGCCGAACTGATTCATCACGAACATGAAGATACTTTCGTCTTCGAACCGACAGGATCTCGCTCTCGCTGCGTTCCTCGAATCCCGCGCGACTTTCGACGCGTCGGACCGGGACCAGCGCATGCTGGTCCGCCTCCTCGTCATCCCCATGCTGACTCGCAAGCTCGATTTCCCGCACATTGCGCTGCAGGCCGATCCGCAAAGCGAATCGATCCGGGCGATGTGCGCGTCCATGGCGCAGGCCGTGCGCAACGCGTGCGCGAAGCTCGATGGTCCGCTCGGATCACAAGCCTGCATGGCGGACCTCAACGCGCGTATCACGATGGCACTCGAGGCCATCGCGGCGTTGCCCCCAAGGAAGCCAGGACGAAAGAAAACGGCGCAACTCAAGCAGGAAGAAGCCCTGGACCGGCGAGCGCCTGCGCGGTTAGAGGTCACGACGAATGCGGGCGCAGGGCACCAGGGTCAAATCACCAGCAGTTGAATTTTGTGGAAACAGGATGGAACGCCATTTCATGTCACGCGGGGGAGCCGTTGCCTATCTCGTTGCCAGCACGAAACATCTTGGCCGTGAGCACAAGGAGGCGGGCCCGGGCGGCAAGCACCGGGAGATCCAGCGGCGTATCGATGCACTCGAGCAACTGATATTGGATGTTCGGGCAGGACGTGTCCACGCCTTGAAGACCCCCACAGCGGAAATCGTGATCATGGATTAACGGCATGCGAAGAATCCATGTCCTCGGGCGCCTGGACAATCTGCCCGCGATCCGTCCGGGGCTTGGGTGGCCGGATGGGCAGGGACGGAATGTCGTAGTTGAACCGCTGGCTGTCAGTGGACCGGATCGCGCAAGCCGGGCGAGGCGCCGGGAACGATCGCCGGAATATTCCGCGGCGTTTGCCTGCCGTTTTGGGCGAACGATTGCAGCACTATCATTGATAACAAGGAAGGGCAAGTGAAAGTTTCTGATCTGCGAATCGGGGTTCGTCTCGGGGTGGCGTTCTCGCTGGTCGTGGCGCTGCTGATAGGCACGACCATCATCGGTATACAGCGTCTTGGCTCTGTCGGCACAAAAATGGAGACGCTCGTCAGCGAGCGCTACGCGCTGATTGCGCTGAGCAGTCGCATCAAGGACAACGGTTACAAGGCCAAAGATATCCTCGGCGATCTGGTGCTGAGCACGTCGCCGGAGCAATCGAAGAAGCTCATGGATAACTTTGTGCTCGTTCGCACGGCCAATACCGAGGCCTATGCGCAGCTCGAGAAGATGCTGCCGGACGATGAAGCGAGGGCGATCTTTAGGGACCAGACCGCGGCGCGCTCGGCCTACGGCGCGAGCGTCCGGCGATTCTTCGATCTGATGGCCGCGCAGAAGCTCCAGGAGGCGCGCGACCTCTACCAGGGCGACATGTCAGACCTGCAGGACAAGTACTACGACCAGGTCAACCGCATGGTGGATCATCTCGCGCATGAGATGCAGCAGGACGTGGCGCTCGGCGGCGACGATGTGCATCAGACCACGATCCACATGATCGTGATCTCCATTTTTGCGATCGTGATCGCGGCCTCCACCGGATTCTTCATCACCCGGACCATCACGGTGCCGATCAATCGCGCGGTGCATCTGGCCGAGGCCGTGGCCCGCGGCGACCTGACGCGGCGGCCAGAGGTCGAGTCCAAAGACGAGGTAGGCCGGCTGCTGACCGCGCTCGGGCACATGATCGGCGGCCTCCATGGCATCGTGTTGAGCGTGCGCAAAGGCACCGATACGATCGCCCTTGCCTCGCGCGAAGTCGCAAGCGGCAACATTGACCTGTCGAGCCGCACGGAGCAGCAGGCGAGTTCGCTCGAGCAGACTGCGGCGGCGATGGAGCAGTTCACCTCCACGGTGAAAAACAACGCGGACAACGCACGCGAGGCGAACGAGCTCGCTTCAAAGGCCTCGGTCATCGCGGAGAGCGGCGGGCAGGCCGTCGCGCAGGTTGTGGATACGATGAACGCGATCAATACCTCCTCGCAGAAGATCGTCGACATCATCGGTGTGATCGACGGCATCGCCTTCCAGACGAACATCCTCGCATTGAACGCCGCGGTGGAAGCCGCGCGCGCCGGCGAGCACGGCCGGGGCTTCGCGGTCGTCGCGAGCGAAGTGCGGGCGCTGGCGCAGCGCAGCGCGCTGGCGGCGCGTGAAATCAAGGCGCTGATCGACGATTCGGTTGGCCAGGTCGGCACCGGCAGCAAGCGCGTGGAGGAGGCCGGCCAGATCATTCAGGGAGTCGTGACCAGCATCCGGCACGTCGCGGAGCTCGTGGCCGAAATCAGCTCATCGAGCCAGGAGCAAACGGAGGGCATCGAGCAGGTCGGCCAGGCGATCTCGCAGATGGACAAGGTCACGCAAGAAAACGCGTCGCTGGTGGAAGAAAGCGCGGCCGCGGCCCAGGCGTTGCAGGGGCAGGCCGCGCATTTGAGCGAGGTGGTCAGCGCGTTCCGGCTTGATGAACCGCTTGCGTCGCTGCGATAACGCATCACGTTCAGGCGATGATGCGCCGCCGTTTCCCGACCCGCCGCTTGCGCTGGAGTTCTCGTTGATCTTCGACATCGAGCAGAAAAACGAACCCTTGCTGGGCGGCGCCAAGACAATCTATGCCGTTGCAATCGAGCTCCAGTCCATTGGAGAGCCAAGTGATCAGCAAAATGGCAATGGCGCCAGACTGCAAGCGCTCTCCGAAAGATTGAGAGCCATTAGCGCCGCTTTTGCCGAGACCATTGCTGCGGATGCTGCACGGCACCTCGGAATTCGGGACGCAGTGGCCGCCAGCGAGCGCGAGTTCCGTTCCCTCGCTGAAAATCTGCCCGACAATATCGCGCGCTGGGATTGCCTCGGCAACTATCTCTACATCAACCCGACTCATGAGCGGACTTTGTGCAGGCCGGCGGCAGGGCTCATTGGCACGCGGATTAAAGAGTTGCACGACCACGTGGCCGCAGCTATCGCCCGCGTCGTCGCGACCGGCGAAGCGCTGCCATTCGTGCGCCAGACGATTCGCGACGAGACGGGGGGAGCGCGGGTACACGAAGTCAGCCTCATTCCGGAGAAAGATGCAGCAGGGCAGATCGTCAGCGTGCTGGGGATCTGCCGCGATGTGACCCGATGCGCAGACCGCCGTCGACGCGACGCAGCGAGGCATTGACGCAATGCGCGAGCAGCAGACACAGGCTGAGGCGGATCTCGGACACGCCGATAAAGCGGCATGTCAAGATCAAGGCCGGGGCCAATCCGCACGACCCACAGTGGGAACCATACTTCGAGACCCGATGGGGCAAGAGGATGATGAACCTGCCAAGGGGTCGCGCGAAGCTCTACCGGGTCTGGCTGAGGCAGGATGGCGTGTGTCCGACCTGTCAGGAACCGATCGCAATAGGTACCCCTTGGGTCACCCGCTTCATTGTGAAAAGAACTGACGGCGGGTCGATTGCAGCGGGCAATATTCAACTGCACCATCCCGGTTGTCATGGAATTCAAAAGTACGCCGGAAACAAGTTGTGAATGCGGGTGTCGAAAGATGCCTTGGCAGAGGCTTGAGCTGTATGCAGGGAAACTTGCACGTACAGTTGTGTGTCCAGCGAAGGCTGGCGTGTTCAGCAGGAGACAGACCTGCCGGGGTAGAAGTCAGAAGCCCCGTAGCTTGGATAGCAGGGTGGCGGGAAACCAAGACTCTGAAGCCTATCGACAGACATTCCCTCGGGGAATGCGCGAGTCGTCGGGCCGTAATGAAAGTGAACGTGAATGTGGCCTCGAAAGTGAGAAGCCCCGAAGGCCGAGCCTGCAACTGTAGGGCGAAGGCAGCATGGGTAGCCGAAATCTGACCGACACGGCTAGTCCACTTCGGCGGGGTGGAAGCGACGGCACGATGACAAGGACATGCTAAGCAACTGGAGAAGCTCTCCTCGCCCCGGCGCGAAATCGCCGGAGCAAGGTAGGTCCTATAACCGGTGACCCCGGGAAGTGGACCGAAGGCGAGAGAGTGGCGGATGGGTCCGTACTAGCTGTGAGACCGGGTAACGCTGGTGGAGCAAAGGGGCCCTGCTGTTTGTAACGTCCTCGACAACATGGGAGGCAAGGACGAGATGACAAAGGCGTCCAGCAGTTTGCAGGACCTGAGGCGGGGAATATACGTCAAGGCGAAGGCTGAACCGTCCTGGCGTTTCTGGGGGTTGTACGTCCATGTCTGTAAGATGGAAACGCTGCGCGAGGCGTATGCGCTGGCAAGAAAGAACAACGGCGCTCCGGGTATTGACGGGGTGACGTTTGAGGCCATCGAGGCGCTAGGCGCAGAGGCGTTCCTTGAGCAGATACGGGATGAACTGATCGGGCGTGCCTACGTACCGCTACGATCGCGGCGGCAGGAAATACCAAAGGACGGGGGCAAAGTCCGCGTCCTGTCGATTCCAGCCATCCGCGACAGGGTGGTCCAGGGTGCGCTCAAGCTCATACTGGAACCGATCTTCGAGGCAGACTTCCAACCGGGGTCGTATGGTTATCGTCCCAAGCGCACCGCGCATGAAGCGGTGCAGCGGGTGGCGACGGCGATTGTTCAGTGGAAGACCCGCGTCATAGATCTGGATCTACGCGCCTACTTTGACACCGTGCGGCATCATCTGCTGCTCGAGAAGGTGGCGCGTCGGGTCAATGACTGTGATGTCATGCATCTGCTGAAGCTGATGTTGACCGCGTCGGGCAAACAAGGCGTTCCGCAAGGCGGGGTGATTTCGCCCTTGCTCAGTAATATCTACCTCACCGAGGTGGACCGGATGCTGGAGCGGGCGAAAGAAGCCACGCGCAACGGGAAGTACACCTACGTCGAGTATGCGCGTTTCGCGGACGATCTCGTCGTGCTGATCGATGCCCATCCGCGCCATGCGTGGTTGCTGGGAGCGGTGAGCAAGCGACTTCGGGAAGAGTTTGCCAAACTGCAGGTTGAAGTCAATGAAGAGAAGAGTCACACGGTGGATCTGGACTGCGGAGAAAGCTTTGGCTTTCTGGGATTTGACTTCCGTCGAATTCGCAGTGTGAAGAAGCTGGTGTGGCGGGCGCACTATACGCCGAAGTTGAAGAAACGCACGGCGTTGTTGCGCAAACTCGAGGAGGTGTTTCGGCGATACCAGTCGCAGCCGGTGGATCGGGTGGTTCAACTGATCAACCCGGTGTTACGTGGCTGGGTGAATTATTTCGCCGTAGGACATTCCAGTGAGTGCTTCAGCTTCGTCAAAGACTGGGTGGAAAAGAAGATCAGGCGCCACATGGGGCGATCCCGGAATCGCGGGGGCTTCGGCTGGAAGCGGTGGAGTAGGCGCTGGCTGTATGAGGAACTGAAGCTGTTCAACGGCTATCGTGTTCGTCGTCCCGCCGCACCGAAAGCGCGCCCAGCGTGATAGGTCCCATAACTCTTGACATGAAGCAAACAGGAGAGCGTAGTGCCGGAAACCGGCAAGCTGCGTTCGACGTGGCGGGAGCTGGAAACGTGACTATGGTTGCCGGACTGCGGGCCATTGCGAAAGCGGTGGAATTACCACCGGCGCCTACAGGTGCGCGCGCCAGTTCTCGACCCTACCTTAGGGGGCCAGGCGCGGGCAACCGCGTCCGGCTACCCGGCGACGTTGGATCATCTCACGAGCGCCACGGCCGGCTTCAGGCAGGGACGTAGATTCGATTGCGGCAGTGACAGTTACTGGGTGACGTGGAATGCGCCTGTATGTTGGCGAGCGCAATACCGCGCGCTCACCAACATACGCCAGCATATCGCCTCTACCCAGCGTCAAGGGTTCGCTACGCCAGGCTTCGCCTGCCCTTGACCCAGCCATACGCTCTAGCAAGGAGATGCGGAAGAAATTGATCGACGATTCGTAAGCGGCCTTGACAAATTACTGCTCATAGAAGGGGGCGGTGGCGCAGCAATGCGCCACCGCTACCCGACATCGGCGTGGACGCGGAGTCTGGCCTGGTTCACACGGTCATCGGCACAGCTGCCAACGCTCAGGACATCAATACAGCCGAAGCGTTGCTACACGGCGAAGAGGCGGATGTGTACGCTGATGCCGGATATCAGGGTATTCAGAAGCGATGCGCGGACGGTTCAGTGCGCTGGCATGTCGCAATGGGACCAGCGAAGCGCAGAAAACTGGACCTGAGTGATCGTCTGGACGCGATCTACGTTCAGATCGAACGCCTGAAGGCCGGCGTGCGCGCCAAGGTGGAGCATCCATTCCGGATCATCAAGCGCCAGTTTGGCTATACGAAGACACGCTACCGGGGCCTGATGAAGAACACTGCGCAGATCGCGACGCTGTTTGCGCTGGGCAATCTGTGGATGACGCGTAAGGGCTGCGCAAAGCGTGAAACACGTGGGCGCAGACACATGAGTCTCAAACGCGCGTCGCCACGGCTCGACTAAAACGGTGATCGAGGTCCCAGCATCTTCGCCGACACTACAACGCGGGCAGCAAACCGCGCGACGTGCAGAAAACGGGTTGTGCAGACCTTCCCTAGTGCCGCGAGGATTGCGCGGATATCATTGGGCAGGCGCCGCTGCAATACGAGCAGGCCCTCACCATCGCTGATCACCACCACGCTGTTGTTCGAGTGCAGGTCTATTCCACTGAACTTCATCTCGGCCTCCGTTAGGTCAAAGGGCTAGAGCCATGTTGACTCTACCTCTGCGCCTCTCGCTGCGAAGCTCAGGCCAGCTATATGATTACGAGAGCCATTGGAACCAACGCCGGTCTGCCGTTACCTAGTGGGATGCAGGGGTTTTCACCACGGGAATCCCTGTGCCCCCTTAACTGTCAAGCCAATATTCCATGGAACGCTTCTTCTCTAGCATCGGCAGCCCTTTTCGCGGCAGCCAACCCGACGAGATTGAATACGGCGGCGGGCGCCATGACGCCGGCGCATCGCCGATTACGCAGCGACCGGTCGCTTTTGCGGAGGAAAGTCCCGGCCGGCAGGTGACGGCCTCGGGGGTGAGAAACCTGCTGCGACGCTTCCGGCATGGTCGGCGGGCGGGGGACCCCGCACGTACGGACACGTCTGCGCAAGTGGCCGAGACCTCCCCACGGCTGCAGCGCTCGCTCGCGCTCGACCCGCATAGAACGGATGAGCTGGGTCGATTCGTCGGCCAGACACAACGGCTGCGATCGCCCATCGCCGAATCGTCGTCTGCACAAGCGCGGTCCAACTACATAGAGTCGCAGCAGGACGATCCCCCGAAAGTTCCAGGTCGGCTGAGGGAAAAAATCAAGACGGTCGATTCAAAGTTGAAGCAAATCAAGCGCGCGAACACGGAATTCTACGAGTACGCGAAGCTCTCGGTAGGGCAAACGTCCGAGGGATCCAAGCCGGATTGGAGAACTAATCAATTTGACAAAAAGTATCTTCCGCTCATCGCGGAGATGGAGAACCAGAGAAATCCGGGACTCAATCTGCACGTCTTTGACAAAGCAGACGAGTGCCATGAGTACATCAAGCAAATGGCGGGTGCGCGCGGGACCGGCAATTTCAGAGTTGTCTATCCGCCGTTCGCGGGTTCGCGGGACCACTATGTCGCACTCGACGTCAGGCTCCGGGGGGAGCGCCGGCCTTCAATCGTCGTATACGAATCGGCGTTGGCTCAGACACTTTCGATGTTCCCCGCGATGTTCGCACCAGCGAAAGTGAAGGTGGTGTTTAACGGTATTCAAAACTCGGAGTGGGATTGTGTGATGTTCGCGCTCAACAACGCTTTGAAATCGTTCAAGACCCATGCAGAATACGCCGACCTGCTCCACCGGGGGGGCGAGGTGAATTCAGTGCCTATGCCAGCGGTCTTCCGCAAGCATATGCACTCCCGGAGCGCGCTCAATCACATGCCGCAAGCGGACGAGATCGTCACCAAGGCGCAAACGGGCCCGGACGCCGAAACACTGAGAGAACGCGTCAACGCGTATCGGACCAATCGCTTCGGCTCCCAGTACAGCACGTCGATCGAAGGCTTCCGGCTACAAGAGATCAGACGCGTGGGCGAGTACCTGCGCTCCCGGAAGCGCTGATGGGGGTAACCCTCCTTTTCGGGCATGTATGAACCCGACGACTTTTGCAAGCTTCCTGTTCGTGATGTCGAAATGGTCTGCATGCATGTATCCGGCTTGCCTGATGGGCGGTTGCCGGAGCACGCCCGCAGCCTCGCTGAGATCCGCGCACCCTGTCTTTAGCAATTTCGCGGCTTGCTGCAAGCGGCAGCCGGCACGAAAAACAGGCTTCGGGATGCTGGTTCAACCAATTTCGTCGCTTTGGAGAAGCTTCGCAAACAAGTGCGGGTGGGTCGTTCCGTTGAAGGGGGGGCAAGGTACGTGTTGATGCGCTGCAGCGCATAAAGCAGAGGGTTTTTTGATCACCGGTCGCGGGCTGATTCTGTCGCGACCTGTTCATATGTCCTGGGCCGCGACCGCCAATCAAAGACCCTCTGCTCTATGTCGCCGGCGACATAGCCGTCACACGAAGGGAATGCACCTGCTGCAGAGTGGTGTCCCGCTCGAGATCATCCGCGACTTCCTGGGCCACGTGGTGTGAAGACGACTGAGATCTATGCTCGCACAAATCTTGAGATGAAGCGGAAGACACTCGAGAAAGTGGCGGACGGTACGCCGCTTCCGAAGATCCCGTCCTGGCAGCAGAACAAGTCCCTGCTCGATTGGCTACATTCGCTGTAGGGCACAGGAGGTCACGCATGTCGTTTTTTAGCTGCGGGCCTCCACATCCCGCCCAAACAATTATGTCGAGTTCCCGCGACCGGAATCCTTTGCTATCAACGAGCGGAATTCGAGACTGCACATAACAACTTTCTGTCGGTAATAGCATGCCGTCGTCGACAAGCTGCGATGGCCCATCAGCAGCTGGATCCTGCGGACGTCGGTACCGCTTTCCAGCAGGTGGGTCGCGATGGCGTGCCGCAGCGAATGCGGTGCAATGGGTTTCGTGATCCCGCTGCGCTGGCGCGCGAGCTGGCATGCCGGCCCTACTGCGGACCGGGTGATGGGGTGCCCGGGAATGTCACCGGGAAACAGCCACTCGCGGGGGGAGCCTCGTGCCAGTACAGATCGCAGGATCTCGAGCAGCCGCGGGGAAATCATCACGTAGCGGTCCTTCCTGGATTGCCCTGGTGCACGCGGATCACCATGTGCTGGCTGTCGATATCGGTGACCTTCAGATGGACGACTTCTGACACGCGCAGGCCAGCCGCATACGCGGTCATCAGGATGGTGCGCTGCTTGAGACTGGGGGCCGACTAGAAGAAACGGGTGATTTCCTCGGCGCTCAGGCTGACCGGCAGCTTCACGGGTCGCCTTGGCGGTGGAAAGTCCTCGTCGCTCCATTCCCGCCTGAGCGTGGCGCGGTACAGGAAGCGCAGTGCGCCCACAGCCAGTTGCACGCAGCTCGGGGCGAGCTTGCGTTCGTTGGTCAGGTAGATTTGCCAGGCCCGGATATCTTCGGGTCCGAGCACTTCGGGTGAGCGCCGGAAGTGCCGGGCGAAACTGGAAACCTGAAGCTGATAGGCCTTCTGCGTGTTGTCGGCGAGGTTGCGGATCTGCATGTCGTGCATGCATGCGTTGGCAGAGCAGTGTCATGGCGGACCTCCTTGAAACAGTGGATGGAATGCCCGGTCGGGCACATCCATGCTGCTTCCGGCAGCCTGCTCGTCACTTCTCTATGGCCCAGCCTCAGACAACCGTCCTGACAGAACGCCTGGCACTGACCTCCGCTTCCCTTCCACTACCGCGTCAGCGGTTTAGTACAAACACCTTTAGGCACAATTCCGGGTTATACGCACAACTGGTTTCGGGTTTCACCCGAGCGCAAACGGGATGTGAAGAAGCGATGCAGCGTGGGCGCGCAGGAGCGGTTCGAGGGTTGTGAAAAGGGCGATAATTATGCAATTTTTTCGATATTTTGTCAAGACTGCAGATTAAATGGATGTGACGCCTCATGGCGAGGAGCGCCACCACCATGGTGTTCGCACCAGCGCTGATCGTCAGTGGTAGTGCCGCAGGTTGATCATCATGTAAGCGAGGGTCTTGAATGCATAGTGGACCGGGCTCAGCAGTGAGCTTGCTCCTGAGAAACGAATCCCTCACAAATGAACCGCCGCCCACCACGCGTTACTCATCAAATACAGCGAAGATTCGCCTGTGCCGCTGCTTCTGGCGATGGGGCGCTGCGTGTAACGTATTACCAATCGATGATGGCGAACAATCTTTGGAGTAATTTCATGAGCATATTCAGTTCAATCGGTCACGCTATGAGCCATGCTGTTCATGGGCTAGAACACGACGCGGAAAATCTCGTTCAAAAAGCGGAAACCGTGGCCCAAGGCGCTATCCAGGGGGCTCTCGCAGGCGCGATTGAGGGTCCTGAGGGGATGGTCGCGGGAGCGGCAGTGGGCGCCGGCTCGGCGGCCGTTAGCAGCAGCTATTCCTGAGCGAATTCGACCGCGTCTTATCCGATCTGTTGGCATGTACTTTGTCCGGGCGTTGCCGTGGACGCCCGGAAAAACTCGCGCGGCAGATGACACCCATCGAATATCGGCTGTGGCGCAAATAGCGATCAACGAATCGGTTCGAGTGCCGGCCTGACCGATTTTCGGATCCGCGATGAGCAAGCTCAAGAGTCTGGCGGCACTGGTGCAAATAGATAGCCTCGGCGAGCTGATGCCAGCAGATCAGGAGACCGCATTGAGCAACGATGACCGCATTCCAGACGGCGGGCGTAGTGGTGTCTTGCGGTGTAAGCGGTTCAGGCC
>NZ_VOSW01000339.1 GCF_009690905.1 Paraburkholderia madseniana
TCACTCGACGATCTTCGAGCTGAACGTCGAAAGCTACCGGCGCCGCAAAGCCAGCGACAAACAGAAGGAGCGACGCCGTCAATTACCCACTGACAACCCGAACGGAGCGACAACCATGGCCAGCTAACGTGTTGCCTCACGAAGGAATGTTACCCGCCGGATTGTTCTCGTTTCGCTTTCTTTCTTCTCTTCTTTCGTGGTTTGCCGGGCGCGGAGCGCCCGGCCCCCGGCGACTTTCAACTTTTCCGCAACTCACACTTCGGCTGGCGCATCAGCGGACTTTCGCAAGCCGCC
>NZ_VOSW01000340.1 GCF_009690905.1 Paraburkholderia madseniana
TCGATGAACAAGCGCCGCAGATTCTTCCCGAGAGCCTGCTGGGCAAGGCGATCTCATATACGCGCAACCAGTGGACATACCTCAGCCGCTATGTGAACGACGGACGCGCGCCAATCGATAACAACGTCATCGAGCGCTTAGAGAAGCATTTCGATAACCGTTCTTATCCGCGCTACGGAATTATGCAGACCTCTGCCTTGGCGCGACGCCAGCCGCATTTATGATCCGGAGTTGTCACGGCCGGCGCAGGCCTTGGGCAGGCATCAGGAAGACTGTGCATTGAT
>NZ_VOSW01000341.1 GCF_009690905.1 Paraburkholderia madseniana
TTCAGCAATCGCAGGATATCGCGTGCCGAACAACGCTTGTCGACGCGGAACGCGCTGCATGTAACCTCTCCGGACCTTGCATAATTCCGTAGCGCGGATAAGAGCGCTTAGAGAAGCATTTCGATAACCGTTCGATCACGTTGTTATCGATTGGCGCGCGTCCGTCGTTCACATAGCGGCTGAGGTATGTCCACTGGTTGCGCGTATATGAGATCGCCTTGCCCAGCAGGCTCTCGGGAAGAATCTGCGGCGCTTGTTCATCGA
>NZ_VOSW01000342.1 GCF_009690905.1 Paraburkholderia madseniana
TGAGGCGCCTGGCCGCAGACAGGCTTCGACCAGTCGTCGCTTGTCCGCCGGGTCGAAGCTTCGCTTGCCGCCGACACCGACACGCGTCACACGCAAGGGCAAAAAGCTCAGGTCATCTTCTGTCATGGATTGCGTCGTAAGCACCCGGGGAAGGCATCTTGACGGGGGCAATCGCTGAAACGATCAAGCAGCGGTCCGCGTCCAGCGATGAGGAAGCAGTTGCGCGATGTCGGCGGCACGGTGTGTCGGCAATCGCGTCAAC
>NZ_VOSW01000343.1 GCF_009690905.1 Paraburkholderia madseniana
GTCCAGCCTTCACCAGCTCGACCATTTGCGCCCGGAATTCCGCCGGGTACGGGGTACGATGCTTGCCCATAATCGGCACCTCCTTCTCCAAAGGATAGATGTCCGTTTTTCTGGGTCAACTTCAGTTGACACGTCCGGGTATTAAAACGCCCGGTCCCGACCATGCCCTGGAACGCAAGAGACACCATGAGCCTCCGACAGGAATTTGTTCATCTGGCCAGTCAGAACATGCTGACGATGACCGAGCTGTGCCAGCGCTT
>NZ_VOSW01000344.1 GCF_009690905.1 Paraburkholderia madseniana
GGGACGCCGCAGGGGCCGCCGCAGGGGACGCCGCAGGGGCCGCCGCACGGGCCGCCGCACGGGACGCCGCATGGGACGCCGCATGGGACGCCGCATGGGACGCCGCATGGGACGCCGCAGGGGCCGCCGCAGGGGACGCCGCAGGGGCCGCCGCAGGGGACGCCGCAGGGGCCGCCGCACGGGCCGCCGCACGGGACGCCGCATGGGACGCCGCATGGGACGCCGCATGGGACGCCGCATGGGACGCCGCAGGGGCCGC
>NZ_VOSW01000345.1 GCF_009690905.1 Paraburkholderia madseniana
GCGGGCGTATCCATCGATCCTGCCGGAGCCGGAGTACGGCCCGGATGACGTGGTACTGCGGGTCAAAGCGAATGGTCAGCTACGCTTTGAAGGACAGCACCTTAGGGTCTCGAAAGCACTTTATGGGCTACCGGTTGCGGCACGCGCAAAGCCGGGCGAAGACGGCGTATTTGAATTCTGGTTTGCCCATCATCGCATCCTCACCCTTGACCTGAGGAGCGAAAATCACTGACCATAAAGTGTCAATGATGTCCCCG
>NZ_VOSW01000346.1 GCF_009690905.1 Paraburkholderia madseniana
TGGTCAGCCGGCGTTTCGGGTGAGGTCTGTGAAGTGTTTGGGGGCAGCCGGTCGAATGGGCTGGTCGTCGCGCAGATTGTGCTGGTCGCGACCTTGAGATAACGCAAATGTGCTGCAGCACATTTGCGTTATTACCGACAGTAGATCGTTATGTAGAGTAGCGACGTCAAACGCATCGCGAGCGAGGCATCAGGTCTGAACTACTGCACATAAAGTTTCATGATGGGCTTCGGGCGGCCGTCGGGATCGCCTTTTT
>NZ_VOSW01000347.1 GCF_009690905.1 Paraburkholderia madseniana
GTTGTAGGCCAATACCTGAAGACTCATTTCCGTGCTCACGCGTCCCAGCGTCCGGGTCAGGAAGTGGGTGGCCCCCATCCAATGCTTCAGCGTGCCGAAGACGTGTTCGACAGTGCTTCTTCGGATGGTCATTGCATCAGGCTTCCGGTCGAGTCGACGCTGCATAACTTCCAGTACATGTTCGTGCTCCCATCGTCGGATGCGGCGATAGTCGCTGGGCGAACATCGCTCCTTGAGATGGCAACGCGGGCATGC
>NZ_VOSW01000348.1 GCF_009690905.1 Paraburkholderia madseniana
CGCTTGAGCGTGGCCAGCACGTTGTACGCCAGCACCGCGACGGTAAAACCCAGCAGCGCGGCCCGCGGATGACCCAGGGTGCGGATCTCGCTTTGCAGCACCGACTCGAGTCGCTGGAACATGCCTTCGATACGCCAGCGCTTGCGATATAGTCGGGCGATCTCGTGTGCGCCCACCGCGGCAGGCAGATTGCTCCACAGCCGGATCACCGTGTCGCCCGCCTCGGTGGGCTGGTCCAACTGCAGTTCGATGCG
>NZ_VOSW01000034.1 GCF_009690905.1 Paraburkholderia madseniana
CTCCCAACCCGGTCTTTGACCGCCAAAACCGCTTGACAGACGGGGGCAGACCACCGCTGACGCCTGTCGCATAACCCTCCGACCGATTATTTCAATACCGAGAATAGTAATTTCAGATTATCGGTACAAATTTTCAATAGTAGGGGTATACACTGCCTTCCATCGACGTTGCAGACACACCTCACCGGCCCCTGCGACGCCTTCCTGAAATGAAATCGAAACTTATCGGAGTCACACCATGAAGACCAAGCTCATCGCCGCCCTGTTGGTTGCTGTTTCTGCCTCGATCGCCGCTCCCGCATTCGCTAGCGGCTACGGCCCGGCACCGTTCTACCGTCCGTCGGTCGGCGCACCGGCTTCGCAACAAGGCCAGAGCGCACAAACCGTCGCGGCTGAACGCGCTAATGCCGAGTCGAACGCATACGGTGGCGTGAACAACGTGTCGTCGCAATCGGGTACGCGTGCACCGGCTTCGTCGGGCCCGCAATCGGTTTTCTTCGGCCACTAATCTGTCGCCGTTGAAGGTTGCCGTTCACAAGACGGCAGCCGAACTGGGCGCCGCGAATGCAATGCATGCCGGCGCCCGGTTCCGTTTACACGACGGCCGCGACCGCGGCGTCAAGCCCCTGCCACTGGTTCATCACGCCCCACGCATATCCTTGTTCGGCGATTCGCAAAAACGAATCCGGTTGCCGAACGGATCGACCGTCTCCAGCAAGTCGAAAGATCGTCAGCTTAATTGAATGCGCTCGCCGGCTCGCGCGCTTGTGGCTACGTGGTGAGGCCAGCATCGATCGTTTCCCGCGCCGCCTTGAAGCCCGCCAGGGCCGCGGCATGCTCAGTGGACCATAGCGTGTCGATATGCACGAGCCGCCAGTCGACCACCACCGCGTCGTTGCGCAACACCCGAAAATGCGCTTTGACACCGGTGAGCACCTGTTCGACCGCGACTTCAATCTCGTAGTCCTGATAGCGCTCCTGGTAGTCGCCCATGTCGAGGCCTTTCGGCTCCATGATCGCCTCCTTGGTGTCTTGCGTGCCCTTGAATGTCGGCGGCCGCGCCTTTCCACCGGGCCGTCGTTGCGGCTCGGAGCATGCACCGGCCCGCCCTCGCCTGACGATCAGTCGCAATCGCCAGAAAGGTACTGCCGGCCGCTACAGGTGATTTCGACTTCGCCGCCGCTTGCTTCGGCGGCAAGCCCGTTCGTCAGCAACTCCGCCGTGACGGATTGCTCAAACTTCGGCATGGGCTGTCCGACGCCGACATCGTTCAGGCGCCGCAACGCTTCAACCGCTTCCGGACTTAATGACTTCGACATGGCCGTCTCCGTCGTGGTGCTCAATTCATCGTAGCAAGTTTTGCGGGGGCACGCAGGGGCGCGTTGAGGCATGCGGGTTGCGTGGTGCCGTATGGATGCGTGGCGGCAACAAACCGGCAAGTGGTATCGGCAAGGAGGATGAGATCAAGCGAAGCGGCGCCAACGCAAAATAGCGTCGGCGCGCGTGAAGATGCGATCAATGCGACTAGTGCCCTCGCGCGCTTACAGACGAGCGATCGACACCTCCGTCGACTTCACCAGCGCGACCACTTCCGAGCCGACCTTCAGGTCGAGTTCGTCGACCGAACGTGTGGTGATCACCGAGGTGACGATACCGAACGGCGTGTCCACATCGACCTCGGACACCACCGGCCCGCGGATGATTTCCTTGACCTTGCCTTTGAACTGATTGCGTACGTTGATTGCGGAAATGCTCATGTCGAGTGACTCCAGAAAAGCGATTGAAAACAGTCAGTCAAGGGGTGTCAGACGGCCCAGCGGACGTCTGTCGGCCGCCGCGTGAGGCGGCCCTCGTCACGTGCGTCGTAAGCGCGATGGGACAGTGCGTCGTCGTTCGGCGCCGTCTTCAGTACGCGTTGCAACACATGTTCTTCCAGCGCTGCAAAACCGGCCGACGCACGCGCCCGTGGGCGCGCCAGCGGCACCGGCTGATCGAGCGCGATGCGCCCTTCTTCGATCAGCAGAATCCGGTCGCCGAGCGCGACGGCCTCATGCACGTCGTGCGTCACCAGCAGCGCGGTAAATTGATGTTCGCGCCACAGCCGTTCGATCAGCGCGTGCATTTCGATGCGCGTCAACGCGTCGAGCGCGCCGAGCGGTTCGTCCAGCAGCAGCAATTGCGGCCGATGCACCAGCGCCCGCGCCAGTGCCACACGCTGACGCTGACCACCGGAGAGCTGCGCGGGCCAGTCGTTGGCGCGCTCCAGCAAGCCAACTTCGTCGAGCACGGCGCGCGCATCTTCACGGGCGCTGCGGCCGAGGCCGAGCATCACGTTTTGCAGCACGCTCTTCCAGGGCAGGAGCCGCGCGTCCTGGAACATGATGCGCGTGTCGAGCGGCTGGCCGTCTTCGGCGCGCTTTTCGAGCACGCCCGAGGTGGCCTTCTCCAGACCCGCCACCAGGCGCAGCAAAGTCGATTTCCCGCAGCCGCTGCGGCCAACGATCGCCACGAAACTGCCGCGCTCGATCGACAGATCAAAATCGGACAGCACCGTGCGCTCGCCGTACTGCTTGCCGACGCCGCGCAATTCGACCGAAAAATCGCCAGAGCGGCGTGCGTCGTTGCGCGCCGATGCACCGGTCGCCGAAGGCACGACGCCCACGCGCTGGCGATCGTGCGCCGAATCCGCACGGTCGAAGCCGGCAGCCTCATCCGCGTCATGATCGACAGTGCGCGGTTGCGCCAGTTCGGCTTCGAGATCGCTGCCCGCGATGCCGCCGAACGAGGTCGACAATGTCGTTGCGCTCATGTTTTCGCTCCTCGTTGATAGGCAGGATGCCAACGCAGCGATACACGCTCGAGACTCTTGGCCAGCACGTCGGCAAGTTTGCCGAGTGCCGCGTACAGCAGGATGCCCACTACCACCACATCGGTTTGCAGGAATTCGCGTGCGTTCATCGTCATGTAGCCGATGCCCGACTGCGCGGAAATGGTTTCAGCGACGATCAGCGTGACCCACATCAGCCCGAACGCGAACCGCACGCCGACCAGAATCGACGGCAACGCCCCCGGCAAAATCACATGCCGGTACAGCGAAAAACCCTTCACGCCATAACTGCGCGCCATCTCGATCAGGTTGGCATCCACCGAACGGATACCGTGAAACGTGTTCACATAGACCGGGAAAAACACACCCAGTGCGACGAGAAACACCTTCGCCTCTTCCTCGATACCGAACCACAGGATCACGAGCGGAATCATCGCCAGCGCGGGAATGTTGCGGACCATCTGCACAGTCGAATCGAGCGCGATTTCAGCGGGTTTGAAGAGACCCGTGGCAAGGCCGAGCACGAGTCCGATGCCGCCGCCGATCGTAAAGCCCGACACCGCGCGCCACGTGCTGACCTTCACGTCCGCCCACATTTCGCCGGACTGGATCAGCGACCACGCGGCCTTCACGACCGCGAGCGGTTCGGGCAGCACACGCGTCGAGAGAATGCCGCTGCGCGCGGCGAATTCCCACGCCAGCAGAATCGCCAGCGGCACGAGCCACGGCGCCAGAGGCGCGCCGATGCGGCGCAATGCGCCGACGAGGCCCGCGCTGAAAGCCGCGCCCGAGCCTGCCTGTGTGCCTCGTTCCTCACTCACAGTGGATTGAGCCATGATGATTGTCCTCGTTGCTTATCGATGGGCGTCATTGCCGAACCGGGCGCAAGCGCTCAGCTCGAACTTGCCGCCTTCGGCAGATAGTTGTTGCCGACGATCTCGCCGAACGGCCCCGACAGCGGACCGCCCGCGACCTTGCTTTGATGGCCCGGCAGCAACGGGAACACCAATTCGGCGAAGCGATACGACTCTTCGAGATGCGGATAGCCGGACAGGATGAACGTGTCGATACCGAGCGCCGCGTACTCGTTCATCAGCGCGGCCACCTGCTCGGGATTGCCGACCAGCGCCGTCCCAGCACCACCGCGCACGAGACCGACGCCCGCCCACAGATGCGGATACACCTCGAGTTCCGCGCGTCCACCGCGCTTGCCGCCGTGCAACGCGGCCATGCGGCGCTGTCCTTCGGAATCCATCTTCGAGAACGAAGCCTGCGCACGGGAAATGGTTTCGTCGTCGAGCTTGCTGATCAGCTTGTCGGCGGCGGCCCATGCTTCTTCTTCGGTTTCGCGCACGATGACGTGAAAGCGAATGCCGAACTTGATCTTGCGGCCACGCGCTTCAGCGCGAGCGCGAATGTCGGTGATCTTCTTCGCGACGGCTGCGGGCGGTTCGCCCCACGTTAGATACGTGTCGATGTGATCGCCCGCGATGTCGTGCGCAGCCGCCGACGAACCGCCGAACCACAGCGGCGGATGCGGGTTCTGCACCGGCGGATACAGCGCCTTGCCACCCTTCGAGACCAGATGCTCGCCGTTGAAATCGATCGCGTCGTTGGTATGTGCGGCGGTCAGCAACTTGCGCCAGATATGCAGGAATTCGTCGGTGATTTCATAGCGCGTGTCGTGATCGACGAACACGCCGTCGCCTTCCAGTTCAGCCGAATCACCACCTGTCACGACGTTGATCAAGAGACGCCCATTCGACAGACGGTCGAAGGTCGCCGCCATGCGCGCCGCCAGACCCGGCGATGAGATGCCCGGACGGATCGCCACCAGAAACTTCAGACGTTTGGTCGCGGCGATCAGGCTGGACGCGACGACCCATGCGTCTTCGCACGAACGGCCGGTCGGCAGCAGCACGCCCTCGTAGCCCAACGTATCGGCGGCGACGGCGATCTGCTGGAAGTAGTCGTAATCCGCTGCGCGTGCGCCTTGGGACGTACCGAGATAGCGGCTGTCGCCGTGAGTCGGAATGAACCAGAACACATTCATTTGCTGCTCCTGCTTGTTCGAAACTGGATTGAATGGAAACGGTGCGTCGAGTGAAAGTGCACACGCCGGCCGCGCGCCGCTGGTCGCGCACATCCATCCGGTACGAAAGCCGGAGATGCAAGCGCAAAAAGGAACGGAAAAACTGCGGCGAGGCGCGGACTAGCTCCGACAGCGCATCCGCAAGCGCGTGTGTGCCATGGAGCGGCTGAAGATCGGCATCAGGCAGGACATCGCGACGGCTTCCCTCGACCAGACGTGCGCGTGATGCGCTCGATTAAATGGGCGACGGCGGCAAACACCGTCTGCATGGAGAAACAGTCTATGGATCGGGGCGCGGCTTTTGAACGATTTTTTTTAGCTTAGGTTTTCCACTTTCGTGATTAGCCCGACGCTAAAGCATACGGATGTTGCGCCTTACCTACGCTGGAAGCCGGGCACCCCTATATATAATGGCGCTACGTTTCCAATAATCCGGTGCAGGCCGCGTGAACCACGCCGCCTGATCTCTCGCGGTGCAATGCATGCAAAAACTCATCCTGCCGTTCATCGCCGGTTTTCTGGCTTCCCTGTTCTTTCATGAATCGACTCTGGCGCTGCTGCACGCAGCCGGTCTGATCGACCCTACCGGTTTTTCGACCGCGCCGTTTTTGCCGCTCGGGCTGCCGGAGTTTATTGCGAACGCGATCTGGAGCGCATTCTGGGCTGTGCTGATGGCGTGGCTGTTGCGCGTTGCGCCGGGACGCCGCGCGCCGTGGGTGCCCGCCTTCGTGTTCGGCGGCCTTGCGTTGACGGCGGCGAGCGTGTTTGTGGTCGATCCGTTGCGCGGCATCTGGCCGAGCGGCAACATGCTGCCGCGCCTCGCGGTGGGTTTCGCGGCGAACGCGATGTGGGGCTGGGGCGCGCTGGTGTTCATGCGCGCATTCATGGCGAGCGAAGACGAAGACTGAGCGTCTTCCTGGTGTCTGCTTAACCTCGCAGATCTCGCAACGGGTGTTCGTTTGCCGGCCACGGGCTTTCGAACATCTTCGCCACGTCGGCGGCGCTCACGTCTTCGATACGCGCAAAACGCCAGCGTGGCGCGTTGTCCTTATCGATGATGCGCGCGCGAATCCCTTCGATTGTGTCGCCTTGCGCGAAGCACGTGCGCGTCAGATCGAGATCGCCGCGCAGCACGTCCGCCATCGAACCCTCCGCGCGCGTCACCACTTCCAGCGACACGGCCATCGACAACGGCGAACGTTCGCGCAACACGGCAATCGTCTGCTCAGCCCAATCGGCCGAATCGCCGCCGTGCTCCCGTTCCTGCTCCAGCGACGCGAGAATCTGCGTCATGTCAGGCAACGCGAAATGCCGGTCGATCAACGCTCGCGTGCTCGCTAGCAGTGAAGCGTGGGGTTCTGGTACGACCTGATGCTTAGCGGCCTCACGCTCGATGCTCGCCACCACGTCTGCACCACGTTCGAACGGCTCGCTGCGCAATGTATCGGCTAGCGCGGGCAATGCCGCGTCGTCGATATAGGCGTCGGCTAGACCTGCGTAGAGTGCGTCTGCTGCGCCGATCGTCTCGCCCGTGACCGCCAGATAGCGGCCGAGCGCGCCCGGCGTGCGCGCCAGAAACCAGCTCGCGCCGACATCGGGAAAGAGGCCAATGCGGGTCTCGGGCATCGCCATCTTCGTGGAGTTCGTCACCACCCGCAGGCCGCCGGTACGATGCGCGCCCTGCGAAATCCCCATGCCGCCGCCCATCACGACACCGTTCGTCAAGGCGATATACGGCTTCGGGTAAGTGAAAATCGCGTGATTGAGCCGGTATTCCTCAGTGAAAAAGATATCGCGCGCATCATGCTCGCCGCGCTGCGCCGACTCGTACAGAAAGCGGACATCGCCGCCCGCGCAGAACGCGCGCGGATGCTGGCTGCGCACCACCACGGCAAGCACGTCGGAATTTTCGCGCCACTGATCGAGCGCAGCGTGCATCGCGCGAATCATGCCGGTCGACAGCGCATTGAGCGCCTTCGGCCTCTCCAGTTCGATGAAACCGATGCGGTTGGCTACGTAAGTCGCGACTTCGTCGCTGACGGCGGGCGAGGCGGAAATAGACATGGAGAGCGAAGCGCGATGGCGCGAAATGAATCGGAACTGAACGTTATCACGCGCTCGCGGCTTTGGGCTTGGTGGCGGGTTTGACGCCCGTCTCAGCGGGCGATTCTGCGTGCGCTTCTGAGTGCGCTTCTGCGTGCAATTCCGCTGGCGCTTCAGCAGACTTTTTCTTGCCGGCACGCGTGGATTTTGCGGCGCCTTGCGACTGCCCGGCGGGTTGCATGCCCAGCCAGGTATCGAGCGCGACACCCACCACCGTATCCAGCGGCGCGCTCGGAAACACAGGGCATGTGAGGTTGAGCGCGACGATGCCGTGCAGGGTCGCCCAGAACGCCTCCGCCCACACGGCCACGTCCATCGATGCGGACAAGCGCCCTGCTGCTTTCAACTCTTCGAGGGCGCGGAGCATGATGTGTAACGCGGCGTCGCCGGGATCGTCGTCCGGTTTCGCAGGCGCAAGATTCGCTTTTCCGGACGCGGTGGAAGCCGCCGCGGTTGTTCCTGCGGCCGTTGTCCCAGCGGCCGTGGTTTCCACCGCTTCGCTCGCGGCGGTCACCCCTGCATCCGCCACGGCAGCCACCGCCCCACCCGCACCCTTACCAGCCGCGGCAGCCGCGCCGCCCAGCGCCGCGCCTGTGTAGCTCGGGTCTTCCATGAAGATCAGCCGATAGGTTTCCGGATGAGCAACACCGAATGCCACATAAGCACGCCCGAGCGCCTTCAAGCGCTCAGCCGGATCGGCGATCTGCGCGAGCGGCACGAAGGTGGCCAGCAATTGCGCATAACCTTCCGCACACAAGGCCTGCGCAATTTCATCGCGGCTCGCGAAGTGAAGGTACAGCGTGGCGGGTGAATACTCGATGGCGTCGGCAATCTTGCGCATTGACAGCGCAGCGAAGCCTTCGCGCATCACGATGCGCCGCGCTGCATCGAGGATGCGCTCGCGCAGCGCCTGTTTCTGGCGGCTTTTTCGTTCGACGATTCCCATGCCGGGCATTTTCGGCTTGACAAACTGAAATGTCAAATTAAACTGAACACTGTTTACTGAACGGTGTTCACTAAATTCTCATCGATCAGACAAGCTCACCCAGGCGCAATACGGCGCCGTCTTCAGGAGTCGTTCATGCAAGCTACAGGGAAAGTAGGTTTATTCGGCGCCGCGGGCGCCGCCGGTCAAATCATCGGGGCGGCGCTGAGCGCGGCGGGCCGTGATTACCGGGTAGTCGGCCGCTCGCGCGCGCCGCTCGAGGCGGCCTTCGGCCACGACCCGCATGCGGAAATCGTCACGTGGAATCCGGACGACCCGGCTTCGATCAGCGCCGCGGCGGCCGGTTTGCAGACGGTGATCTATCTGGTGGGCGTGCCCTACGATCAGTTCGCCTCGCATCCGCCACTCATGCAAAAAACCCTCGACGGCGTGACGGCGGCAGGCGTCGAACGCTTCATTCTGATCGGCACCGTGTATCCGTACGGCCGCGCGCGCGGCAATCCGATTAGCGAAAATCATCCGCGTGAGCCCCATACGTTCAAAGGCAAGATGCGGCTCGAGCAGGAAAAACTGGTGCTGGCGGCACACGGGCGCGCGAGCGGGTCTACCAGTTTGTCGACGCTGGTGCTGCGCCTGCCGGATTTCTACGGTCACTGCATCGAACGCAGTCTGATCAACGGCATATTCGAGGGCGCGGCGCACGGCAAGCGCGCGCAGGTGATCGGGCCGGTGGATGTGCAGCACGAATTCATCTACCTGCCGGATATCGGACCAGTGGTCGAGAAACTCACACGTACGCCCGAAGCGTACGGCCGCTGGTGGCATCTGGCCGGCACGGGCACGATCACGCAGCGCGAAGTGGCGAGACAGGCTTATGCGCTAGCGGGCCGCGAGCCGAAGCTGATGGTGGCCGGCAAGACCATGCTGCGCGTGCTCGGCCTCTTCAATCCGCTGATGCGGGAACTGGTGGAGATGAACTACCTGATGACCGAGCCGGTTGTGCTTGACGACTCGGCACTGACACAACTGCTCGGTCCGATCGCCAAAACCTCGTACAAAGACGGTATCCGGCATGCGTTCGACGCCGCGCGCGCAGCGGCATCGGCGAATACGGACACGCAACGGGACGCCGCGAAAACGGCCTGATTGTGGACGGCTTTCGCAAGCGAGCGGCTTTAAAGCGCGTTTTTTGTGCGTGTGCGAATGAACCGGATCAGCCCGCCATGTTGCCGGGCGGAAAGTGGCCGCTCTTGAGCAACACAGGCGTGCCATTGCTGATCTGCAAATGTTCGCGCGCAACCGCCTCGATGTGTGGACGTCCGGCGTCGAACGCGCGCATCCAGCCTTCGAGATCCTCGGTGTACGCGCCGAAGTGATCCTCGAGCGCCTCGACCGAGATCGCGCACGGCACCGGTTCGCCGTCCACGAGCGCGCGAAAGACCACCGTCAGATTGGAGTCGCGGTAAGCGGGCGCGTCCGCGGGAAACCGAATTTCCATGGTCGCCTCATCAGAAGGATCCGGCAGGAAACGGACACCGGGGAGTACCGGCCGCCCCGGATATGCCCGCTATGGTACTCGCGCGACTGGACTGCGGTCCAGCCTCCAGCGCCCGCCTGATCAACGTCGTACGCCCCATGCCGATAAGCTTCGCAGGCAAATCGACACGCCGGATTGCACTTGTGCCGACTGCTTCGGTCGAACCGGTTCATCGGCACGATCCGTGCTGACGCAGTGACGCCTTTTCGAGGTCAGCGAACACAGTATGGGAAAATATTTCCTGCAGAACCACGAACTGCCTGAACCGGATGCCGCAAACACCTGGTTTGCTTACGCAGAAAGCCATGGCATCGACATTCCGAAAGCCATCAGCATCTGGGAAGACGCAGCGACCGAAAGCGGCTCGGAAAGCCGCCAGTTGGTCCGCGCGGCAGGCATCACGATCGAAACGCCTTAGCCTTATGGGCACACGCCCCGTGTGTGTGGCGAGCCTCGATACCTATTTGAAAGGAAACATCACGATGCATTTCATGACGCAACTGCGCCGCTCCGGCCGCTTCCTACCCAGCAGCGCCGCGCTTGCTCTCGTCCGCAGGGCGTCCCTGTCTGCCGCGCTGCCCGCCGCCGTGCTGCTCGGCGCGGGTCTCGCGGGCTGCGCATCGTCGAACACCACCTCGCTGATCAATCTGCCGAACGGCCAGACGGGTTTTGCGGTGAACTGCAGCGGCGCCGACGCCGCGTCCAGTTGGGCCTCCTGCTACGTGCAGGCCGGCAAGGCGTGTGGCGCAACCGGCTACGACATCGTGTCGAAAGACAACGACGAAGGCGGCGCCGCGGGCGGCAGCGTCACGAACGTCGTATCGGCTAACGTGAAAAACCGTTCGATGATCGTGCGCTGCAAGTAACGCTCAGTGGACGCTCAATGAGCGCTCAGTGCGCCTGCATCTTCGAGAACATGTTCAGCACGGCGACCCCGGCAATGATCAGCCCGAGCCCGATGATGGCCGGCACGTCCGGCACTTGCCGGTACATCACGACCGCGACCAGCGTAATCAGCACGATGCCGGCGCCTGACCACACTGCGTAGACGATGCCCACCGGAATAGTCTTCAGCGTGAGCGACAGGCAATAGAACGCGATGCCGTAGCCGATCACCACGACCGCTGCGGGCAGCAGCCGCGAAAAACCTTCCGAGGCCCGCATGGCGGAGGTCGCGATGACTTCGGCAACGATCGCAATGGCGAGCAACGCATAAGGCGGCATCCGCATCGCCTCAGGCCTTTGCAAGCGCGAGCTTGCTGTAGTCGTGGCCGAGGTGCGCGCACAGCGCTTCCACCACCAGCTCATGATCGGCGCGTTGCGGCAAACCGGACACCGTGATCGAGCCGATCACGCCGGCGCCCGCCACCGTCAGTGGAAACGCGCCGCCATGGGACGCATATTCCGTGACCGGCAAGCCGTGCTTGTCGGCGAGCGTGCTGCCTGCCTGTTGCATCTTCAAACCGATCGCATACGAACTGCGCCGGAAATGCGCGACCGTGTTGCCCTTGCGACGCGCCCAGTCGACGTTGTCCGGCGTCGCGCCCTCGAGCAAGCTGAAGAACAGCGGCTGACCGAATGTGCGCACGTCGATAGCCGCGGCAATGCCGCGTGCTTTCGCGACTTCGTGCAGATAGGCGCCGATCTGCCATGCGCGGTCGGCATCGAATTGCGGGAACACCAGCGCTTGTTCCTGAGCGGCAATCACCTGTAGATCGTGAGCGATATCCATGGAGTTCTGAACAAGGTAAGAAGTGAAGCGCAGGCCGTTGCACATGCATCCCGGCGCGCGAAGAGAACCTGGATTCTAGCGCAGCGTGCAACGCAGGCCTTCCGGCATACGACGCCGGCAATGCACGCCGCGACTTTGGAGGCCGCTGCGCTTTGGCGTTCCGCTTTGAAGTTCGCCCGCAGCGGCGCGCATTGAAGCCGGTTCTTAACAAGCTATTGCGCTGGTCGCCGCTTTGTTCTATAATCTTTTCTTCGACGGACGCGGGGTGGAGCAGTCTGGCAGCTCGTCGGGCTCATAACCCGAAGGTCGTAGGTTCAAATCCTACCCCCGCAACCAAGTAGCGCTTAAGTAGCTAAATCGGTTCGAAGACGTCGAAAAACTTCAAAGGCTTGCCCAACCGGCAGGCCTTTTTTGTTTTCTGTCTCCCGTTTTCCGCCTCGCGGCTGCGTGCGCTGACGCCCGCTCGTGCCCGTTGATCCGGACTCCAAACATATCCGCATTTTTCCTCCACAGTATTCGCAATGCCGTCGCATCGACGGGCGCCTGATCAGCGAAATTCCCCACCCCACACCGACTGGCCCACACCGTCATGGCCCGCTCCCGACAAAGCTCGCCCCAGTGATAAACTCCCATCACCCTTTCTCGTCCCCTTCCTATGAAATTCTGTTCTGTCTGCGGCCACGGCGTCAGCCTGAGCATTCCGCCGGGTGACAACCGCGAGCGCTTCGTGTGTGGAAGTTGCGGTACGGTGCATTATCAGAATCCGCGCAACGTGGTCGGCACCGTCCCGGTCTGGGACGACAAAGTGCTGCTGTGCCGTCGCGCGATCGAACCGCGCTACGGCTACTGGACGCTGCCGGCAGGCTTCATGGAAATGGGTGAAACCACCGCCGAAGCGGCTTCGCGCGAAACGCTGGAAGAAGCCGGCGCCCGCGTCGAGGTGCAGAGCCTGTTCTCGCTGTTGAACGTGCCGCACGTGCATCAGGTGCATCTGTTCTATATGGCGCGCCTGCTCGATCTCGACATCGCCGCCGGCGAAGAAAGCCTCGAAGTGAAACTCTTCGAGGAACACGACATTCCGTGGGACGAGATCGCCTTCCCCACCGTCGGCCAGACTTTGCGTTTCTTTTTCGCCGACCGTGCCGCCGGCAGCTTCGGGCTGCATACGGGCGACATCTTCCGCTCGCTGCGCGAAGGTTGAGCGGCGCGCATGGTTCCCTGGCTCGGACCTGACGATCCGTTTCCCTCCGTCGAGCGCGCGCTCGGCGCGGCAAGCGGCGCACCCGGCCTGCTCGCCGCCAGCGGCGACCTGCTGCCGTCGCGGCTGATCGACGCCTATCGGCGCGGCATCTTCCCCTGGTATTCGGACGGCCAGCCGGTGCTGTGGTGGAGTCCTGATCCGCGCATGATCCTGCGCCCCGCCGAGTTCAAACTATCGCCGTCACTGCGTAAAACGCTCAAGCGCGTGCTGCGCGAGGACGCGTGGGAAATCCGTGTCGACCATGATTTTGCAGCTGTTATGCGCGCCTGTGCGCAGGCGCCGCGACGCGGCCAGCGCGGCACGTGGATCACCGCGGATGTCGTCGAAGCGTATTCGTCGCTGCACCGGGTCGGCGATGCACACAGCATCGAAACCTGGTTCGAAGGCAAACGCGTAGGCGGTTTGTACGGGGTGTCGTTCGGCCGGATGTTCTTCGGCGAATCGATGTTCGCGGAGGTCACCGATGCGTCGAAAATGGCGCTGGCCGCGCTTGTCGGACACTTGCGCTGTCACGAAATAGAAATGATAGACTGCCAGCAGAACACGTCGCATCTGGCGTCGCTGGGCGGTCGCGAGATAGCGCGCAAAGCGTTCATCGCGCATGTTCGCGCGTCTGTCGATGCACCGCCGATTCCCTGGCGTTTCGACAAGACCGTCTTGCACGATGTCGTAGCGCCGGCGGCGTAGGAAAAATCAGGCCGAATCCGGATCCGTCGCCAACCGAGCCGCGGGTCACGAGCCGCGGGTTTCAAACCGCAAGGCGCCGGGTTTGCAATACCAGAGACGCTTCGAGAGCTGCCAACGTGACTCATCCCAACGAGCTGCCTCTTTCTCCGCTTTCGGCGCTGCAATTTTATGCAACGGCGCCCTATCCCTGCAGTTATCTGGATGGACGCATCGCGCGTTCGCAAGTCGCCACGCCCAGTCACCTGATCAACTCCGACGTCTATACCGACCTCGTCAAAGCCGGCTTCCGTCGCTCGGGCGTGTTCACCTACCGCCCGTATTGCGATGGCTGCCGCGCCTGCGTGCCGGTGCGCGTGCCGGTCGATCATTTCGAGGCGAACCGCACGCAACGCCGGGTGTGGAAGAAGCACGGCGAGCTGATCGCAACGGTTGCCCCGCTGCATTACGACGAAGAGCACTACGCGCTCTATATGCGCTATCAATCGGCGCGGCATGCCGGCGGCGGCATGGACCGCGACAGCCGCGACCAGTACGAACAGTTCCTGCTGCAGAGCCGGATCAACTCGCGGCTGGTCGAATTCCGCGAGCCGCTGCCGGACCATCCGTCAGCACCGGGCATTCTGCGCATGATCAGCATGATCGACATCCTCGGCGACGGGCTCTCGTCGGTGTACACGTTCTTCGAACCGGGACTGCCGCACACCAGCTTCGGCACCTACAACATCTATTGGCAGATCGAGCAGGCGAAAAGCCTCAAGCTGCCCTACGTGTACCTCGGCTACTGGATTCGCGAGAGCCCGAAGATGGCGTACAAGGCGAATTTCCGGCCGCTCGAAGGTTTGATCGACGGTGTCTGGAAGGTGCTCGATCCAACCAGCATCGATCTGCCGCCGGTCGATCTGGCGATTCAGGGTCGGCGCGGGCCGCTGCGGCCTTAACCCCGGCCATAAGGTAACCCGAAGGTGGCCACAACGTGGCCATAACGGTCCCTACCAGTTAGTCTCATTAATGCCCCAAAGCCGGTAAAATGGCGGGTTCCCATTTTCCGGCCGCCCGGCTTCGTCCCGTGTTCAGTTCCCTCTACCCGCTCGTACGCGCCCAACTCTTTCGCATGGACGCGGAAGACGCTCACCACCTGACTTTGCGCATGCTCGGCGCCGCGGGCCGCACCGGCCTTGCCGGCGCGCTCGCGCCACGTGTGCCGGATTCGCCACGCACCGTGATGGGGCTGACGTTCCGTAACCCGGTCGGGCTCGCCGCGGGCCTCGACAAGGACGGCGCGTGCATCGACGGTCTGGCGGCGCTCGGCTTCGGCTTCATTGAAGTGGGCACGGTCACGCCGCGCGCGCAGCCGGGCAACCCGCGTCCGCGCATGTTCCGCCTGCCCGAGGCGAATGCCGTGATCAACCGGATGGGCTTCAACAATGCGGGTGTCGACCAGTTCGTCCAGAACGTGCAGGCCGCGCGCTATCGCGGCATTCTCGGGCTGAACATCGGCAAGAACGCCGACACGCCGATCGAGCGCGCCGCCGAAGACTATCTGTACTGCCTCGAACGCGTGTACCCGTTCGCGAGCTACGTGACGGTCAACATCTCGTCGCCGAATACGAAGAATCTGCGCCAGTTGCAAGGCGCGGGCGAACTCGACGCGCTGCTCGCGGCGCTTAAGGACAAGCAGCAGCGTCTGGCCGACATGCACGGCAAGCTGGTGCCGCTCGCCCTGAAGATCGCGCCGGATCTCGACGACGAGCAGATCAAATCGATCGCCGATACGCTGTTGCGCCACAAGTTCGAAGGCGTGATCGCCACCAACACCACGCTGTCGCGCACCGCCGTCACCGGTATGCAATACGGCGATGAAGCCGGCGGCCTGTCGGGCAAGCCCGTGTTCGACGCGTCGAACGAAGTGATCCGCAAGCTGCGCGCCGAAGTCGGCGAAACGGTGCCGATCATCGGCGTGGGCGGGATTTTCTCGGGCGAAGATGCGCGCGCCAAGCTCGCGGCAGGTGCTTCGCTGGTGCAGCTCTATACCGGCTTCATCTATCGCGGACCCGCGCTGGTGGCTGAATGCGCGCAGGCGCTGCGCTAAGCCGCCCGTGACCCGCCTCCGTAATATAGACATAAACAAACGATATTTAGGTTTCGATAGTCTGCTTTGTTATGCTTTCGTCTGTTAAAACGCCAGACGAACAAAAAAGGAACTCGATGAAATTTGGCTTGCTGAAAAAGATGCTCGTCGCCGGCCTGATCGGCGCGTCGTTCACCGCGGTCACCGCCCACGCGGACGACCTGCTCGACCAGGTCAAACAACGCGGCACGCTGCGCATCGGCCTGGAAGGCACCTTCCCCCCGTTCAATTCGAAAGCGCCGTCGGGCGAACTGGTCGGCTATGACGTCGACATCGCCAAGGCCGTTGCGGCCAAGCTCGGCGTGAAGCCGGAATTCGTCACGACCGAGTGGAGCGGCATCATCGCCGGTCTGCAGGCGAACAAGTTTGACGTGATCGTCAACCAGGTCGGCATTACGGACGCACGCAAGCAGGCACTCGACTTCTCGCCGGCGTACACGTACTCGGCCGCGCAACTGATCCAGCGCAAGGACGACACGCGCCAGTTCAAATCGCTCGACGATCTGAAGGGCAAGAAGCTCGGCGTCGGTCTGGGCACCAACTACATGGACATGGCGAAGTCGGTGCCGGGCATCGACGTGAAGACGTACCCGGGCGCGCCTGAATACCTGCGCGATCTGGCCTCCGGCCGTCTGGATGCGGCGCTGAACGACCGCCTGATGCTCGCGTATCTGATGAAGAACTCGCAACTGCCGCTGCGCACGGGCGCGACGGTCGGCGCGGGCAACCCGTCTGGCATTCCGTTCAGGAAGGGCAACCCGAAGTTCGCCAAGGCGATCGACGACGCGATGACCCAGCTCGAAGCGGACGGCACGTTCTCGAAGATTTCGGACAAGTGGTTCGGCATCGACGTCAGCAAGCCGATCAAGTAACGCACGCCGGATGAAACGAGGGGCGGCATCGTCGACGATGCCGCCCTTCGCTTTTGTCCATGATGTGCCCCCATGTGCACTTTGCGCGTCAACCTTACCCACCGCTCATGTCCACCACTTCCCTGCTCGTCCAATCGCTTCCTGTGCTCGCACAGGGCGCCGTCCTGACGGTCAAGTTCGCGGTTCTGTCGATGATCTTCGGCCTGCTTGCCGGCGCCGTGCTCGCGGTGATGGGCGTCAGCCACAACCGCGCGTTGAACTGGATCGCGCGCGTTTATGTGAGCGTGTTCCGCGGCACGCCGCTGCTGGTGCAGATCTTCGTGATCTATTACGGCTTGCCGAGTCTCGGTATTTCGCTCGACCCCACGCCTGCGGGCGTGATCGCGTTGTCGGCGAACGTGGCGGCGTATCTGTCGGAGAGCATGCGCGGCGCGATTCTCGGCATTCCCAACGGCCAGTGGCTGGCCGCTTATAGCCTCGGGCTCTCGCGGCGTCAGACATTACGCTACGTGATCGCGCCGCAGGCCTTGCGCATCGCCGTGCCGAGTCTGTCGAACAGTTTGATCAGCCTGATCAAGGATACGTCGCTGGTGTCGGTGATTACCGTGACCGAGTTGCTGCGCAGCGCGCAGGAAATCATCGCGTCGACCTATCAGCCGCTGCCGCTGTACCTCGCGGCAGCCGCGGTCTACTGGGTGCTGTGCCAGGTGCTCGAGTGGGTGCAGCACTGGTACGAAAAGCGCCTGGCGCTGCCGTCGCGCCACTGAGGAGCCTCCACACCTCCCCGCCAACCTACCGGCTGGCAGCTAGCGCCGCTGCATCCAGCGGCGCTCCGAAGCGCTCGAAGCGCGGTTTGTAGAAGTGATCCGGGTCGAGCGAAAACGCGACGTGACGCGTGCGGCCCATCAGTTCCTTGCGCGGAAAGAAACCGAAGTAACGCGAGTCGGCGCTGTTGTCGCGATTGTCGCCGAGCATCAGATACTCGCCTTGCGGCACGAGCACCGGACCGAACGAATTGCGCGGACTCGGCGCCTCAGGTGCAAGCCGCACCGTGTGCGTAACGCCGTCGAAGCGTTCGGTCAGATAGTCGCCGGGGGATGTCGCATCGCCCGGCAACGGCTTGAGTTTCAGCGGCTGATAACGTGCGCGCACGCCGTTCACATACAGCACGTTGTCGCGCATCGCGACGCTGTCGCCGGGCAAGCCGATCAGACGCTTGACGATCAATTCATGCGCGGCCGAAGAATCGATCGTGACGATGTCGCCGCGCTGCGGATCGTGCAGATGCGCGATCGTGATATGGGTGAGCGGCACGCGCAGATCGTAGGCCATCTTGTCGACGAAAATCCGGTCGCCTTCGCGAATCGTCGGCAACATCGAGCCGCTCGGCACGACGTTCCAGTCGGCCACGGCGCTGCGAAACAGCACCATCAGGAACAGAAAGGCGACGAGGCTCTTGTTGTCGCGCCACAGTTTTCCAAGCATGCGCATCGCAGGCGGCTCCAGTGGAAGGTGATCGAAAGCTGTGGGTACGCGGCCCTTTTTGTTCGAGTCCGCGCGCCCGCGCAAATCGTACCACCGCCGCGGGAAGCAACGCGGCGACGGACTCTCACTCCCCCGCGAACTTGAGCCCCAACGCAGCACGCGCCGCATCGGCCATCTCGATCATCTGCAACGACTTACTGTGCGGCATCAGCGGGCTCTCAATCTGCCCCGCTCGAATCAGCTCGCAGAAATGCGCGGTCTCGTAGTTCAGACCGCCGCCTTCGAACGGCTCGTCGAGCTCGACCACACGACCGTCGGCGTACCGGATCGTCGCGCGCGCCGGATTCCACCATGGTTCATGAATCGTGACATGGCCGCTCGTGGCCATCAGCAACGCGTCGCCCTTGCCGTGCAGGTCGAGTCCGCAGAACAACTGAGCGATGCCGCGCTCATGCTGGCTGTTCAGGCTCGCGAACGTATCGACGCCGGTCGAGCCGAGCCGTCCGAGCGTCTGTACCTCACGCGGCGCACCGAGCCAGTCGATCGCGAGAAACATCTCGTAGACGCCGATATCGAGCAGCGCGCCGCCCGCATGCTCGAACGACAGCGACGGATGATCGTCCGGCACGCCCGGCACCGAGCAGCCGGCGCGCACGAGACCTACCTCGCCGATCGGCTCGGCATCCAGATGCGCGCGCAACTTTCTGTACAGCGGATAGAACGGCGGCTTCATGGCTTCCATGAAAAGCCGTTGCTCGGCGCGCGCGACCTCGAGTACACGCTCGAGTTGCGGCTTGTTGATGGTGGCGGGTTTTTCGCACAGCACGTGCAGACCGGCTTTAAGCGCGGCGATCGCGTAATCGGCGTGACTGTCCTGGACGGTGGCGATATAAAGCGCGTCGATACCGCTCGCGAGCAGCGCGTCGAAACTCGCGCACACCTCGCCGCCGAATTCCCCGGCGAAGGCCATGGCCGGTTCGGCGCGGCGTGACCACAGCGCGCTCAGCGACGCCTGCGGCACATGATTGAGTCCAAGAGCGAAGCGACGGGCAATGCGGCCCGTCCCGACGATCCCCCAGCGAATCACGCCGCCCCCAGGGGCTTCTTGCAGTGCAATTGTCATCGTTCCTTCGAGTCCGTGCAGTTCAGAACAGGCGCTATTGTGACGCAAGCCACGCGCGCATGCGCAGGCATGCTGTCGCGCCGTTCGTTATGCAAGGTCCCGCAGGAAGGCACCCCCAGTTGCTACTGGTAGCGGCCGCGCTCAGCGCACCGGGGGCTCCGGCGTAAAGTTGCTGCCGAGCTCTTCCGTGGTGTAGTCGATCATCGCCAGCGAGGCGAGTTCCGCTTCCTTCGGATCGCGCCGTTCGATCGCTTCGACCACGCGCTGATGCGTGCTCACCGCCTTCTCCCACATCCCGTCCTTCTGATTGACGATCGGGTTGACGGTCGACAGCGCGCCGCGAATGATGGCCGCCATCTGCTTGAAGAACTGATTGCCGCTCGCCACCACGATGCGGGCATGGAACAGTTCGTCGGCGGCCTGATAGCCGGCCTCGCCCGGCCGGATCACGCGGAACGCGTCGAACGCCTCGCGAATCGCGGCGATGTCGGCCGCACTGCCCCGCGCGGCCGCCTGCGCCGAAGCACGCGGTTCGATCAGGATGCGAAACTCGATCACGTCGCGCAGAAACAGCGGATCGGGTTTCGCGCGAAAGCGCCAGTTCACGACGTCCTCGTCGATCATGCGCCAATCGCTCATCGGCCGGATGCGCGTGCCGATCTTGGGCCGCACGTCCAGCATGTCGCGCGCGAGCAGCATCGACAGCGCCTCGCGCATGACGGTGCGGCTGACGTCGAATTCCTTCGACAGCACGTCCTGCGGTGGCAGGATGGCGCCGTACTTCTCTTCGACAATGCCGGTCACGAGTCCATCCATGACTTTGCTGACCAGCGATCGATCCTTGTTTGCCTGTTCCATTTTGACACTCTCCCCGAAGCGGTGTTTGCCCCCGCGTAGCCTGTTGATCAAGCAGCCCTCATGTGTCGTTTTATCCAGGTGTCGTTGTTCTTTTACGATACGTTGCTAGCTTCGAAACGGTTGCGCCAGTTGGGAAACGTCCTGAGAGGGTTATCCCTCTGAAGAATTGTTTCGTTCATGTAACGCCGCATGTTTTGACGGGCCATAAGCTTGCGTCTCAAGCGTGCCTGCGTTGCGAAATTTGCATAGTGCGAAGACGCACGTAGCGAATCGATTTGTCTGATCCACACGCCCTGGACGGTTCCGGACAGGCGCGAAAGCACTTGCGCAACGATGCGGCGCTTCAGGGGCCGAGCATCGTCGGCAAAAGAATGCGAAAAAATCGCGGGCAAATTGAAAGGAAATCCGGCGCACTCACCGCTTCAGCAGCGGGCTGATCGTGACCGGCGTTCCGACCGGCATTGTCACCGGCGCCTCGAACGGCTTGGCCACCGATCCATAGCGCCCGCCAAAAAAGATCAGCGGCGCGTGTTCGTCGAGCGAGAACACCAGCACTTCACCGACGAAAAGCGTGTGGTCGCCGCACGGATGCCGGTCCACCATGCGCGCCGCGAAACGGGCGGCGGCGTGTTCGAGCAGCACCACGTCCGGCAAGCCGTCCACCGGCGCGAAGCGCGGCGCAAGCCGGCCCTGCGGCTCACCGGCGAAGTGGCGGCTATGGGGTTCCTGGGTGTCGGACAACACACTCACACCGAACCTCGCGCTGTTCATCAGACGCTCGTGCATGCGTGCGCGGTGCCCGACCGACACGACGATCAGCGGCGGCTTGAGCGAACCCGACATGAAGGCATTGGCGGTCATCGCATGCATCCCGTCGCCACTGCCGGTCGAAATCACCACGACGCCGGTGGCAAAACGCCCGAGCGCATGGCGGAAACGGCGCTCGTCGAAGCTCGCCACGTTCAGGTCTGCTGCGTTTGAGGCCGCCGCACTCAAAGCGGTCGTGCCCGCGCAGGCAGTACCTGAACCGGCCGCGCCGCCTGCGCTGCAGGCCACAGGGTCCTGCAACGTCGCGGCACGCACCGCCTGCTGTGCGTCAGCGTGAAGTACCCGCGCCTGCATGGCCGCTCTCCTGATCGCGGCCGTATTGATCGTCGAAGCGCACGATGTCGTCTTCGCCGAGATAGCCGCCTGATTGCACCTCGATCATTTCAAGCGGCGTCTTGCCCGGATTTTCGAGCCGGTGCGTGACGCCGAGCGGAATATACGTCGACTGATTCTCCGAGAGCAGGAAACACGCATCGCCGCGCGTGACGCGCGCGGTGCCGCGCACCACGATCCAATGTTCCGCGCGATGGTGATGCATCTGCAACGACAGACGCCCGCCCGGCTTGACGACGATGCGCTTCACCTGGAAGCGCTCCCCGCGCTCGAGCGAGTCGTAAAAGCCCCACGGCCGGCCGACCTTGCGATGCTCCTGCACCTCCGCGCCCTGCTCCGCCTTCAGGCGGCTGACGATCGCCTTGACGTCCTGTACGCGATCTTTCGCGGCGACCAGCACCGCGTCGGCGGTCTCGACCACCACCACGCCGCTCACGCCGACACACGCGACGAGGCGCCCCTCGGAATGCGCGAAGCTGTCGGTCGAGTCCTCGAACATCACGCGGCCACGCGCGACGTTGCCGCACGCGTCCTTATCGGACGCTTCCCATACCGAATCCCAGGCACCCACGTCCGACCAACCCGCGACCAGTGGCACCGCGACGCCGGCGAGGCGAGCGTCGATGGCGACGCGCTCCATCACCGCGTAGTCGATCGAGTCGGAAGGACACGCAGCGAACGCTTCACGCGCCAGATGCAGCGTGCCGTCGCCATCCACGGCGGCATGCTCGAAAGCCGCCGCGCAAGCCGCCGCGATCGCGGGCCGGCACAACTCGATGGCCGCGAGCCACACCGACGCGCGCACCACGAACATGCCGCTGTTCCACCAGTACTCGCCGGAGGCGACATAGCGTCCGGCGAGTTCCGCATCGGGCTTCTCGACGAAGCGTTCGATCGCACGCGCCCCGCGCGCGCCGAGCGCCATACCTGTGCGGATATAGCCGTAACCGGTTTCCGCGCGCTGCGGCGGCACGCCGAGCGTCACGATCGCCCCGCGCGCGGCGTGAGAGAGCGCTTCTGCAAGCGCCGCGCCGAAAGCCGCATGATCGGCAATCAGATGGTCCGCCGGCAACGCGACGAGGATCGGATCGTCGCCGGCCGCGGCTGCCGCGCGCGCGGCCAACGCCGCAACGGTCAGCGCCGGCGCGGTATTGCGCGGCACCGGTTCGAGCACCATCCGCACCGGCCGGGCGCACTGCTCGAGCCGTTCGAGCGTTTGCAGGCGCAGGTCCTCGCAGCACACCACGAGCGGCGTGCCCATGCTCAGCGTGGCCGCGGTTGGCCTCTCAGTCGGCCTCTCAGCCGCCGTCGCACTGTGCCCCGCAGTGGCGAACGCAAGGTCGATCCGGCGCAAGGTCGCTTCGAGCAGCGATTCACCGCCCATCAGGCCGATCAGTTGTTTCGGATTACGTTCGCGCGACAACGGCCATAGCCGCGTGCCGGATCCACCCGCGAGAATCACCGGCTGGACGCACAAACGCGTGGCCTTTCCGGTGACACCCGCAGCCGACACGATCGGATTGCCTGGTTCAACGATGCGATTCATGTGCGATTCCCGTTATGTTCAATCTGGTCTGTTAGTGCTTTTATTGTGTGCAATGCGCGTGGCGCACCGCCTTCGCCCGATCAACGGCGGTCAATCGAAACAGCGCGCGGCAAGCGGTTTGCGCGCAATGAAGTGAAACCACCACGTGTCGCTGATTTCCACGTCGTCAGCGATACGGTTGCCTTCGCAACTGCCGAATACCGCGCTGCTCTCAAAGCCGATCTGCGCGAGTTGCCGGCGCTGCTCACGCAGCGTCGTATAGACGATCACAATGCCGAAGTTGTGCGCCGCCGCCGTCTTCACTGCGTAGTCGCCGTAGTCGTGATTCAGCTTTACGTTACGCATATAGTTCAGCGTGCCGAGCTGAAAGTGCCGCATCGAACGCAGCGTGCGCCAGCCGAGCTTGAGCGGATTAAAGGTGAAGTGCGGCAGCAATTGCCAGATGTTCTCGTGGTAACCCGGGCCGCCGCGGTTGTGCGAAGAAAACAGCACATAACCGCCGGGCCGCACCACGCGGTACATCTCTTCGAGAATCGTCACGCGATCGTCGTAGTCCACACAGTCGATGCCGTTCCAACTGAACTCCGCGAGCCCGTAATGCCCGGATGGCAGCGCCGACATATCGCGCGCATCCATATGCCGCAAGTCGAGCCCGGGATAGCGCGATTGCGCGATCTCCAGCAGCTTCAGCGTGTAGTCGACGCCGATGTAATCGTTCGAGATCGATGTCATCAGCGGAATCGTGCGGCCGGTGCCGATGCCGATATCGAGCAAGGGCTCGCCGACGCAGCGCGGCGCAAGCCACTCGAACGCGGCCTGTTCGCCAGGGTCCGAGAAGGTCTTCTCGATCGTGAATACGCGAGTGGCGTCCGGCGAATTCCATGCGACACGGTTGATGCGGTCCAGCTCGGATTGGCTGCTCATGGCTTACTCCATCTCAGTGGGGGTGCGTCGGATCGACAACCAGCGTGCTTGCGCACTGGTGCGCAAGCGGTTCGCTGCATCGACATGACGTCGCGTGTTCATTGCGCTTCCCCTGATAGACGAAGCGCACGCGCACGTTTTAGAAGCCACTGTGTGGCGCGCGCATGCCGCCAGCCAAGCCGCGCGTGGAGCGGTTCGACTGCAATGGATGGTTCCGGCTGATGGCCCTCGCCAAAGGTGTTTGCAAAGAAATCCTCGAAGTATGACATCACGTTTTCCTGCGCACGGGCCGAGAGAATCGCGTGGTCGGTGCGCTCGCAAAACGTCACCCCAATCCGGCCGAAGCGCCGCAGCCGTCCGCCGCGCGCACCGAAGTAACGTTCAAGCTCCTCGACGCCCTCGTCCAGCACACCGTAGAAAAGACGCGTATGGACGCCTCGCGCGTGCAACGCGGTGAAGAGGCGTTGCTCGTCCTTCGATCCCAGCTGCATTGCGCAGATGCGTTCGATCCGGTCGGCGAGCGTCGCGCCAAACCTGGCCGCGAAGCGCGCCGCCAACTCGCGCGCGACCGGCAATCCGCCCGTCTGCCCGCGCACGACGCGAAGCCATTTGCGCGGCTGGCACATCGAGCGCAAGTAGTTGCGCGTCGAGCCGAAAGCGGCGACGGGAACGGTCGGCTTGCCGTGTTCATCGCAGATGTTCTGCCAAGTGAACTTCTGCAAATTGACCAGCACGGCGCCGATCACCGCCGGTTCACGCGATGCGGCATGCAGACCGACGAAGGCCCCCGCGCAGATGCCGAGCAGCACTGCGCCGCGATGTCCCTGCGCCGTCAACCAGCGCGCCGCGCACGCGGCATCGTCGGCACCCGCTTGCGCGTACAGAGCATCGAGACTCACCGCGTCGAGCGATGGCTGGCTGTCGCCCAGACCGCCAAGGTCGACACGCAGCGATGCGATACCCTGGCGCGCGAGGCGTCGGGCACAGCGCACGCTGAGTCGCGCATTGCCGATGCGCGACACGGCACCGGTATTCACCATCAGCACTGCGGGTGCTTCAGCGTCAGAACGCGATACAGGTACGCAATAGATGCCGGACATCCGGCCACCCTCGAGCCACACCGGCGTTTCGACGACGCCCGGTTCGACTATGTGTCCTGTGGTGTGGTCATCGAGGCGCTCCGCCATATGGCCCGACACCTGGTCAGCAAGGCAATCCGCCATACCGTCCGCGCCGCTCCCGGCAGTCAGGCGCTCACGCGCAACCGGGTCACCGGCAGCGCCAGCCAGCCAGTCTTCGATCGATTGAAACGCCGCCCGCGGAATCGCGCTATCGAGCGACTCCATCATGAACTTGCCGTATTCGTCGAACGACTGCCGCTCTACCTGCATACCCTGTTCACGATAATGCGCAACCAGCGCGTCGACCCGCGCGGGGTCCAGGGAATCGAGCACCAGCACACGCTCGGCGGGCCGCGCGGCATCGCGCCGCAAATCGACTGCGCGCAAGCTCTCCAGGGTGTCGCTATAGAGACGAAAACCGTATGCTTCGACGAATGCGTCGGTATCGGGCTCAGCTTCGCAATCCATCGCGGCCGGCATCAGCAGCCACTTGCGGTAGTGCGCCCGCAACTCGCGCTGATAATTCTTGCCCGACAACACCGGCGCCAGCATCACCAGCCCATCCACGCCGCCGAGTTCCTGAGCGGCGAGCGCCGCGAGCGTGCCGCCGAGCCGCAGCCCGCACAGGGTCACGCGCTCGACACCGGTGGTCTCACGCAGCAGCGCCACCGCTTGCTTGATGCTGTCGATCCACGCGCGCCAGCGGCCGGGCTCGCTCGCCTCGCCCGCCGCATCGCCGGTGCCTGGATAGTCGAACCGCAGCACCGGCATGCCGCGCGCGGCAAGCCGCTCGGCCAGCCGCCGCATGCCGCGATAGGTGCACAGTGCGTCGTACCCGAACGGGGAACACAGCACCACGCCACCTGGCCCCTCCGCCGGATGCAACCATCCGAACCGGCCATCGAACAATACTGGCCTCACGCTAGGCTCCTCACCGCATATTTCCGCTTTCGATCACTACAACAAACGCCGTCTGCTTCATCTGTACGTCCTCCCACATTAGGTCGGACACCGATGCTTATGCGGCTTGCTGATTGACACGCCGAGATGGCCGACTCGCTTCAACTTGACGATCCCTTCAGTTGCCGTGCGGCGCTCGCAAGGCAAAGGTCGAGCGGGTGGCAAGCAGCACGTGATAGAAAAACCGCGCGCGCAGCCGGTCGCGCATCGGGTAATGCCGCGACAGCAGCACACGCCATGCGGCGGCTGATTCGCCGGCGCGCGCATAGGCGGATGCGGCGCGCGGCGCCACGCGCCGCAGCGCGTCCTCGCGCGCGGCCTGCGCGGCGGCGGGCACGCTGCTCGCGCGCAATTGCGCGAACGCGTGCATCGCCGGCAACGCGTGAGTCGATATCGATAGCGCCGTTTCGCGCGACACCGACACGAACTCATTCACGAAACAGATCGCGACCGCATCGACGCTGAGCCGCAAGCCAAAATCGAAGTCACACGCTTCGCCGACCTCGGCCGCCGCGCGGTACGCGATCCGGCGCGCGGCCAGCGTATCCACCAGATAGCCGTTATTCGGAAACATCTGGTCGATCCCTGCCAGTGCCGGCACCGGCAGGCGGCCGGCGCGTTCAGGCACACGCAGATAATCGCGGTTCAGACGTTCAGTGGCTTGCGGCCGCGGCGTGCCGTCGTCGGCGATAACGTGCTGTTTGCCGAACGCCGCGGTCAACTCGGGATACGCGTGCCAGCACGCGTCGAGACAGGTCAGTGCGTCCGGCTCAAGCAGATCGTCGTCGTGCAGCAGCACGAGCCGCGCGCCTTGCGCGCGCGCGAACAGCCGGTTCACATTGGCCGCCTGTCCGAGGCGGGGCACATTGCGTTCATAACGAATCGGGATCGGCCGCGTGCTGCGCAAGCGGCACCGCTCCACCACCTGCTGCGCGCGGTCGTCGTTCGAGTCGTCACCGATGACGATTTCAAACTCGCCATACGTCTGCGCGTGGCAGCTCTCGATGGCCTGTTCGAGCAAGGCGGGCCGATTGCAGCTCGGAATGCAGATGGAGATCAGACGCACGGTCAATTCGCTGCCGCTACCCTGCCCGGCCTCGTTCGTGGTCTCAATCATGGGGGCTCCGAAAATCGTAACGGATTTCATTTAACCCTGCCGGACCCTAATTATCTGTACGGCCACCCACACATCCGCAAAGGGCGAAGGTGCACTATCGAGTGCATACGACAGGCCGGCGCCCTCGTTTCAAGCGCGCTGCTGGGTGCGGCTGCGCACCGACAGCATCGACGATCGACCACACCATCCAATGACTTCACCCGCCGGAAAAGCGCACCATGGAAAGAAGTATCGTCAAGAACATCTTCATCAATTTTGCAGGAGCAATCGCTCCGACCTTCATCTCCCTCGTCACCGTGCCTGCCTATATCCACCTGATGGGTGTCGAGCGCTATGGGGTCATCAATCTGGTGTGGGCGCTCATCGGCTACTTCAGCGTGCTCGATCTCGGCACGAGTCTCGCCACCGAAAATCAGATCTCCAAGGCGCGCGCCGCCAATGACGACTCGATCGAGCGCATCTTCTGGAGCGCGTGGTTCATGAATCTGGGGACCGGCATCGTGGGTGGCGTGCTGGTTTACCTCGGCACGTTTCTCTACATTACGCACGGCGTGAAGATCGAGCCGGCTTTTCAGCGCGAGGTGATGGCGAGCCTGCCGTGGATCGCAGTGGCCGTGCCGATCGCGAACGTCTCGTGGGTCTTTGCCGGCGCCATCAACGGGGTGGAACGCTTCACCAGCTTCAATATCAACCAGACGCTCGGTACGGCGCTGTTCCAGCTGCTGCCACTCGCTTCGATCTTCTGCTTCTCGCCCTCGCTGGCGGTGGTGATTCCCGCCGCGGTGGTGGCCCGTCTGATCGCCGGTGTGCTGCTCGGCGCGGCGGCGTTCCGCGCGATCGGCATTCGCCGCGTGCGGATGCCGCAATGGCGCGTGATGGCCGAACTCTTTCGCTATGGCCGCTGGATGCTGATGTTCTCGGGCGCCAACATGATCGCGTCGACACTCGACCGGGTGCTGATCGGCGGGCTGCTGGGCGCGCGCTTCGTTACTTACTATGCGACCCCGCAGAACCTCATCACGCGCCTTAACCTGCTGCCGATTGCGATGGTGCGCACGCTCTTCCCGCGCCTGTCAGCCGTCTCGCGCGCCGACGCCGACGCCCTTGCGCATAGCGCCCTCGCCTTTCTGAACGGCGCCTTCACGCCGTGCGTGATCGTCGCGCTGTTCGCGCTCAAGCCTTTTCTGACGCTATGGCTGGGGCCGGCGGTCGCGGCCGCAGCGCCGGTTGCCAGCGTGCTCGTGCTGGGCGTGTGGCTGGGTGGCCAGTCGGGCATTCTGGGCATTCTGATTCAGGCGCAGACCAATCCGGCCTATATCGCGAGCGTGAACTGGCTCGAACTGCCGGTGTTCGCCGGCGCGCTGTGGTGCGGGATTCACTGGTTCGGGATCATGGGCGCGGGCGTCGTCGTCGTGACGAAGTCGCTGTTCGACTATGCCGTGCTGCTATGGTTTGCGCGACTGCATGTCTGGTCCATCGTGCGCAATATGGTGGTCCATCTCGCGTTCCTGGTCGTCGCGCTGGTGCTCTCCGAATCGATCACCGCGTTGCCGACGCTCATCGCTGCGGCACTTGTCATGGCGGCGGCGAATCTGGGCATGTCGCTGCATGGGTCCAGCGAACTCAGGAGTGTCGTCTACAAACTCTGGACGCGCGTGACGCTGTCGGCGAGTTAGTCGAGCGGTTGCAGCGGGAGGTGAAACAGGGAGTTGAAGCGGGCCACGAATTGAACTGCACGCCAAAGGTTGAATCGGTGTCCAACTTTTGGGGTGCATTTCAAATGGCGATCCGCTTTTTCAAGGCTTGTGTAAGGCATCCGGCACCGCGAGCGTGGCCGTGGCGATACCAGGCACACTGCCGCTGCGCGTCGCAATGGTCGCAAAGCGGCGCGGCTGGCAACGTGCCAACGTACGTTCGTAAATCGACAGATAGCCGTTACTCACCCGCTGCACGCTGAACGTGTCGAGGTTTTGCGCCGCCCGCGCAGCCAGCGCCGCATGCGCAACGCGATCGGTCAGGAGTAGCCCGAGCGTCTCTGACAGCGTGACCGGGTCGTGAGCCGGCACCAGCAGACCGGCCTCGCCGTCATCCAGCATTTCGGGAATGCCGCCCACCCGGGTCGCTACGATCACGCGTCCCGTCTCGCGCGCCTCGCACAGCACCAGCCCGGCCGCTTCGTAGTGCGATGCCAGCGCAAACACGTCGGCCTGCGCGAGGTAAGCACGCGGGTCGGCAACAAAGCCTTCGAAGTGCGTCTGCCCGGCAATCCCGAGTTGCCCGGCGAGTGCTTCCATCGCGGCGCGGTCGGGACCATCGCCAACGAGATACAGCACCGCGTCCGGCACGCGCTTGCTCAGCAACGCGAAGGCGTGCAGCAAATCGCCGATGCCCTTGCGTTCATACATGCCCGACACCGTGACGACGCACGGATGCGCCAATTGCGGCGCCGCGGGAACCGGCATGCCGGCGAGGCGCGGCGTGCCGATCGTGCCGTTGCGCACCACGCTCAGGCGCGTCCTGGGTATACCTCGCCGCACCATCTCCACCCCTACGGCGTCGCTGACCGCCACCACGTGATCGCCGACGCGCATCAGCGTGGCGCTTCGCTGGAACGCGTTGTGCACTGTCGTGACGAGCACGAAACGCCGCCGCAGCGCGCTCAGGCGTGCAATCAGCGCGCCCGTCATCATGTGCGCGTGCACCACGTCGGGATCGACCTGCGCGACAAGGCGTCTGAAGCCCGCCACCATGCCCGGCACACGCGACGGCCTGGGCGACTGGGGAAGCAGCACGTGACGCACGCCGTGCCGCGCCAGCAGGTTTTCGAAGCCGCCGCCCGCCGACGCCACCGTGACGTCGTGGCCGGCGCGCGCCTGCAGGCAGGCAAGGTCGATCATCACGTTGACGATACCGTTGCCGACGCTTTGCGCGTGATTGGCGAGATGGATGATTTTCATGGAGTCTGCGCAACATCCGTTGAGTGAGGGGGCGCCGCGGCGAGCGGCGCCGTCTGTGGCGTGAAGCGATACATCAGCGCTTTGCCGTGTGCGTCTTCCTCGACCAGCACGAGGTACTCGCCCGACGCGAGGCGATGAGCGGTCAGCGGCATCGGCACATCGATCCAGCCGCTCGTCGAACCGACTTCCTTGCCCGGCTCGAGCCGGCCGACATCGCGTCCGGTATCCCGGTCGTAGACGCGCACGATCGCGGTGCGGGTTTCGATGGCGAAAACGTAGTCGCCCGCGACCGCGAAGCCGCTGATCGACGACCAGTCGGGCGCGCCACGGTCGGGCAAGCCGATGATGTAGCGCAGCACCGGCTTGCCGCTCTTCCAGTGGTCATAACGCGCCAGTTGCGAGCCCGCGCTATTCCAGTTGTCCTGAACAAATGGATGCGCCGGTGTCGACCCGGAGATGAACATCGTGTCGTCAGCGGGGAAATAATTCAGGCGCGCGATGCGGTAGAACGGCGCGGGCGGCGGATACTGCCGCATCGCGGCGTAGCGGTAGATCGGATTGCCGACCCGGTCGAAACCCTCTAAAGGAAACAGGCGGATGCCCTGCGACTCCGTGCCCTGCCAGATATCGCCATGGCTATCGACCCACCACGCGCGCATCTGCGGCGCATCGGTGCTGCCGGTGTTCTGGTCGAACGCGCCGGCGGAGAAATCGCCCTTGCCGGTCGCGTCGCGCCAGATCCATTCGCCTTGAGCCGGCTGGTTGGGCGGCCACGCGCCGTCGATGTGCGACTGCGCGAACAGACCCGAAGGAATCGCCGTCTCTCGATCGGCTGTAAAGCGATAGATGCGCAGATACGACGAATACATGTCCGTCGTATAGAGCAGCCGATGTCCGTGGACATCGCGCACGAGCGGCATGCCGCGCTGGCCGCCGAGGTAGAGATGGAAATACGGATCATAGGGATAGCGGAAACGGTCGGCGGTGTAGCCGGCGTACGACCACTCCTCGCCGACCGGGCGTGTCAGGTCGAGTGTGAAGCGCTTGCTGCCGCTATAGACCGAGGGCGGCTCGCCATCGACGAACTGCGCCCCATCGACGAACAGCAGCCCTTGCAGACTGAAGCGCTGCGTACCGTCGGGCGCATAGCTCTCGATCAGCGCACCGTCGTAGGTACTCGGCCCCGTGCCGATGGGACGCGGTCCCGCACCGTTCATCGACACGTAGAGGTTGCCGGCCCGGTCCACGCCGACGCCGGTTAATCCATTGAAACGCCGCGGCCCCGGCGCACCGGCGCGGCCGGCATAAATGCCGCCCTCTTCCCCAAAACTCGCCGACAGGTGCATGCCCGCGCCCGGCTGCGCGGCGGTGGATGCCGCTGTGTCAGGACTCGCCGTGAAAACCAGGATCCGCTGGCGCACGCCGTTGTCGGCGATCAGCAGCCGTCCGCGGGTGTCGACCGTCAGATCCGCTGGCACCACGCCTGGCGGCAAGGCGAGCTCGCCCAGGCGCGCGCCATTGCGCGCACGATGGACCACGCGCTCGGCGCCTGCGGTGCGGCTGTTCTCGACGATCCACAGCGAACCGTCGGGCGCGAGCGCGAGACGGCCCGGTTCGTGCACCGGAAAACTGCCGACCGCCTGCATGGTTTGGGCGTCGAAGATCTGAACGCGGTTGTCACGCTGATTCGACACGAATAGCCGCGCCTCGTCCGCGGCAAGCCCACGGATCGCGTAATCCTCTTTACTCGAGAAAGTCGAGACCAGCAGAAACGCCAGACGGTTGCCGCCCGGCCAACTCACCTGCCCGGCAAACGGCACGCCATCGCGGATATCGGCGCGGCTGCGGCGCGCCACGCCGGTCCACACTTCGCCCTCGTGCGGCATGCGCCGGTGTTGCGCCATCTCGTTGCCAAGACTGACGACGGTTTGCGCGACGAACACGTACTCGTCGTTCACGGCGATCGCGTCGCCGCCCATCATGCCCCAGCCGTGCGACTCGCCGCCGTAGCGAACCAGTTGACCGTTACGGTACTGGCCGATCTCACCGCCGCCTTCGTCCCACGGTGCGTTCGTGAAGACTTCGCCATCAGGCGTGACAGCAAGCGCCTGCACGTCGATCTGCACCCAGCGATGATCCGCGTAGCCCCAGGTATTGCCGATCCACGAAGTGCGGTACGACAGCGACGGATGCGCGGCGGCGGCGCGTACTTCGTCGGCGGGCTTGCTAGCGGAAGCCACGAAGTTTGCACCCGGCGCGGCCCCGGTTGTCTGCGCCGGCCCCAGTGTCGTGCCGCCCCCCGGGCCACTTGCCGCGATCAGCACGAGCACCGGCAACGCCAGCGCGGCGGCGCATACGAGCCGTTCGAAAGTTTTGCGTGTGATGCGTCGCATGATCTTTTACGCGTCAGAACGCGTCGATCGCTTCGCGGTAAATCCGGGCGACCTGCGCGGCGACCACCGGCCGGTCGAAATGGCGGCGGGCATAGGTGCGGCATGCCTGCGAGTCCGGCATCACGCGCCGGCCAAGCAGGACATCGGCAATACCTTCGCCGATCGCCTTGAATCCGCCCGAGGACAGCACCAGCTCAGCCGATAACGGCGCGACCGCTTCCGGCAGACCGCCCACCGGCGTCACCAGAACCGGCGTGCCGGCGGCGAGCGATTCGATTGTTGTGAGCCCGAAGCCCTCGAGCGACACGGTCGGCACTACCGTCAAATCCGCGGCGCGATACCAGAGCGGCACCTTGTCGTCGGGCACGTAGCCGGCGAGCCGCACGTGACGCTCGAGCCCGCGCGCGGCGATGCGCGCCTGCAACTCCGCCTCCAGCGGCCCTTTGCCGGCGATCGTCAGGAGTACGTCGGGAAGCATCGGCTTGACGATGGCCATCGCATCGATCAGGTCCTCGAGTCCCATGCGCGAGACGAGCCGCCGCATGCAGAACAGCAGCGGCCGGTCCATCGGCAAACCGAGACGCTCACGCGCCTGCCGCTGCGTCACGCGGGTATCGAATTGCCCGACGTCGACACAACCGGGCACGATCCGGATGCGCGCTTCATCCACGCCGTAGGTCTCGCGCAGAATCTTCCCGAACGCCTGCGACAGCACGATGTGACGCGTGCCGCCCTGGTACACGAAGCGCTCGAGCGCAACCCGCATCGCACGCGACCAGCCGCCACCGCCGCCCGGGTACGACTCGGCCGCCCAGGGTCCATGAAAATGCACGACCTTCGGCACGTGTCTGAACAGGCCCGCGGTCGGCGCCGCGTAGAGCGCGAAATGCGTGGCGACGACGTCGGGCATCTTCGCCGCCCGCAGCGCGCGCGACTGCCTGCGCGAGCCCCACAGGCGCGTGCCGAGCGGCGCCTCTACGCCGGCGAAGGCCAGCACACTGCCACCCGACGCATTGAACACCCCGGGGCTGCCCGCCACCAGCCCACGGACATTGACGCCCTGCTCCGGCAACGTATCGATCAGCGCCTTGAACATGCGATCGAGGCCACCCGGCCGCTCGTTGAACCAGTGCATGCCGATCTGCAGCGAATCGATTGGCGCGCTCATAGGTCCACCGATGCAGTCGCACAGCCGGCCGGCAACGATTGCGCAGCGCGCCGCGCATGCACCTGCTCATAGAGCGACAAATAGCGCTCCGCCATGGCCTGCCAACTCAAGGTTCTGGCGACTTCACGCGCCGCCTGCCCCAACCGGTGGGCGTATTCGCGATCGCTCGCGAGGTGTTCGATCGCTGCGGCAAGCGCGGTCGCATCGTTGGGATCGTCGAGCACGATGCCGCTTCTGGCCGTAATCACTTCGGCGCCGCCCGCGGTCCGCACGGTAATGACCGGCAATCCCGCGGCCAGCGCTTCGAGCAGCACCAGTCCCATCGGTTCGTAACGCGAGGGGAACACGAACGCATCGACCGAACGCATCAACGCGGGCATGTCCATCACCATGTCCGTGAAGTGGACCCGTTCCGTCAACCCGAGCGACGCCACCAGCGCCGGATACGGACTATTGTGCAGAATCCCCGCGACTGCCAGATGCACGTCGGCCGAGGTGTGCACGAGTGCGTGCAGCACCGTGTCGAGATTCTTGCGCGACATGCGCAGGTCGCCTGCGAACAGCAGCATGAACGGTGCCGTCGGCAAACCGAAGCGGGCCCGCTCAGACGGACCCGGTGCGAATTCGTCGACGTCGACGCCGTTATAAATCACTTGCAGGCGCGCCCGGCCGATGCCCAGCGCGCGGACCTCGGCGGCGACCGCATGCGACACCGGCACGACGACCTCCGCATGCCGGAAAGCCCATGTTTCGCAGCCGATATTCAGTAACGTGTAGATCACCTGATACGCATCGTAGAAGCTTCGCCACAGGCGGAACGGGTAAAAACCACAGCGATACCAGCCGTCATGAACGAAATGCGCCGCATTGACATCGGCGCGCGCCCACGCGATAAAGCCGTTCACGTGAGTCACATCGAAGTCCTGACGATGTGCGCGGATCCACGCGCCGCAACGCCACGCGAACATCTGGTACTGAGCCAGTTTGGTCGGCAGCCGGCTTTCTGCGATCTGCACGAAACGCACGCGCGGGTGCTGCACCAGCTCAGGCGCCGCCCCGGTGGCGAGCAGCGTCACCGAATGACCGGCCGCGAGCGCGGCCAGCACGATCTCGTAGTTGACGCGTCCCTGCCCATCGTTTTTGCGCACGACATGGGTGACAATCAAAATCCGCATCCTGTTGTCCTTCATCTGCCTGTCTTTTTTTTAGAATCGCGCCGGAGCCGCAGCGACCGCACCGTGGCGTTCACGTGCGTAGCGCAGCGAAATCACCGGCAGCGTCACGCCGAGAAAGAAAAACATCCCCGACACCGCGGTCAGCGTGTTGATGAACACCATCATCGAGAAAATCGCCACCGCTACGCCGACGCCCGAGACCGCCAGCAGGTCGGTCGGATGCTGGCGGCTCGCGCGATACGCGCGCCACAGCAGCATGACGATGCCGGTGGTGTAAAGCAGCGTGCCCGGCCACCCCATCACGAAGGGCACCTCCATCAGACCGCTGTCGAAATTGAGCCTCGCCTGCGACGCCGTGTCGTCGGACAGCTTGCTGCCGAGGCCGGTCGTACCGAGCCCCTGGCCGGCGATATCGGTGAGCGCCGACGACATGAATGACTTGTAGAACTCCGCGCGCGCCTGGTAGCTGTCGTCCTTGCCGAGGTCCTGAATCGTGCTCAAGCGCTGCAGCACCGGCTCCGCGACCTGATCGATCATCATCAGCGGCGCAGCAGCCACCACGGCCAGTCCGAGCACGCCGGCCATCAGCCGCCTACGGCTCTTGCCGTCGAGCATGACGAACGAGTACACCAGCGCGATCGCAAAGCCGCCCCATGTGCTGCGCGCACTGGTAAGCAGCAACACGGGAACCCCGACGCATCCGAGCACGATGCGCGCTTTACCCCGCGCGGCCAGCGACATCAGCAGGATCGTCATGAGCGTCACCGCGAAGGGGCCGCATGAATTCATCGTGCTGCTCACGCGCATGCCGAACGGCACCGGCTGCCCCTCGGACAGCATCTTCGAGGAGATCAGCCAGAACGCATCCCACGGCATCGGCGAAACGAACTCGAGCAGGCCGTACAGGCTCATCAGGAGTCCGCCATAAACGAAGGTCTTCAGCAGAACCCGGTGATAGTCCGGGTAGTGGCGCCACGTCACGGTGAGGTAAAACGCCACCATCACGGGATACAGCCAGTTGATCAGCGTAAACGTCGCCGCCGCCGGACCGACCTGCGCCATGCCGACGACAAAGGCATAGAGCAACGCGATCACGATCAGCACCAGCGGCGCCGCGCGGCGTTGCCCAAGCAACGAAACATGCTTGAGCAAGGTCAGGCCGGTGAGTGAGACAGCGAGCAACGTCGCCACCATGATCGGGCTTTGCTGATTGAACGAACCGTTGACGAAGTCCGCGAGGCGCCGCACTTCGGGCGTCAGAAAGAACAGCCAGCAGACGAAGCCGATGTAATGCGCGGGCGAGCGCCAATACAACACCAACGCCACGCCGAACGCGCCGAGCGGAAAGAAATATTCGACCAGCCCGCCCTGATGCAGAAGGATCAGGCCCAAGGTCATGGCAAACAGGAGCACCGGCAAGCTCAGCGGATGACGCAAGCCTTTGCGTCGCGGGCGCGCTGCCGGCGCGCGAGGCGTGGCCCGCTCAGGCACAAACGCCTCACCAGGCAGCGCACGCGGTTTACCCGGCGATGTCGATAGTCCAACCTGGGTGGAAGGCGTGATCAGTGTTCGCACCATTACAGGAGCTCAAACGTATTGACGAGTGCCACGCCGTCACGCTCGCGGCGGCGCGTCCCGAAGAGCGGCTGGCTGCCGCGCACCTGGCGCGTCAAGCCGATGAACGCCACGCCATGTTCGAGGTACGGCCCTTCTGTCTTGCGAAAGCTGAATTGCTCGTAGAAGTCGCGCAAACCGAGCGGCGCGCTCACCCGCGCGGCGTGCCCCGGCCAACGCTCGGCGATCGCCTGCAATACCCGTTCGAGCAACACTTCGGCGGTGCCGTCGCCGCGCCGCAGCGGGCTCGTCAGCACCTTGTCGATGGTGATTTCCGGATCTTCGGCGTCGCCGGGTTGCAGGCGTGCGTAGGCCAGGATCGGCATCGGCCGCGCCATATCCTCAACCGCGAAGACATGCAGCGCGTTCTCGTCGCGACCGTCGGCGTCAAGAAAGACGTGCGATTGCTCGACCACGAAGACCGCGCTGCGCGCCCGCAAGATCAGATACAGCTCGCGTGCCGAAAGCTGCTCGAATTCCAGCGTTTTCCAGTTCATCACGTTCCCCAGCGGTAAATAAGTTCAGCGAGCACGGCATCGCACGCCGCCTCCGACGGCCTGGCTCGACACGCCGACCTGTTGTCATGGCTACACGGTACGTCCCCGAAACGCGTGTTTCCGTGCGGCATCGCACCGACGCAGGCCTTTGACAATTCTTAAATACAAGGCGTTAGAACATGGTGTAGCTGGAAGCCGCCAAAGCGGCCCTCAGGGCACCGTGCAAGCGCGGCGAAGACGCGCGCCTGCGCCACGCGCTGCAATAAACACCAAAAGCGAAGAAGTCTGTTCGTTTTACGTCAGCAACATTCGAGAGACCGTTGACCAACAAGGGGGCACCTCAACATGAAAACCGCACTGCGACGCATCCTTTCCGAATCGGCCCGTCTCGACGTCGCGCCGGACACGCTGGCCGACGACGCCGATCTGTACGCCGCCGGCCTGTCCTCGCTCGCCACCGTGCATCTGATGCTGGCCATCGAAGATGAATTCGGCATCGAGATTCCGGATCGCATGCTGACGCGCCGGCTGTTCTCCAGCATCGATTCGATGGCCACCGCGGTCACCGAGCTGCAACAGGCGAAGGCGGCAGCATGAACGCCCCGCTGCTGGACACGGCCGCGGTGCCGGCGCCGCTCGCCGACCCCGCTGCGGTACAACCCGCCGGCGCAAGCGTCGTGCTGAGCGCGGTGGAAACCGAACCGGGCTGGCGCGCCGCGGCGCAGCGCTGCGCCGCCATAGCCGCGCAGTTCGCCGATCCGGTGGACCGCGAAGCGCGCTTTCCCCACGAAGCATTCGACGCGCTCAAGCGCGAACGGTTGTTGTCGGCGATGGTGCCGGCCGCGTTCGGCGGCGCGGGGCTCTCGCTCGCGGATGTCGCTGCGATCTGCGAAACGCTTGCGCAAGGCTGCGCTTCCACTGCGATGGTGTATGCAATGCATCAGATCCAGGTGGCCTGCATCGAGGCGTATGGCAGCGAGTCGGCATGGCACCGGCAGTTGCTCGCACAACTGGTTGAACATCAATGGCTGCTGGCTTCGGCGACCTCCGAAGAAACCATCGGCGGCAACATGCGCACCAGCGCCTGCTCGGTCGAACTCGACGGCGAGCCCGGCCAGCAGCGCTTTCGCATCGAAAAACTCGCGCCGACGATCTCGTACGGCGCGCACGCCGACGGCATCCTGGTCACCGCGCGCCGCACCGCCGAGTCGGCCGCGGCCGACCAGGTGCTGATCGTGGCGTTACGTGAAGAAACGCTGTTGGAAAAACGCGGCGGCTGGGATTCGATGGGCATGCGCGGCACCTGCAGCGAGGGCTTCCGGCTCGTCGCCACGGGTCTCGCCGAGCAGATCCTGCCGACACCGTTCGCCGATATCGCGGATCAGACCATGCTGCCGGTGTCGCACACGCTGTGGGCTTCGGTATGGACGGGCGTCGCCAGCGACGCGGTGAATCGCGCGAAAGCCTTCTTTCGCGCGCAGGCCCGCTCGAAACCCGGCTCGATTCCGCCGGCCGGCCTGCGCCTCGCCGAAGCGGTCGGCCTGCTGCAGATGATGCAGGCGCGCCTGTCGGTCGCGCTCGAAGCCGCGCGCACCGCCCACCACGCGAAACACGGCGGCTGCCAGGCCGACGCGCCGCTCTCGGCGATGCTCGGCTTCGCTTCCGACATGAACACGCTGAAGACCAGCATCTCGACCACCGCACTGCAAGTCGTGCAGGAAGTGCTGATGATCTGCGGCATGGCGGGCTACAAGAACGGCACGGAATACAGCGTGGGACGGCATCTGCGCGACCTCTACTCCGCGCCGCTGATGATCAATAACGACCGTATCGCGCAGAACACGGCAAGCCTGTTGCTCGCGCAACGTCCTGCCGCCCCGGGGAGAGCCTGACATGAACACGATGACCGATACCGCCGCGCTCGCCGCTGCCGCTCCGGAATCTTCGGCGCCGACTTTCCGCGACGAACTGCTGGCCACGGGCCTGCTGATCGATACCGGCGAAAACGGCCTGTACGGTCGCAGCCAGGTTTTCGAAGACGTGGTGGACCGTCTGAACGTGGCGATCACGCATCTCGGCGCGGACCAGCAGCCCGAAGTGCTGCGCTTTCCGCCCGCCATGCGCCGCACCGATTTCGAAGACAGCGAATATCTGAAGAGCTTTCCGAACCTCGCCGGCACGATCCACTCGTTCTGCGGCAACGACATGGGCCACCAGCGCCTGTTGCGCGCACTCGACGACGCGATGACCGAGCGCGACGATGAACGCAGCGAAGAATGGATGGCGCAGCAAAAACCGACCCGCGTGGTACTTACGCCGGCCGCCTGCTATCCGATCTATCCGGTGATGGCGCGGCGCGGCCCGCTGCCCGCAGACGGCCGCACCATCGACGTGCTGTCGTATTGCTTCCGCCACGAACCCTCGCTCGATCCGGGCCGCATGCAGATGTTCCGGCAGCGCGAATACGTGCGCCTCGGCAACGCCGAACAGGTAATGGCATTCCGGCAGATGTGGGTCGAACGCGGCTCGCTGCTGATTACGCTGCTGCAACTGCCGGTGGAAGTGGATCTCGCCAACGATCCGTTCTTCGGCCGCGGCGGCAAGATCGTCGCCGATAGCCAGCGTGCCCAGGCGCTCAAGTTCGAACTGCTGATTCCGGTGGCCGACCCGCGCGGCAAGACCGCGTGCCTCTCGTTCAACTATCACATGGACCACTTCGGCGCGATCTGGAAGATCGAGTGCGAAGACGGCGCGGTGGCGCACACGGGCTGCGTCGGCTTCGGCATGGAACGCATCACGCTGGCGCTATTCCGTCATCATGGGCTCGACGTCAACGCGTGGCCCGACGACGTGCGCGCGCTGCTGTGGGGCGACACCGAGGCACGCGTGGCGCAGGGCATGCAGTCGGCGTCCACGGTAGCTGAACAGGGTGCCGGAGATAGCGCATGAATCCATCCCTGATCCCCGTGCCGAAGGGCGTGCCGTCCGCCTTTGCGTTGCCCCGCCGGCTCGACCTGCCGGCTCAGGGCGGCGCGGCCGCGCCTGCCACGCCGTTGCGCCAGCACGCACCGCACGCGCTGCATCAAGGCGAGCGCGTCTGGCAGGAGACCAACTGCTACGTCGACCTGTGGATCGAACTGCTGCATGGCTTCGGGCTCGATCCGCGCGCGGCGTTCGGCTTTACCGTCACGCAGGACTTCGAAGGCGATCAGTTCACCTTCTTCAAATTTCCACTCGAAGACCTCGAGCGGCTGTACGGCACTCAGGTGCAGGAACTGGCGATCTACGACTCGCTCGAAGCCCGCGTGCTCGCGCAGACCTTGCGCGGCCATACCGTGCTGGTGGAAGTGGACGGCTATTACCTGCCGAATACGCGCGCCACGTCATATCGGCGCGAGCATCCGAAAACCACGGTGGGGATCGACTTTATCGATCCCCCGGCACACCGTCTCGGCTATTTCCACAACACCGGCTATCACCTGCTCGACGGCGAAGACTACGACGGCGTGTTCCGCAAGCTGCCGCAATTCGCGCAGCAGCCCGATCTGTTGTTTCCGTATGTTGAATTCGCCAAGCAGGCGCGGCCCGCGCTGGAAGGCACCGCGCTCGCCGAAGCCTCGGCGGAATTGTTGTGCGCGCATCTGAACCGGCGGCCGCTGACTAACCCCATCTCGCAGTGGCGCGCCGCGTTTCCCGCGCATCTCGATACGCTGCTCGAACGCGGCGAGGCGTTCTTCCACCCCTACTCGTTCAACCTGATGCGGCAGCTCGGCGCGAACTTCGAATTTCTCTCGAAGTATCTGTTGTGGCTCTCCGCGCAAGGCTTCGACATGCCGGCGGCGATCCCGGAGGCGGCGCAGCGTATCGCGTCGGAGTCGATGGTGATGCAGTTCAGGCTCGTGCGAGCGATCACGCGCGGACGCCGCGATTCGTGTGAAGACTGCTTCGACGTGCTCGAAAGCGCCTATGAAAAGACGCTGCCGCCACTCGCCGCGCTTGTGCTGTAACGAGCTCGTTTCGAGCTTCAGGAAATCGCCGTGGATGTGCTGACGAATGACCGGGTACCGGATGCAGGCGGCTCGCTTCCGGTGACCTTTGCCAAAACGCCGGAGGCGGCCGAAGTTGATGACGCTGTCGGCGCTATCACGGCGGTTGCCTCACCCCATGACCTCTGGCCGCAGCCACTCGACACAGGCTGGCAGTGCGTCAGCACGCCGGCCGGCGCATGCGCCTCCCCCGCCGACTTGCCCGCGCAGGGCTGGCTCGCCGCGCAAGTACCCGGTACGGTGGCAAGCGCGCGCCGTGCTGCGGGCCTGCTGGACGCCGCGAATCCGCCGCCGCTTGCCTTCGACGATCACTGGTACCGGCTCACGCTGACGGGCACAGGCAAACGCCGCCTGCGCCTGCACGGCCTCGCCACGCTCGCCGAAGTCTGGCTCGACGGCATCAGGCTTATCGAGTCGGATTCGATGTTCGTCGCGCACGATCTCGACATCGAACTGCACGGCAGTGCGACACTCGCGCTGTGCTTTCGCTCGCTGACCCCGGCGCTGGCGGCCAAACGCTCACGTGCCCGCTGGCGGCCACGGCTCGTCACGCCACCCACCTTGCGCAACGTGCGCACCACCCTGCTCGGCCATATGCCGGGATGGTGTCCATCGGTGCAGGCAGTTGGCCCATGGCGGCCGATTGAAATGTTGAGCGACGCGCCGCACGCATTCGACACGATTGATCTGACAAACCGCCTCGAAGACGACGACGGCGTTGTTTCGCTTACGCTACATTTCGTGCATCCGCATGACGTCGACACGTGCACCGCAACGTTAAATTGCGGCGGTTGTGTTTCGTCTTTGCAATGGAACGATGCCTATACACTGACCGGAAGCGTGCGTGTGCCGCATGTCGAACGCTGGTGGCCCCACACGCACGGCGAGCCAACTCTATATCCTCTGACGTTGCAGCTTGATGACGAACACGCGATATCCCAGTCATTGGGATTCATCGGCTTTCGCAGCATCGAAGTGGATCGCGGCGCGGACGGTACGGGCTTCGCATTGCGCGTAAATGACACACCGGTGTTCTGCCGTGGCGCCTGCTGGACCAGCGCGGATCTCGTCACGCTGACCGGCACCGAGGCGCAACTGCGCCACACTTTCGCGCTCGCCCGCGATGCCGGCATGAACATGCTGCGGGTAGGCGGCACGATGGTGTACGAGTCCGACGCGTTCTACGCACTGGCTGACGAATACGGCCTCCTCGTCTGGCAAGACTTCGCGCTGGCGAATTTCGACTACCCGACCGATGCCGCCTTCGGTGCTTCCATCGAGCGCGAAGCGACGCAATTTCTGACCCGCACAAGGCGCTTCGCATCGCTCGCGGTGTTGTGCGGCGGCAGCGAAGTCGACCAGCAGGCGGCCATGTTCGGCCTGCCCGCTTCAATGCGCGCGCAACCACTTTTTACCGAACAGCTACCCGCCATCGCCGCGCGCGAGCGCGCAGACGTACCGTATGTGAGCAACTCGCCCTCGGGCGGCGCGTGGCCGTTTTCGACTAACGAGGGCATCACGCATTACTACGGAGTCGGCGCCTATCAACGCCCACTCGACGACGTGCGCCGCGCGCAGGTCCGTTTCGCCGCCGAATGCCTCGCCTTCGCCAACGTGCCGGACGACGCCACCTTGCACGACGCGCTGGGCACGATTCATCTGCACGATCCGCGCTGGAAAAGAGCCGTGCCGCGCGACCCCGGCGCCGGCTGGGACTTCGACGACGTGCGCGACCACTATCTTCAGACGCTCTACGGCATCGAGCCGGCACAGTTGCGGTACGAAGACCCTGAGCGCTACCTGGATCTGTCGCGCGCGGTGGTCGCCGACCTGATGGGCGACGTATTCGCCGAATGGCGGCGCGCCGGCTCGGCGTGCGGCGGCGCGCTGGTCTGGCAGCTTCAGGATCTGCAGCCGGGCGCAGGCTGGGGCTTGATCGACGCCACAGGACGGCCTAAAAGCGCCCTGCACGGCCTCGCGCGGACGCTGCAACCCATCCAGGTGGTCATGATCGACGAAGGCCTCAACGGCCTCGATATCCATCTGCTGAACGAACGTGCCGAGCCGTTGCACGCTCAACTTGAGCTGGTCTGCCTGCGCGACGGCAGCGTCAAGGTCGCGTCGGCCAGCCGCGCGGTCGAACTGGCGCCGCACAGCGCGCAGCGTATCGGCGCGGCCGGGCACCTCGGCCAGTTCTTCGATTTCACGCACGCATACCGCTTCGGGCCGCGCGCCCACGACGTCACGATTGCAACACTGCGCGATCCGGCGAGCGGCAAGATCGTGTCAGAAGCGGTTCATCTGCCAGAGCGGCGCGCCCGCGAACGACACGACCTCGGTCTGACGGTCCGCGCCGAGCGTACCGCCGACGGCTGGCAGTTGATTATCGAAGCGAAGCGCTTTGCACGCTTCGTTCATATCATTGACACGCATTACCGCGCCGCGCACGACTGGTTCCATCTGCCGCCGAACCGCCCCTGCGCCGTACCGCTCATCCCCGTTGAGAAACTCGTTGCGCACGCATCTAACGCGGCGTTTAAAGCTGATGCAACATGCGGGGTGCCCGCCGGCGAAGTCCGCGCGATCAATGCGATATCCGCCATCATCTACGGATGAATGTCGCCCCTGACCTAGCTATCCCTTCGCAAGGCGCGCAAAACCTCGCGCTGCGCGAATCCAGCTGTCTGGTCTGCGGAGTCACTGTTGGTTTTTTCGCGACTTTCCGGTCTTCAAAAAAGGCGTTGCGTACGCCACCGTACGCAACGCATGGAACACATATGAATCAAATCCGGCACAACCCGGACGGCCCCCGATAACGCACACGCAAAGGCTGGTTCATCCGTGAGACAGCCCCCGCAAAGGGACGCTCATCAGCCGCTAACCCAATCCGAACAAGGACTTGACTCGAATAAAAATACCCCTCACCGGGGGCGCGCGTTAAGCAGGCGTTGTACAGAATTGAAACAAAAAGCCACTTTTGGCTTCCCGCGCTGCTCGGGCTTTGTTCGCTGCGCCGCACCAGCACTCGTTTTCCCCAGGGTTGGCACGCTCCTCGCTAAAGAAAGAGCGCAACACCGCGACGCCGCGACGAGATCTACAAGAACGGCGGTGGCGCACCAGGCCAATACGGGGCCGTTCCTGTTCATCCTCGCTGCTCGCCAGGTAGCACGTCGTTCATTCAAGGATGCAGGCATCGGATCAAAAACACGAGGTTGCGCTGTGCGCCGCTTCAGCAAGGACCGATCATGTTGACACTTCAATCAGATCTGCACGGCAACCATTTGCTCGGCGCATTGCCGTCCCACGAATGGCAAGCACTTGCCCCTCATCTCGAACTCGTTCATCTGCGCACCGAGCAACTGCTGTGCGACTCAGGTCAACGGATCCATCACGTCTACTTCCCGACCACCGCGATCATCTCGATGCTTTCGACGATGGAAGACGGCAGCTCGGTCGAAATCGCCGCGGTCGGCCGCGAAGGCATGACCGGCGTGCCGGTGCTCACGGGCGGCGAAACCATGCCGAACCGCGTGCAGGTGCAATGCGCCGGCTTCGCCTACCGGATGAACGCACAGGCGCTCAAGCAGCAATTCGCACGCTCAGACTTCCTGCGCCGCCTGATGCTGCTTTACATGCACGCCCTGCTCACGCAGGTCGCGCAGACCGCCGCCTGCAATCGCCACCACGCGTTGAACAAGCAACTGTGCCGCTGGCTGCTGATTGAAGTGGACCGCGTGGCGTCGAACGATCTGACGGTCACCCAGCAACTGATCGCCGACATGCTCGGCGTGCGCCGCGAAGGCATCACCGAAGCGGCCGGCAAGTTGCACGACGAAGGCCTGATTCATCACAGCCGCGGCCACATCAAGATACTCGATCGCAAGGGTCTCGAAGCGCGCGCCTGCGAATGCTACGGCCTCGTCAAGCGGGAATTCGACCGCCTGCTGCCGCGTCTTCGCCAGGCCGAGACCGTCGAATAAGCAGTCAACTCAAGGCTGCATCGTTCGATTACAGGGTAGATCATTATGTTCAGGAATACTGCGCGATGTCTCGACGCACTCTTTGTGATTGCGGGCGGGCTGCTCGCTCACGGGATGCGCTTTTCGACGCCGATTGCGTTGTCGGACACCGAGCGCCTCCTGATCGCCTTTAACTGCGTGCTCGTGCTGTTGATGTTTCCCGGCTTCGGCGTCTATGAAACGTGGCGTGGCAAGGCACTGCCCTCCATGCTGCTGAGAGTCGCCGCCGCATGGCTGGTGGTGGTCGCCACCGCCCTTGTTCTGGCGTTCACACTGCACCGCATGGATGCGCTTTCGCGCCTGTGGTTCGGTTACTCGACGCTGATCTCCGGCGCGCTGATCATCGCCACCAAGTGCCTCGTGCATGTGGCCTTGCGCAGCGTGCGCCGGCGCGGCATGAATTTCCGCACGGTCGCGATCGTCGGCGCGCCCGGCTTCTCGCGCACCTTGCTCGCGCATCTCGACCATGCTCCGCAAGCCGGCTTCAAGCCGGTCTGCGTCTTCGACACCAGCATCGAAGCGGCCGGCACCTATGGCGCGCGGCTCAGCCGCCTGCCGGTGCTGACCGATCTGAATGCGTTCGCCGCCAAGGTGCGCGACGAACACGTGAACGAAGTGTGGCTCGCGTTGCCGCTTTCGGAAGAACATACGATCTATCGCTTCACGCGCCTCTTTAGGCATGACTTCGTGAATCTGCGCTTCATACCCGACGTGCGCAGCCTCTCGCTGTTCAACCACGCGCTGGTCGACGTCGTCGGTTTACCGACGCTCAATCTGAGCGCCACGCCCATCCCGTCGCCGCAGATGTGGCCCAAGCTGATCTTCGACCGCCTGTTCGCGGCGGCCGCGCTGCTCGCGCTCGCGCCCGTGCTTATCGCGCTCGCGATCGGCATCAAGCTGAGCTCGCCCGGGCCGGTGTTTTTCCGCCAGACCCGCAAAGGCGTGGACGGCCAGCCGTTCGCGATCTACAAGTTCCGTTCGATGACCGTGCACCACGAAGCGCACGGCCAGGTCACGCAGGCCGCGCGCAACGACGCGCGCATCACGAAACTCGGCGGCTTCATGCGCCGCACCAGTCTCGACGAACTGCCGCAATTCCTGAACGTGCTGCTCGGCCAGATGTCGGTGGTCGGTCCGCGTCCGCATGCGGTCGAGCACGACGATCTCTACAAGGATCAGGTGTACGGCTATATGAACCGCTACCGGATCAAGCCGGGCATCACCGGCTGGGCGCAGGTGAACGGGTATCGCGGCGCCACCACCAAGGTCGAAAAGATGGAAACGCGCGTCAAATTCGATCTCTTCTACATCCACAACTGGTCGTTCTGGTTCGACATGAAGATCGTGTTCATCACGATTTTCAAGGGGTTCGTCGGCCGCAACGCATTCTGATCATGCCACTCCGGAAACCGTCCCTGAAAGTCTCCGTGATCGTGCCGACGTACCGGCGCACCGCCGATCTCGCGCGCTGCCTCGCGGCGCTCGATGCACAGGAGCGCCGCGCCGACGAAGTGATCGTGATCGCACGCCACGACGATTACGCGACGCTCGACTGGCTGCGCACGCGCGAAGCGAACCGGCCCGACCCGCGCCGCTGGATCGTGCTCGTGCACAAGCCGGGCGTGGTCGCCGCCTACAACCTCGGTATCGACAGCGCCAGTGGCGACGTGCTTTGCTTCACCGACGACGATGCCGCGCCGCATTCCGACTGGATCACGCGGATCGTCCGCGCGTTCGAAAGCGATCCGGCACTCGGCGGCCTCGGCGGACGCGACATCGTGCATGAACGCAATGGCATTCTGCAGGGGCAGAAGCTGCGCGTGGGCATCGTGCGCTGGTATGGCCGGACCATCGGCAATCACCATATCGGCCACGGCGCGGCACGCGAAGTCCAGGTGCTCAAGGGCGTCAACATGGCGTTTCGCCGCGAGGCGATCGGCACGCTGCGCTTCGACGCCCGCTTGCGCGGCACCGGCGCGCAGGTTCACTGCGAGATGGCCTTCAGTCTGGACGTAGAGCGGCGCGGCTGGACCCTGATTTACGACCCGACGCTGCTGGTGGAGCACTTCCCGGCCCAGCGCAGCGACGAAGACCAGCGCTTCACATTTAACGACGCCGCTTTCTATAACGCGTCATTCAATCTCCGACTCATCATGTGCGAATACCTGACGCCTCCCGGCCGATGGGCGTTCGTCGTTTACTCGACGCTGATCGGCGATCGCGCGGACCCGGGGTTCCTGCGCGCATTGTCGTTGGCATTCGAGCGCGGCGGCGTGGCACTCGCGCTTCGCAAATGGAGAGTTGGTTTACGCGCAATGCGCGGGGCATGGCAGGAGGCGGCGCGCTGACCGAACAGTGCGCGGCTTCACGCGAGGGACCACTAAAATGACTATCAGAACGATTGCCGCAGGGCTCGCGGCCACATCTCTATGCGCCTGTGCACTGGCGCCAGGACCCTATCTGGACACCAACCGGCTGGAGCCGCCCGCTCCGCCGGAGCAGACCGCCGAGAAGTTTCCGGTGCACACGATCGACGTCGGCTATTTTCGCCAGCAACGCGCAGCCGCGGTACCGGCCGCCTGCCCGTTGTCGTGCCTGACGCCGCAGACGCGCGGTGCTTACGACTACCGGCTCGGCATCGGCGACCAGTTGAGCATCATCGTCTGGGATCACCCGGAACTGACCGGCGGCACACTTGGCGGCGTGCCGCCGCTGCCGGGCGTCGGCAACGGCGCAACACCAACGCCCGGACCTACGCAGACGCAAGGCGCGACACCGATCGCGCCGACGCTGACAGGCGGCGGCGAAGGCGGACTGACCGTGCGCGTCGCCAACAACGGCACGATCTTTTTCCCGCGCGTGGGCCGCGTCAAGGTGCTCGGCATGACCGCGCAGCAGGTTCAGGAATCGCTGACGAGGGGTCTCGCGAAGACGATTCGTAATCCTCAGCTCGATGTGCGCGTGTCGGGTTTCAACAGTCAGTCGGTGCAGGTGACCGGCAATCTGCGCACGCCCGCCTCCGAAGCGATCACCGATACGCCGCTGACCGTTCTCGACGCGATCAATCGCGCAGGCGGCGCATTGCCCGACGCGGATCTGCAGAACGTGGGCGTGACCCGCAGCGGCAAGCGCTATACGGTCGACGTCGCCTCGCTGCTCGAAACCGGCGATCCGCAACAGAACGTGCTGCTGAAGGACGGCGACATCATCGACGTGCCGGACCGCTCGAACAGCCGCGTCTTCGTGCTCGGCGAAGTGAACAAGCCGACTTCGCTGCCGATGAACCGCGGCCGCCTGACGCTCGCCGATGCGCTGACCGGCGCCGGCAGCCTCGACGTCAAGACCGGCGACCCGCGCTTCGTCTACGTGCTGCGCGGCGCCGACAAGACGCTCACGCCCGACGTCTATCAGCTCGACATGACCCAGGTCGACGCGTTGATGCTGATGACCAAGTTCGAACTCCAGCCGAAAGATGTGGTGTACGTGCAGGTCTCGAGCGCAGCACGCTTTAACCGCGCACTCGAACAGATCACGCCGACTCTGCAGTCCATCTTCTACACGGTGCAGTTGGGCCGGTGAACAACGCTCGCAACGGAGTATTCCTATGAGTACGTACGACATGCTGGATCACGGACCGGCGCCCAACAGCGACGAAGATGCGGTGATGCGCGACTTGCTGCGCATGATCATGGATCAGATCTGGTGGGTGCTCGCCATTGCCGGTTGCGTGATACTCGCCGCGGTGATCTATACGAAGCTCGCCACGCCGATCTACTCCGCCGACGCCCTGCTTCAGGTCGACACGCAGACCGGCAACAACGGTTCGCAGAGTCAGAACACGCCGTCACTCGTGCCTTCGGTGGCCCCGATGCGCACCGAAGCGGAAATCGAAATCATCAAGAGCCGCGCGGTGGTCGAGCCGGTGGTCGAGCAGTTCAAACTGAACTTCAGCACGGCGGCGAAGACCATGCCGGTGCTCGGCAAGATTTCGTCGTGGTTCGCGCATCCGGGCCGCCCGCTCGGCGCGGCCTTCGGAATGGACTCGTATGCGTGGGGCGGCGAGCAATTCGAAGTCGGGTCGATCACGGTGCCGAAATCGCTGGAAGGCGCGCGCCTGACACTGCACGTGCTCGATTACGGCCGCTATGAGCTGACGGACTCGTTCGGGCAGCAGATCCTCACCGGGGTGGCGGGTCAGGAAGCAAGCGGCAACGACGTCACACTGTTCGTCAAGACGCTGGTGGCCCGTCCCGGCACCGAGTTCTACGTGACGCGTTTCAATCAACTGGACGCGGTCGCCGCCCTGTCGTCCGGATTGCAGGTCGCCGAAAAAGGCCGTGACACCGGTGTCGTGCAACTGTCGTACATGGGCACCGATCCGCACGCGATCACCGCGATCACCAATGCGGTGGCGGCGTCGTATCTGGCGCAACGCACAGAACGCGCGCAGGAAGAAGCGAGCCACATGCTGAGCTTCCTGAACAGTGAATTGCCGCGTCTGCGCGCCGAGGTGAAAAAGACCGAGACCGCGTTGTCGGAGTACCAGTCGAAAGCCGGATCGTTCCAGCCGACCCAGGAGGCCGGCGTCTACCTCGCCGGTGGTCTGGACTACGAAAAGCAGATTGCGACGCTGCGCATCCAGCGCGCGCAACTGCTGCAGCGCTTCACGGAAGAAAGCCCGGAGGTGCAACAGGTGGACGCGCAACTGGCGGCGATGTCGCGCGAAAAAGCCCGTTTCGAGGATCACTTCAGCACGCTGCCGAGCTCCGAACGCAACGCCCTCTCCTTGCAGCGCGATGCGAAGGTTGCCGAGGAAATTTATGTGGCGCTGCTGAATAAAACCCAGGAGCTGTCGATTTCGCGTGCCGGCACGATCGGCAACGTGCATATCATCGACGCCGCCTTGCTGCCGTCCCAGCCGGTGCGGCCCAAATCGGCGCTGATCATTTCGGCGGGCACGCTGCTCGGCATCATCGGCGGGATTCTGTTCGCGTTTTGCCGGCACACGTTCTTTACCGGCGTGGCCGATCCTGAGTTCGTCGAGCGGCGCTTCCAGTTGCCGATCTTCGGCTCGATCGCCTTCAGCCCGGAACAGGCGCGCAGCGACCGGCAGTTGAGCGCCATGCGCGCCGCAGCGCTGCACGGCCCCAGGTCGACACCGACCGAAGTGTCCGCGGGATCGTCGGGCGTCATGCGAGCGCTTCGGCCTGGTTCGGCGGCGGCCCGCCAGGGGCAGGTGCCCGTCGGTACGCAAACCGTCATTGCGTCGGGCAAAACGCCGATGCGGCCGCTGCTGGTGAAGACCCATCCGTACGACACCACGGTGGAAGGCCTGCGTGGGCTGCGCGCCACGCTGCAATTCGGCCTGGTCGATGCGCCCAACCGCATCGTAGCGATCACGAGTCCGGCGCCTTCGGACGGCAAAAGCTTTCTGTGCGCGAACCTCGCTGCATTGATCGCGGAATCGGGCAAGCGCGTGCTGCTGATCGATGCCGATCTGCGGCGCGGCCGTCTCGCGCAGTATCTCGGCCGCTCGCCGAATGGTGGCTTGACCGAACTGCTGACGGGTCAGGTCGATCTCGAAGTCGCGGCTCGCGCCACGGGCGTGGATGGCCTGCACTTCATCGCGGCGGGCGCGTATCCGCCGAATCCGTCCGAGATTCTGACGTCGTCGCGCTTCGGTGAAATCCTCGCGCGCTTCGAGCAGGAGTTCGATCTGGTGATCGTCGATACGCCACCGCTGCTGGCGGTGGCCGATGCGGCGGTGATTGCGCATATCGCCGGTTCGACGGTGCTGGTCATGCGCTCCGGTGCTCACACAGAGGGCCACGTGGCCGACGCGCTGAAGAAACTGCGGCGCGCGCGGGCCCGGGTGGTGGGAGGCGTGATGAATGCGGTGCCGCTCAAGAGCCACAACAAGAACGGCACGTACGACTATGCCTACGCGTACACCTACTCCGCCGGCGATCCGCTCGATACGCACGGATCACGATAGATCGGGTTAAAAGCAGTAAAGCGAAAGGGCTGCGCCGGATCGAGGCGCAGCCCTTTTTTATTGGCGCACAACTGGCGCTGTGCGCCGCGTTCGTTTACAGAAACGCGCTGACGTCGGTATGAAAACGCGCGGCCAGTGCCTTCGCCACCTTTTTGCTGATGGCGCGCCGGCCCGCGAGAATATCGCTCACCACGGTGGGCGATGCGATACCGATCAGGTCCTTCTGCTTGAGCCCGTGCGTTTCCAGCAGATGCCGCAACACCTCACGCGGCTCCGCTTTCGGGATCGTCACGTTGTTCACTTCCCAGCTTTCGATCAGGTCGGTGACGATCGCGAACAGATCGGCCAGCGGATCCTTCTCGTTACCGTTCAGATGATCGGCGAGCGCGTTGGCGAGCCGCACCATCTTCTGATAGTCCTGCTCATTACGAATGGGTGTGATCGGCAACTGGGTTTGCAGGGCAGCCCAGGTTTGAGCGATGTCGGGAAAGGCTCCCGGAAGGCGATCGGCATTCATAAGTTTAGATTCTTCCTCGTCCAAAGGTCGTATTCCGTATGCGTCAATACGTGACGAACGAACAACGACTGCCTGTTGTAGGGAATCGCCGCGATGATCCGGAACCGGTTGCCGCCTACATCGAAAACGGTGTATTGCGGCGGTACGTAGTCCACGCCCGCGAACGTCTGCTCCAGGTCGTTATAGCCATACGCGAGGCAAGCCTGCGCCAGTGAGTACCACGTCAACAGCGCACTGCGCGCCTCCGGATGCCTCTTTATGAAGTCCAGCAACGCTTTCTTTGAAATGACCCGCATCGTATTTCCTCGCATGCACACGCGCACTGGACAAGCACGCTCTACCTGCGAGGCTAAGGGACGGGTTCGACACCGATAGTCAGCCGGGCGGCATAGGCCGAACAGCCCACTATGGCTTACTGCGGTACGACGAAGTCATTTTATTCGCATATAGCGAAGTTCGCAATATGCGAATAAAGAGATAATCTGTCGCGCTTCATGGTCTGCACGCGAGCGCGTCAACGTCCCCAACTGCCTCCTTGCGCGCGTTCGCCGGGCCACCCGAGATCCCCGGTGGCCAGATCGGGTTCGACGCGCTCTGCTGCCGCGACCCGCAGACGCCAGCCCGATGCCGCGATCGTGCGCGTCACCTCAGCCATGAAGGCGCGCCGGAAAACCGCCGCGGAAAAACGTTCCGCATTCGCGCGGCATGCCGCCGGTGTGATCTGTTCACTCTGCCGCTCGAAGCGGTCGATCGCGTCGAGCATCGACACGACCGTTTGGCGTGCGAAATACACGCCGGTAGGACGTGCCTCGCCGATCGGCACCACTGTTTCGAGCGCCCCACCCTTGCCGAACGCAATGACCGGTGTGCCGCACGCCTGTGCTTCGAGCGCGACGATGCCGAAGTCTTCCTCGGCGGCGAACACGAAGGCGCGCGCGCGTTGCAGATGATCCTTGAGAACCTTGAACGGCTGATAGCCGAGGATCGTCACATTCGGACCGGCCTTGGCGCGAATCGCCGCCATCTCCGGTCCGTCGCCGATCACGATCAGCTTGCGGTGCGGCGTCGCGTTGAAGGTTTCGACGATCAGTTCAATGCGCTTGTAAGGCACCATCCGCGAGGCGGTCAGATAGAAGTCTTCCTTGTGCGTGCACAGTTCGAACTTGTGCACGTCGACGGGCGGCGGAATCACTGCGGCATCGCGCCGGTAAGTTTTCATCACGCGCCGCGCGACGAATTGCGAATTCGCGATCAGACGATCGACGCTGTTCGCCGAGTGCGAATCCCAGCCGCGCAGATAATGAAGCAACGCACGCACGAGCCATGACTTCGGCCCGCGCGTCAGATTCGCTTCGCGCAAATACTGGTGCTGCAGGTCCCACGCGTAGCGCATCGGCGAATGCACGTAGCTCACGTGCGTCTGATCCGGGCCGACCAGCACACCCTTGGCGACCGCATAAGAACTCGTGATGATGAGGTCGTAACCCGAGAGATCGAACTGCTCGATCGCGAGCGGCATCAGCGGCAAATACGCGCGATAGTGGCGCCGCGCAAACGGCAGGCCCTGGATGAACGACGTGGTGACAGGTTTGCCGCCTACCGGCCTGCGGTCTTCGAGGAAATCGACGAGGCTGAAGAGATCGGCATCGGGAAAACACTCGATGATCTGTTCGAGCACTTTCTCGGCTCCGCCAGGTGCGACGAGCCAGTCGTGCACGATCGCCACTTTCATGATCTCCCCGCCTATTGATTAACGACCCATGGCCATAGCAACGAGTGTAAGTGCCGCATCATTTGCCGTGCGTGCGTATGCCCACATTCGACGCGCGACAGTCCGCGAATAATGAAGACTCGCTATTCGCTTCTTGCGAATGGCGAGTCCAATCACTTCGCCCGACTTTGCACTTTATGCGCCCGACGATCGACGCTACGCCCCTCGCTCATTCCTTGCCGCTGGTTCAGCCGGCCCTGATCGATCCATCTGCCGCGCCCGCATCATCGGCATCGGCTGCAAGCTCGGCAACGCTCTCGCCGACCATCCCGAGCGTGCTATTCGTCGACCAGAGCGGCCAACTCGGCGGCGCTGAATTCGCGCTCTTGCAACTGGCCGGCAGTTGCATTGCGCGCAGCGAAGTCGTGCTGCTCTCCGACGGTCCATTTCGCGCGCGGCTCGAAACACTCGGCGCACGCGTGCAAGTGTTAAACGACGCGCGCGTATCGGGCATCGTTCGGCAAGCGTCGGGGTCGAACTGCCTGCGCGTTGTGCCCGGCATCCTGCGCCAGGTCCGCGCAATCGCGGCGCGCGCGCGAAAATTCGACGTGCTGTTTCTCAACACACAAAAGGCACTCGTGCTCGGCGCGCTCGGCAAACCGCTGCATCGCAAACCAGTGATCTGGTATCAGCACGACATCCTCACGCGCGAGCATTTCGGACGCGTGCAGTTAAGCGTCATCAAGTGGCTGGTGCGCCTCGCAGTTGACCACGTGGTTGCGAATTCGCAGGCATCGAAGCGCTCGCTGATCGCGCTGACGGGCATCGCGGCCGACTCGGTGCCGGTCATCTACAACGGGGTCGACGCCGACGCGTTCAAACGCATCGACGACAGCGACATAGCCACACTGCGCCGGCGACTGGGTTTGCCCGAGCATGCGTGGCTTGCTGGTTTGTTCGGCCGTCTCGCGCCGTGGAAAGGTCAGCACATTGCGCTCGAAGCAATGGCGCGACTGCCCGGCGTGCACCTGGTGCTGGTCGGTGCACCGCTATTCGGCGAGGACGCGTACGCGCAACGGCTGCATGAGCAGGCCGAGGCATTGGGCGTCGCGGATCGCGTGCGTTTCGCGGGCTTTCAGGACGACGTGCCCGTGTGGATGAAAGCGATGGATGTGATCTTGCACACCTCGACCGAGCCGGAGCCGTTCGGGCGGGTGATCGTCGAAGGCATGGCGGCTGCGCGCCCGGTGATCGCAGCGGCCGCGGGCGGCGTGACCGAGATCGTGCGGCATCGGCGCAATGGCTGGCTCGTGAAACCGGGGGATGTGGCCGCGCTGGCCGATGCGATCGGCGCATTGCGCGACGATCCGGCGCTGGCGCAGCGCCTCGCGAATCAGGCGCTCGCCGATGCGCAAACCGAGTTTTCAGTGGATCAGTATTTGCAGCGAATGATGCAGGCGATTGGGCGCGCCGCGCGCTGATGCTGGTCGGAGCCTCGCCAATGCAGCAGAGCGAGCCCGCTAAAGCAGGCTCGCTCGCGGCCGCAAAAGCGCGGTGATCAGCTCTTGCTGTATTCGATCGTCTCGACGCCCGTATCCGTGCCGAGCATGCACAGATTCGCGCCGCGGCCCGCGAACAGGCCTACCGTCACCACGCCCGGCCATGCATTGATGTGCATTTCCAGCGCGCGCGGGTCGCTGATGCGCAGACCCTTGACGTCGATGATCTCGTTGCCGTTATCGGTAATGAACGGCACACCTTCCCTGGTCACGCGCACCACCGGCACGCCGCCGAGCGCTGTCACGCGACGGCCGATCGCCGTACGCGCCATCGGCACGACTTCGATCGGCAGCGGGAAGTTGCCGAGCGTGTCGACCAGCTTGCTCGCATCGGCGATGCAGACGAATACGTCCGACACCGACGCGACGATTTTCTCGCGCGTCAGCGCGCCGCCGCCGCCCTTGATCATCGCGCCGCTGTGGTCGATCTCGTCGGCGCCGTCCACGTACACCGGCAGCGAATCGATTTCGTTCAGGTCGAGCACTTTGAAACCGTGCGATTGCAGACGCGCGGTGGTGGCGAGCGAACTCGACACGGCGCCGCGATAACGGGTCTTGCTGGCGGCCAGCGCGTCGATGAAACAGTTCGCGGTGGAGCCGGTGCCGACGCCGATCACGGAGCCTTCCGGCACGTTGGCGTTCACATAGTCGGCGGCGGCCTGGCCGACCAGTTGCTTGAGTTCGTCTTGGGTCATGGGGAATGCAGGCGAGCAGTAAAAACGATGAGTTTACCGGAGTTTACTTCTTCACCGACCGCTGGCGCACGGCTTCAAACAGACACACGCCACTCGCCACGGACACATTCAGGCTTTCGACCGTACCCGCCATCGGAATCTGCATGACCACGTCGCAGGTATCGCGCGTGAGGCGGCGCATGCCCTCGCCTTCGGCACCCATCACCAGTGCGACCGGACCGTCGAGCTCGGTCTCGTAGAGGCTCTTGGTGGCCTCGCCGGCGGTACCGACTACCCACACGCCCGCGTCCTTCAACTCACGCAGCGCGCGCGCCAGATTCGTGACGGTGATGTACGGCACGGTGTCGGCTGCGCCGCTCGCCACCTTCGCTGCCGTCGCGTTCAAGCCCACCGCGCGGTCACGCGGCGCGATCACCGCATGCGCGCCGGCCGCATCGGCCACCCGCAGGCAGGCGCCAAGGTTGTGCGGATCCGTCACGCCGTCCAGCACGAGAATCAACGGCGAACCGTTGATGCCGTCGAGCAGTTCGGCCAGATTCTGCGCGAGCGGCATATCGCCCGCACGCGCCACCACGCCCTGGTGCCGCTCGGTATGCGAGAGGCCCCACAGACGCGTTTCGTCGGCGGCGATCAGACGCACGCCGGCTTCTTTCGCCGCGTGCAGGAACTCGGTCATGCGACGGTCTTTGCGCGTGGCGTCGTAGTAAACCTCTTCGACCGTCGACGCATCGTGCCGCATACGTGCGGTCACTGCGTGGAAACCGTATAGAACCTTGAGACGTGACATGACTGACAAACCTTTGATTGAGCGCGCTTTGAAAGCGCGCTGCTGTGATGAATGCGAACCTGCTTGCTGTGTTGCTTGAGTCGCTGCTTCGGTAACTGACTTCTTTGCGATGAAACGAAGACCGCGCGCAACCGGTACGTTTCAACGTACCCGATGCGCGCGGTTCAAGCCTTCATACGACTTCAGCGCTTCTTGCGGGCCTGCAGTTTCGAGGCCGACTTGGCCGGCGCGCCGCCGTGTTTCTTCGCCGCGCCGCGTGCCGCGCGCGCTTCCTTGACGGCCGCGGTTTGCGCGGGCGCGGCCTTCTTGCGTCGGCCGCCCGGCGCTGCCGCGCCACCCGCACCGCCATCCACCGGCGGCAACGAACGCACGCGTGCGCCGCCGCTTTCGCCGGATGTCTTGTCGGCGAGCGCCGGACGACTCGCCGGCGGCTTGATCGGCGTGTCGCGCACGAGGCGGAAGTCGATCTTGCGCGCATCGAGATCGACGCGGCTCACCTGCACCCGCACCCGATCCGACAGGCGATAACGAATCCCGGTACGCTCGCCGCGCAACTCGTTCTTGATCTCGTCGTACTGGAAGTAGTCCGAACCCAGTTCGGTGACGTGCACGAGGCCTTCGATAAAGAGCGAGTCGAGTTGCACGAAAATGCCGAACGACGTCACGCCGTTCACCATGCCGCCGTACTCTTCACCGAGCTTGTCACGCATGAAGTAGCACTTGAGCCAGGCTTCCACGTCGCGCGATGCTTCATCTGCACGGCGTTCGTTCGCCGAGCAATGCAGACCGAGTTCTTCCCAGATCGCCACGTCTTTCGACTTGTTGCGAGCGCCGTGTTTTTCCTCGTCGGCCTGCTGCATCGCGCGGGCGCGCGGCGACAGCGCCGTGTTCAACTCGACGCCTTGCGGCGGTTCCGGCTGATACTTGCGGCCTTGCAGAATCGCGTAGATCGCGCGGTGCGTGAGCAGGTCGGGATAGCGGCGAATCGGGCTCGTGAAGTGCGCATACGCCTCGTACGCGAGACCGAAGTGGCCGATGTTGTCGGGACTGTAGACAGCCTGTTGCATCGAGCGCAGCAGCATGGTCTGCAACATCTGCGCGTCCGGCCGCTCGCGGATCTGCGCCATCAGCGCGGCGTAATCACTGGCGTGCGGCTTGTCGCCGCCGGCAAGCGTGAGGCCCATGCCGCGCAGGAAGGTGCGCAGATTCTCGAGCTTCTCGGCGGTCGGCCCGGCGTGCACACGGAACAGACCCGGGTGTTTGTTGCGCTTGAGGAAGTCGGCCGCGCACACGTTCGCGGCCAGCATGCATTCCTCGATCAGCTTGTGTGCGTCGTTGCGGGTGCGCGGAATGATCTGTTCGATCTTGCCCTGCGCATTGCAAACGATGTACGTCTCGGTCGTATCGAAGTCGATCGCGCCGCGCTTCTGGCGTGCGGCGAACAGCGACTTGTAGACGCCATACAGATTCTGCAGTTGCGGCAGCAAGGCGGCGCGACGGGCGGCCTCCGGGCCCTTGGTGTTTTTCAGCACCGCGGCCACTTCCGTATAGGTCAGCCGCGCCGCCGAGTGCATCACGCCCGGATAGAACTGATACGCCTTCACTTCGCCGCGCGCGGTGACGATCATGTCGCACACCAGCACGCAACGGTCGACGTTCGGGTTCAGCGAGCACAAACCGTTCGACAGCTTTTCCGGCAGCATCGGAATCACGCGGCGCGGGAAGTACACCGAGGTGCTGCGTTCCAACGCATCCGCGTCGAGACCGCTCTTCGGATGCACGTAATGCGAGACGTCCGCGATCGCGACGATCAGGCGGAAGCCTTCGCCACGACCGACCTGAACCGGCTCGCAATAGACCGCGTCGTCGAAGTCGCGGGCATCTTCACCGTCGATCGTGACGAGCGGCACGTCGCGCAGGTCGATGCGATGACGCGCGTCGACCGGCCGGACTTCATCGGGGAGCCTCGCGGCTTCGTCGAGCGCGGACTGGCTGAATTCGTGCGGCACCCCGTACTTGCGCACCGCGATTTCGATTTCCATGCCGGGGTCGTCGATATCGCCGAGCACTTCCACCACGCGGCCGAGCGGCTGCGAGTGGCGGCTCGGGAAATCGGTGAGCTCGACCACCACCACCTGGCCGACCTTGGCCTTCTTGGTGTTCTGCGCGATCAGGATGTCATGACCGATGCGCTTGTCTTCAGGCGCGACGATCAGCGCGCCGTTCTCGTTGAGCAGGCGCCCGATCACGCGCTTGTTGGCGCGGTCCGTGACTTCGACGATATGCCCTTCCGGCCTGCCACGACGGTCATAGCCGACAATGCGCGCGAGCACGCGATCGTTGTGCATGACCTTCTGCATTTCGCCGGTGGGCAAGAACAGATCGTCCTGACCGTCGTCGCGAATGAGAAAACCGTAGCCGTCACGATGGCCCTGCACGCGGCCCGCGACGAAGTTCGACGGATGGGTGAGCTGGTAGAGATTGCGCTGATCGAGCCGGATCTGGCCGTCGCGCTCCATGGCGCCTAGGCGCTTGAAAAATCCTTCGCGCTCCTGGCGCTTGATCGACAGGGCTTCGGCGATGTCGTTCGCGGCAAGCGGCGCTTCACTCGTGCGCAGGACGCCCAGGATTTCTTCGCGGCTCGGGATCGGATACGGGAATTTGCTCAAGGGCTTGTCGATGATTTTTTCTCGTTGCATGGACGTCGGTCGGCGATGTGGCTGGGCTTAAGAGGCGCTTGGGTTGCGCTTAAGTTGCACTTGCGATTGCACTGGAATGACTGCTCGGGTCCGGCTCGTTCAAGTCTGAGTCCGACGGGCGTGTGCACCGTGCCAACGAACTACTGCGAGGCATTCTAACACCCGTCTTGTGCGCCAAGCGGCCCGTCAATAGTCGCTGTGAGGCGCATGCAGGCTCGCTGCGGCGATGTTTAAGCGACTTTTGAGAAACGCTTGACAGCCCTGAATCTGTCGCTATAATGGCGTTCTTTGCTGTTCATCACCTGCCCAGGTGGCGAAATTGGTAGACGCACTAGGTTCAGGTCCTAGCGGTGGCAACACTGTGGAGGTTCGAGTCCTCTCTTGGGCACCAGATTCAAAAGTAAAGCCGCCTGATGTTTCACATCGGCGGCTTTACTTTTTGTGTGAGGTTATGTGGTCCGATTCCGGTTTTTCGATCGGATCATGTGGTTAGCAGGACGGTTGCGTCAACGCGAGTTGGCAGTGATTGGGCAGCGAAGTTTTGCTTCGCTGCACGGCACAACCGGGCGGTTGATGAAGCGATGGCCAGTTTGTATGTAGGGATTGACACGCTGCATCATCGCGCTAAAATAGCGGTCTAGCTTGAAGACGTGCCCAGGTGGCGGAATTGGTAGACGCACTAGGTTCAGGTCCTAGCGGTGGCAACACCGTGGAGGTTCGAGTCCTCTCCTGGGCACCAACAGTTGTTCCGGCTTAGTTGCAACTCAAGCCGAAGAAGTTCGAGAAACCCCGTAAGATCAAAGTCTTACGGGGTTTTTTGTTGTCTGCAGATCCCTTGCGATCCACTGACATCGACGATTTTTGCGTATACATTTGCGTATACACGGAGTCGAGATGTTAGGCCATGCCCAAACGCGTCGAACCGAACTCCGAAGTGGTATTTCGTTCGCCAATCCGCGCGAGCACCCCTATTTGCTCGCGGATGGGAATCGCTTGGCCTTGCGCATCTGGCCGGACGGGGGCAAAACCTGACTGCTCCGCTATCGACGGCTGAGTACGGGCAAGGAGAACTTCCTCAGCCTCGGTCCCTACCCCGATATCACACTCGCCGATGCGCGACGGTCGGCCACTGCCGCACGCAGTCTTGTACGCGAAGGCATCGATCCGGTCGAGCATCGCCGGGCCGAAGCCACCGGCCGCAAACGCGCGGCCGAAGGCGCCTTTCATCTCGTAGCTCAAAGCTGGCTCGACTTCAAACGTACGGAATGGGCCGACGAAACGTACCGCAAGGCGGAGTTTGTCGTTCGCGAATACCTGACTCCCGCGCTCCGCAACAAGCCCATCTCCACGCTTGCCACGCCAGAGGTCAAGCCCGTACTCGAAGCGATCGCCTCCCACGCACCTAACCTCGCGACCAAAGCACGGCAGTATGTCGGTGGCATCGTGACGTACGCCATCCAGAACGGACTGCGCGAAGATGGCGCCGCGTTGACACTCCGCGGTGTTGTGCCACGCCACAAGAAAGGCCATATACCAGCGATCACCAAGCCGGCGGACATAGGCCCACTCGCTCTGGCTATCGATGCCTACAGGTCGCCCATTATCCGCGCCGCCCTCAAGCTCACCATGCTGACCGGCCTTCGCCCCGGTGTGGTTGCGGCAGTGCCGTGGGACGAGATGAACCTCAAGACAGCCGAATGGCATGTCGCAGCCGAGCGGATGAAAATGCGGCACGATCACATCGTGCCATTGCCAAAGCAGGCGATCGCCGTCAGTAAAGAGTTGCGCGCGGTGATGTCTAACAGCGAGCTGTTTCAGACGCCGGGTTTTGAGGTCATCAGGGACGTCGCGGTGCGACGCATCCGTGCGGGTATCAATCTGCGCGTGATCCGCTCGGGCCCCGGCAATACGCGCGATCTGTGGCGATCGTCGAAGCGCGATCTCCGTGAACTCCGTTTCTCGCCCGCCGATTTCGAAGTGGGTATCACGACCTATCTCTACGACGACACCGTGGCCTTCATTTCATCGCGGGCCGAGCACTACGCGCTGTCCATTCAAAGCGCGGAGTTCTTTGCGTTCGAGTGCATTCTGTTCGAAGTGCTATGGAACACGAGCATGCCCGATCAGTCCGACAAACCCGCGTGAACCGCTTTCATTCGCTCGTCCAACCTGGCCTTGGCCAACACCGCAGCGGCTTCATCGAACGTTTACTACCCCGGCTACGTGACTGGAGCGACGACAGCCGCCCCTGCGCCCGCCCACATCAGTACGGCGTTTGCGACGAGCGCGGTTTACGCTGCACTCCCGGCTGGCTGTATATCGCCCAGCGTTCGGGGCGGCACATACTACCTGTACGGCAGTACGTGGTTTCAACCCGCCTACGGCGCGAATGGCGTTTACTATCGCGTGGTGCAAGTGCCTTGCGGAACGCCCAGAGTTGACTTGCTGCGCTCGCGTGGCGCAACCTTCGGAGTCAAATTGACGGCCGACTGGCGACGCTGCGCTTCGCACGGTATGGTGGGCGTTGCGGCCGGTAGCCTGTCCGCGTCGGGTCCAAGGTTCGCCTTCCAACATAACCGGAAAGAGTTAGGTTTGCTCGACCACCGCTGCCCTGCGTCCGTTTTGGATAACCATTGGCGCAGGGCTTACGACCAGAGACGGAGGATTGAACTGTGAGCGACTTCGTTATCGCGTTGATCGTGTTTGTATGTGTATTCGGCAGCGCGCTGCTTGGCTTGTACCTGCGTACCATGCTGCCGCAGCATCACCTTGGTGACGATTCAGTCGGTGTCGTAAAGCTGGCGACCGGCCTGATCGCGACGATGGCCGCGTTGGTGCTTGGCCTGCTGATCTCGTCGGCGAAAAGCTCATTCGATACAGTGAACAGTGAACTTGTGCACAATGCCGCCGGCGTCGTTCGCCTCGATCGCGTGCTGGCCCAATATGGACCTGAAACGCAGGAGGTCCGTGGCCTGATTAAGCAGAGCTACGGCACGTGGATCCAGACACTCGTTTCCCGCGACCCTGCGGAGGTGGCAGCGCTTGGCAGCGTCCAGGCGCTAAGAGGAATGGAGGGCCTTCAGCACAAGCTGAAAGAACTCTCGCCGCGTAATGCAGAGCAGCGTGAGCTGCAGACGAACGCCATCCAGATTGCCGATGAAGTGCTGGCCGTGCGCGGACTGGCACTGCTGCAAGCGGTGGGCTCACTCCCCATACCGCTGCTGGTAGCCCTGGTGTTGTGGCTATCCATCATTTTCGGCGCGTTTGGCATGCTCACCCCCGCCAACGCTACGGTCATTGCAGCATTGTTTATGAGCGCGTTATCCACTTCGGTGGCAATTTTCCTGATACTGGAAATGACCAAGCCGCTCGATGGACTGTTTACAGTCTCATTTGCCCCTCTGCGCGCCGCGCTCGCCATACTTGCTCAGTAGCGCTGATCGCCGGGCAGTGGTCGCTGTCGCGCTCAAACTTGTCGTCATTCTGCACAGGATGTGGATCGGCGGTTCCGGCTTACACGCCCACGTTGTTGAGCCGTCTGCCAGATTGCACATATACTGAAGTGACGCGCGGCCATGCGAATATTGGTTGCGCAGTTCTAGTGCCAGCGGGCCTGAGCGCGAGCATCGCGGCCGCTACTCTTATTGGAGTATGGTCCAATACCGCAGGTGGCAGTTGCGCCAATTGTCAGCGTCGCGTGAGCCTTGAGGTACCGTACCATGGAGGCAGAGATGCAGAGCGAACAGGTGTACTGGGTTTTCACCGTTACCGTCGATCAGATGGACAAGTTCAAGCCGCTAATACCAAAGCTTGTGGCCGCGACAGAGAAGGAGCCGGGCGCGCTGCAGTTTGAGCTCAACATCGCAGACGACCAGAAGACGGTTGACATCTTCGAACGCTACTCGGATTCGAAGGCGGCGCTGTTCCACCAAACGGAAAGCTTCGCCCCATTGTCGACGGAGTTCTTCGCTGTGGCCAAGCTCACTCGCTGGGTGATCTATGGCACGCCCTCGGACGAGTTCAAGAAGGCGAACGCCGACTTTCACCCGATTTATATGACGCGATCCGATGGTTTTGTCAGGTGACGGGATCGGCTCCTGAGCTTAAGGTCGCGAGTTTGGTAGTGGAAATCAAACTGGCCCGAGTTACGTTCGGCGCGCAGCGGTAGCAATATCTCTTTTCGGTCCCGGCCGTGCATACTTGCAACGGCCGACGACTGTTTTGGCCAAGAACGTGCAGGCCGGCATGACTGCACTAATGTCCGTTTCACTTCGGAAAAACACGGAAAAAAACATCATCGGGTTCCCGGAATACTGTACAGCAGATCGGGCTCGTCAACGGTCAGCTGCGGACTAGCCAGCTCACCCATTAAAATTGGGTGACCTACCACCCGTACTTGAGCTCAATGCCGGCGTAGTCAGCATTGCGCCCACCCGCCTGACGGATCGAGTTCCCCACCTGGAAGTGCACGGCTTCGATCGAACCAATGAGGTTCGCCGCAATCGTCCAGTCCGCGCGCAACTGCACATACATCCCCGTCCACAGGCTGCCTCTACCCGCCGTGCCCGGTACAGCCTGATTCGCCTGCTGATACACGGCGTCGCCGGTCGTCTCGCGCCACTGGAAGCCCAGCGCGCCGAGCAGCGCCAGATTGGTCGTCGGCTTGAGCGTAATGGATGGTTTGATATGAATGAGGTTCGAATAGCCCGTATAGCCCGCGAGCGTGAAGTAGTAGCCGTTCGGAAACAGCGTATTGAAGGTCTCGATTCTGCCGTCGTGCGGGTGCCGATCGCCTGAAGCCGCGTCGACCTGCACAGCAACTTGCGGCGACCAGGGCATGTCGAGCTTGTAGGCCGCGATCGAGCCCATCGCCCACGCGAATATCGTGCTGTTACCGACCGTTCCCGTCTGCAGCATCCCTTCGACATCCCAATTGAAACGACCACGTGTGCCGGAGTAGCGCAAATCCCAGACATCGCGGCGCTCGACGCCGCTTGCATCCAGGTACCGCGCGTTGCTGCGGTTATAGCGCGACCAGTAGCCGGACAGATCGCCCGGCCCTACCGACTGGCGCTCGAAACGCACGCCGCTGAACGTGAGGTCGCGATTCGATACGTCGTCGAACGCGGTTGCGTCGCGGTTCTGCACGGGTTGCGTCGCGTAGGCGATAAAGCGCCACTTCTGGTATTCGTAGTCAGCCCAGAGCGCGTCGTACGTCTGGCGCACGTTCGGGCCGTCACGCACGGAGATGAAACGCTGCAGGTCGAATGCCATCTCCTGGCGGCCGACACGAAACTTGAAGGTGCCGCCGCCGAGCGCGCCGGTGTAGGTGACAAACGCCTGTTCGAGATCGAGCGGGTTCTTGTCCACCGGGGTGACCACGTTCTTGCCCCACACGCGTGCATCCTCGATCTGCACGAAGAACTGCCAGTGCTCGCCGAGATGCGCATCGGCATGGACCTCGACGCGCTGGATCAGATACGTATCCGATTGCGTGCCGATGCCGAACAGCGGTGCGTTATTGCTTTCGACGCGCTCGCGCATATTCACGCCGAGCGACAGATACGATGCCGGGTCGCCGCCGAACGGAATGTACTTGAGGCCGTCGAGCGGTTCGCGCGGCACGCACGGATTCGCGAGCACCGACCAGTCTTCCTGCCAGCGGTTGAACATGACGACGGGCCGCTTTGCATTGCAGGTGCCTGCCGATGTGCTGCCGCTCGCAGGCGCTACCGTATCGGCGGCATCCGCCGCGAGGCTCATCCCGGTTGCGGGTTGCGCGACCGTATCCGCGAAGCTCGCGTCTGCACCCGTCAGCAGCAGACCCGCGAAGGTCAGGGCACTGGCGGCCTTTTCGAATCGACTCCCCCGCATTGCAGTCGACACCATGGTTCCCCTCGCCATTGTCCGCGTGGGCTTATGTCCGGCCACCGCTCCGACTACGAATGCAACGCGTCATTGCGCCGATTTCGCGTGAATCTCGGCGATATAGCCGCCCGGGAACTCGACGATCGCGGCGTCGCGCCCGTCCGAAGTAAACGGCGGCACGAGCACCTGCACGCTCGCGGCCTTCGCCTTCTCCAGCGTCGCGGCGAGATTCGGCACTTCGTAGCCGGTCACTTCCCGCCCAAACGGATAGGGCAGACGGCCATCAGTCACGAGCACGGTCATCTTGCCGAAGCCCGACTCGATACGAATGCGGCGATACGTGTCGTTCGGCCGGCCGATTTCGATACCGGGCGCGTTGCCCACATCGGACACCACCCGGCCGTGCGAGAACTTCACGAAAGCGTGAACCAGCTTGCGCATGTTTTGCGGCGACACATAGACACGGTTCTCGGGAATGGTCTGCAGCGCATCGTAGTGCGGCGCCTGGGTATGCCAGTAGAGCTGCATCTTAAGGCCGCCAGGCCACGAGATGATGGCGTCGCGGCCGATCGGATCGGGGAACGTGTCGACGATCACGTCGGCGCCGAGCGCGCGCGCGGACTTCATCGCCGCGTCCATGTTGGTCACGAGGTAGCCCGTGCGCTCCTCGCCGAAAGGATACGGAATGGGCGTCTTGAAGCCGAACACGGAGATCGTGCCCGACGGCGTAAACACGAGCTGCGACATCGTCTGGCTCGGCGTTGGCGTGACCTGGAATACGCCCTGCTTCGACTTGTTGCCGCCAAACGTCGCGACGAAGCTATCGGTGAAGCGATCGAAGTCTTCCGCCGCAACGTACACGTGCGTCGTATCGTACTGCGGACCGACGGCGACGTACGGCGGCAAGACGGCCGGTGTGGGTGGCGTCGCGAACGCAACCGGCGCGGCGACAAGACCGCTCGCGATCAGCACGGCGAGCAACGCAGAGCGAATCGTTTTCATGACGGAATTTCCTTGTTGTTTCATCGTTCTGTCTGATCAATCAGGTGCGGCTGCCGCCGGCCGCACCTTTCGTATCGCCGAGCATGGTCGCGAGCACAAGCGCCGCGATCAGTCCCAGATGCTCGAAAAAACTGTTGAGCGCCATGAAGCGCGCGGCGCCGGTCTGGTTCCAGAAGTCGTTGGCGACCAGCATGGCGACGACGGTCAGCACACCGAGGCCGCCCGCGCCAATCCACGTGAAGCGGCGAAATACGACGCATAGCGATCCGCCTATCTCGACCGCGACCGCCAGCGCTGCCCAGAGCGCGGGCGGGTGCAGGCCGAAATGCGCCTGCTCCGCGATTGCACTGTCGAAATGCAGCGCCTTGTTAAAGCCGCCGATCAGCCAGGCCGATACGAGCGCGAGGCGCACGAGCGGCCCGACCCATGCCTGCGCAAGCAGCGTGCGGACCCATGCCGGGTCGCTGCGGCCGGAGAATGCCGTCACGTCAGATGGCCCAGCAGGAGCAACCGAGCGCGCCCCAGAAGCCCTTCGCATCCGCGGTCGGCAACGCGCGGCCCCATGCGCGCGCGTGTGCGTGGCCGTGCACATTGCACGCGCTCGCGCATCCGCACATCGCCGCGGTGGCCGCGCGCTGAAGCGGCGCGCCTTCGCGCTGCTGACTTACATCCCCACGACCCCAGCCGCCAAAGCCGCCGTACTGCCGCACCGGCGACCAGTCCGGCATCGCGGCCGGAATCGGCGCATCGTGCTGCGAGAACGGGCCCGCGCCCCAGACAATCTTGCCTCCCACCACCGTGAGCAACGCGGTGGTGCCGGCGATGTCGTCCTCGGCGCATGCGAAAAAGTCGCGGTCCGGCACCATCAGGTCCGCGAGCTGGCCGACTGCGATGCGGCCTTTCCTGCCTTCTTCGTTCGAGAACCAGGTGACGTACTCGGTCCACATACGCAGGGCCGTCTCACGGTCGAGCAGGTTGCGCTGCGGATACATCCGCAGACCCGCGACCGTCTTGCCGGTCACCAGCCACGCAAGCGACACCCAAGGGTTGTACGACGCCACGCGCGTCGCATCGGTGCCGGCCGAGACCTTGATGCCCTTCTCCAGCATCTTCGCGACGGGCGGTGTGGCTTGCGCCGCCTCTGCGCCATAGCGCTCGACGAAGTACTCGCCCTGGTAAGCCATCCGGTGCTGCACCGCGATGCCGCCGCCGAGCGCCGCGATACGATCCATCGAACGCTCGGAGACGGTTTCCGCGTGATCGAAGAACCAGTTGAGGCCGGCGAGCGGAATGTCCTTGTCGACCTTCTCGAACACGTCGAGCGCGCGGCTGATGGTTTCGTCGTAGGTGGCGTGCAACCGCCACGGCCAGCGATTCTGCGCGAGCACGCGCACCACGCCTTCCAGTTCGCCCTCCATCTCGGGCGCCATGTCGGGTCGCGCCACGCGAAAGTCCTCGAAGTCGGCAGCCGAAAAGACCAGCATCTCGCCTGCGCCGTTGTGGCGGAAGTAATCCGTGCCGTCGTGATACCGGGACATGCTGGTCCAGTTCACAAAGTCTTCCTTCTCGGCCTTCGGCTTTTGCGTAAACAGGTTGTATGCGACTCGAACCGTCATCTCGCCCGCGTCGTGCAGCTTGCGGATGACTTCGTAATCCTCCGGGAAGTTCTGCGAGCCGCCGCCCGCATCGATCGCGCCGGTCACGCCAAGGCGGTTGAGTTCGCGCATGAAATGGCGCGTCGAGTTGTACTGGTACTCGGGCGGCAGCTTCGGTCCTTTGGCAAGCGTCGCGTAGAGAATCGATGCATTCGGATTCGCAAGCAGGAGGCCGGTGGGATTGCCCGCGCCATCGCGCAGGATCTTGCCTCCCGGCGGCTCCGGCGTGTCCTTCGTATAGCCGATCACACGCAGCGCGGCTGCGTTGAGCAGCGCTCGGTCGTACAAATGCAGGATGAACACGGGCGTATCGGGCGCCACCGCGTTGAGTTCCTCGATGCTCGGCAGGCGCTTCTCCTCGAACTGGTGCTCGGTAAAGCCGCCCACCACGCGCACCCATTGTGGCGCGGGTGTGATCGCGACCTGCTGCTTGAGCATTTCCATCGCCACGGCGAGCGAGCTCACGCCGTCCCAGCGCAGCTCCATGTTGTAGTTGAGGCCGCCGCGGATCAGATGCAGGTGATTGTCGATCAGGCCGGGCAGCGCGGGCCGGCCGCCCAGGTCGATGACCCGGGTCGAGCCGCCCGCGAGCGGCATCACATCGGCATCGCTGCCGACCGCGACGAAGCGGCCATCGGTCATTGCCACCGCGGTGGCGACCGGGTTCGAACGGTCCAGCGTCGTGAACCGTCCGTTATGCAGAATGAGATCGGGTTGGGTGCCGGTAGCGCTCATGTGCGTCTCCTCACTTCGCTCAATTCGCAAAATTCGTTTGATTCAATCAAAGACCGAGCAACTGCTTGAGCGTCGGGACGGCCAGAGCGCCGATCAACATGCCGAGCAAGCCGATGAGGGCAACCAGCGGCGGCGCCGGCGAGCGGACCTTGATCACGCTATAGATCACGCCTATCAGCACGCCCGCACCCAGTGACACCAGATACGGTTTCATATGATCACTCTCTCTGACAAATTAGCGTGCAGAACCGGGCGGTTCAGCTGTCCGGCGAAGCCAGGGCCGGCGCAAGCGAGGCGTCTGCGCTGAGGTGCTCGAGCCGCATGGCGTCGTGCGCATGAACACCCCGATTTCGTCCGGGTTGGACATGTCGCACTGCGCGCGTCACGGCGTTGCTCGACCTTCTCGTCGAGCATCTCGCTCACGTTCCGCAGACGGTGCGTGAGCGCGTCTTACTTCGCCGGCACGGCCGGCAGCGCCTCATGCGGCGTAGCCGTGCGCTGCGGCGCCTTGTGGACCATCGTGTAGGCATAGTCGATGCCCATGCCGTATGCGCCCGAGTGCTCCCTCGCGATTGCCATGATTTCGTCATAGGTCTCGCGGCGTGCCCAGTCGCGCTGCCATTCGAGCATGACCTGTTGCCACGTGACCGGCACGACGCCGGCCTGGGCCATGCGCTGCATCGCGAAATCGTGCGAATCCTTCGACATACCGCCCGACGCATCGGCCACCATGTAGATCTCGTAGTCGCCTTCGAGCATCGCGCAGAGCGCAAATGTCGTATTGCAGACTTCCGTCCACAGACCCGACACGATCACCTTCTTGCGCCCGTTCGCGGCCAGCGCGTCACGCACTTTCTGGTCGTCCCACGAGTTCATCGACGTGCGCTCGAGCAGCTTCATGCCCGGAAACACGTCGAGCAGTTCGGGATAGGTAAACCCCGAGAAGCCTTCCGACTCGACGGTCGTGATCGTGGTCGGAATCTTGAACACCTTGGCCGCCTTGGCCAGCCCGACGACGTTGTTCTTCAGCATCTGGCGGTCAATCGAATGTACGCCGAAGGCCATCTGTGGCTGCTGATCGATGAAGATGAGCTGGCTGTTCTGCGGGGTGAGTACTTCAAGCTTCGGATTGCTCATGACATGTATCTCCTTCGGTGCGGAGAAAACAAAACCTCGCCTCGCCGGCGTGACCGCGAGGAGTCCGATATCCATTGCGCTGGGGCATGCGTCGTCCAGCGTTAACATTTAATACTAAACCCGGCAAAAGAACACCCCGAAAAATGAGTGCGATTCCGAGAATTGCACCTTTAAGTGAACTTAACTACTCTTCCCTTACTCGATCAGACCCGAAACGCTTGTGAACAATCTGTTGAGCAGCGCCTGTCGCCGGCCGACTGTCAAGGAGACTCGCATCATGAAGCCGTATATCCTCTCGTTCCTTGCCGGAATTCTTGCCGGCATCGTTTACAGCGCGATCGGCGTGCAGTCGCCGGCGCCGCCCACCGTGGCACTGGCGGGCCTGCTCGGCATTCTGGCCGGCGAGCAGATCCTCCCCGTCGCACGTCGAATGCTATTGGGCGTCAAGCTCAAAGCGGCATGGAGCGAAGCGAAGTGCAGCCAGCACATGTTCGGCCCACTGCCCGGCGGCCACGTTTCCGATGTAGCCGCAAAGGACAAGCAACCATCGTGACCCATCATCCTTCACACAATTCCGTGCTGCACAATCTGCCTGCACGCGGATGAGCAACGTCGAGTTCTTTCATTACCTGCTGTTGTTGATCTGCGGTGCGGGCGCACTCACCTGGCTCGCCGAGCGCGTTGCGATCCCGCCCGCCGTCGTGCTGCTGCTCGGTGGCTGCGTGATCGCGGTCGCGGGCAAGCGCGTGCCCGAGATGGACCCGAACCTGATGCTCGCGGCCGTGTTGCCGCCGCTCTTGATGTCGAGTTCGTTCTACACGGCATGGAAGGAATTCCGCGAGGAGCTCGGCACGATCGTTTCTCTTGTGCTGGGCGCAGTGACGGTCACGACCGCCGCGGTCGCCGTTGCCGTGCATGCGTTCAACCCGGGCCTGCCCTGGGCCGCATGCTTCGCGCTGGGCGTGATCGTCTTCATCCTGATCGGCCTCGCGCTGCACGGCATCCTGGCGCGCGTGAATTACGACGTCGCCGTCTTGATGGCCGGCTTGTGTGTCGCGCTGCCTGCAACAGCGACTGCGATTGCGGTCCGCCTCCTGTGGGTGTGTGCTGCGATCTGGTTGCCGAGCCGCATGCTCGCGAAGCGTACGGGCAACCCGCCGTGGTCGGCCGGCGAAGCCGTCGTGCTGGGATGGTCGGGCATGCGCGGCGTCGTGAGTCTCGCGGCCGCTCTCGCGTTGCCAGGCAATTTCCCGGGCCGCGACCTGATCGTCTTCAGTACCTTCCTGCTCATCATTGCGACGCTCGTCGTACAGGGCAGCAGTCTCGCGCCGCTCATCCGTCTGCTGAAGCTGCGCCCGGTCGCGCGACAGACCATGTCCGAGCACGAGACGCGTGCGCGCACCTTTGGGGCTTCGCTCGCCGTACTCGAAGAGATGGGCAAGCACGCGTCCGGTATCGAACGCGCAGCGCTCGAGCGGCTGCTCGCCGAATACCGGATCCGCGTCGCGGCGAACGAAAACGCGCATGCGCTGGGAGTGGAACGGATCGAAGACCGCGCGCACTTTCTGCGTATCGAACTCAAGCTGGTCAGTGTGTCGCGCGAGGCGCTCCTTGGCCTGCATCGCGACGGCAAGGTCGACGATGGGGTCTTGCATCGCATCGAATCCGAACTCGATCTCGAAGAGCTTCGCCTGTTGCGCCTGCTCGAACCGTAAAGGCTGCGCGCCGGGCGCGTCGCCTTCGAAGCTTCAATTCACGGCATCCCGATCGATGCGCGATCCGCCACCCGTTCAACTCGCCGCACCTGATTCGAATCACCTGAAGCGAGAAACAAAGCAGCTTTGGCAACTTCGTCGGCTTCCCTCATGCGTCCCATCGGGATGGTAAATAAAATCCTCGCAATAGCGTCCGCAGGCTGCTGGCCAATGATCGGCGTATCAATTGGCCCCGATGGCCCTCACGGCTTCGTCGAGCTCTTTCTGGCGACGGCCGGTGATGAAGACGTAGGCGCCCTCGGCGACAAGGAGCTTCGCGTGGGTAAAGGAAATCGCCTCAATGAAACGGGCGAGCCTGGGAGCCGCGAATATCCGCTTGTCATATCGGTCACATCGTTAAAATAACTTTGCCAAACGGCCGATCCTCTATCAGGTGACGCAAGGCTTCGCGTGCTTCAGCGAGGGGATAGACCCGCTCGACGATCGGCTTGACTGATCCGCTTACGACTAACGGAATGATGTGCTGCCACGCAGTGGCGATCGCGGCCGGTGACTGGGCGAACAGGGAGAAGCCGGCCATCCGCGCGCGCTTCCAGATGAGGTCCGTGACATCGATCGTGGTTTTACGTCCTGCGGAGTAGCCCAACGTGATCAGGACACCGCCGTGACCCAGGCTGCTCAACGCCTCACTCGTCACAGCGCTGCCGATGCTCTCGATGACGATATCGACGCCCTTGCCGGCCGTTATTCGACGAACGCCGTCAGCGAGACCTTCCTCGGTGAGGTCAATCACGTCCTCGAAGCCAAGTTCGCGCGCTCTCGCGGCTTTCGCCGCGCTGCCCGCCGTGGAGATCACCTTGCCGGCGCCCTGCGCCCGTGCGAGCTGATAGGTCGCGTTGCCGACCGACCCGCCGATTCCTGGAGCCAGCACCGTCATGCCCGGCTTGAACCCGGCGTCGGTGAGGCTGATCTGTGCGGTCAGATAAGCCACCGGCATGCTGGCCGCGATGACGTCGCCGATCGAGTCAGGCGACGCCAGATGTTCCGGTCTCACCAGCAGCCATTCCTGCCATGCGCCATTCTCGCCAACGCCGTAGGGCCCGGTGAACATCACGCGGCTTCCCACCGCGAGCCCGGAGTCGCCTGCGTCCTCGACGACACCGACGCCCTCGTTGCCGAGCACCAGCGGCGCCTTGGCTCGAGGGTGTCCACCCGACAGGAGCGTGTATTCGAGGGGCGTGACACCAGCAGCCGTCACACGAACCAGCACCCTGCCCTTCGCCGGTTGCGGCTTGGGTAATTCAATCTGCCGCAACCCGTCATAGCCCGAAAAGGTTTCCGCTTCGATCACACGCATTGGTATATCCTATAAAGTAACAGACCTGTAACTTTCATACTAGGTACCGATCTGTTACTTTGTCAACCAGAAAATCGAATCAAAGGAGTTTGCGGATATGAAGGCAGGAGCCAGACCTCGGCGGGGAGCCCCGCCCAAGGGCGAAGTGAGCGCGCGCGAGCGGATCCTCGCGACGGCAAGCGATCTGTTCTACCGCGAGGGCATACGTGCCATCGGCGTCGACACGGTCGTCGAGCAATCCGGGGTGTCGAAGACGAGCCTCTATCGCGTATTCGACTCCAAGGACGCTTTGATCTGCGCTTTCGCCGCCGAGAAAGATCGGTTGTTCTGGGCGTGGTGGGATGACGTTGAAAAGAAGCACGCCGATGACCCGCGCGCTTTGCTGCAGGCGCTGCTATCTGGAATCGCGAAACGGATTGCGCACCCCGCCTTTCGTGGCTGCCCCTTTCTTAATCTGATGGCGGAGTTTCCCGACGACAACCATCCTGGCCGGGTTATCGCCCGAGACAACAAAGAGGAAATGCAGGCGAGGCTCGCAGCGATCGTCGCCAAGCTGGGTGTTAGTAATCCCAACCGCACCGCGTCTCAGATAGCACTGGTCATCAACGGCGCGTATGTCACTGGTTCGATAGCGGAGTCGGCCAATCTGAAGGGCGACCTCATTGACGCCGCCACGAAGTTGTTGGTCTAGTCGAACGCGATCACTTGCTGGAATCGGTTCTTGCCTCGAATGCGTGGACGACGGCCGCCATGTCGGATTGCCCGTGCCCCAACGCCAACGTCTCGCCGAATAGCGCGTAGCAGACATCCAGTAGCGGTGACGCGACTCCGCCTGCTCTGGCCGCATCCGCAATCAAGCGATTATTCTCCAGCACATTGACGATCGACGCCTGCACTTCTTCGAAATCGCGCGTCACCAGCTTGTGTATTTTTACGCGCGAGATGCCGCTCGCCATCTGACCGGCGTCGACGATAGTGCGGAACTGCTGCATGTCGAGGCCATGCCGTTCGGCAAAATGAGCCGCTTCCGCAAGGCCGGTGACTGTGGTCATTAGAAACAGGTTCACCGCGAGCTTCATGAGAAGCCCGTTCGGAACCGGGCCGCACATCATCGTCTGCTGGCACATTGGCTCGAGCAAAGGGCGGACGCTTTCGATGGCCGCGTCTTCGCCTGCCAGCATCGCCAAGAGCTGCCCCGCTTCGGCGGGCTTGCGCGAGCCCGAGACGGGCGCTTCCACGTAGCTGCCGCCGGCTTTGCGAATGTCGGCGTCGAGTCCGCGCGAGTAGTCGGGCGAGGTCGTCCCCATGTGGACGATCGTGTGGTGCGCAACGTTCGCGCCGAACTGCGATGTGGCGCGGCCGAGGACGGCGTCGATTGCATCGCCGTCGACCAGCATCAGGAATACCACCCGGGTCCGTTTAAATATCTCGGCAGGAGTCGTCGCGACGGTTGCGCCCGCGGCTCGCAAAGATTCGCATCTGTCTGCGGAGCGATTCCAGACAATGAGTTGCGTGCCTGCGCGGGCCAGATTGAGCGCCATGGGCTGTCCCATGACGCCTAAGCCGATGAAACCGACGTCCATGAATATCCCGCCTTCCGGTATCAAGACGAATGGTGTTTCCGGCGCGGCACAACCATGTTCACGACATGCACGAGCACGGCCTCGTCGTCCTGGTTCAGCGTGGTCGTTCGGAGCTTGATCAGGCCCTGCTCCGGACGAGACTTTGACGGTCGCACCTCGATCACCTCGCACTCGACGCGCAACTCGTCACCTGGGCGCACGGGCCGGGGCCAGCGGCACTCGTCGAGGCCGGCGCCAATGAAGCCGCCAGCCGGCTTGAGTTCGGTCTCGATCATCAACCGCATCGTCACGGCGGCGGTGTGCCAGCCGCTGGCGGCCAGACCACCGAAAATCGAGTGGCGCGCCGCCGCCTCGTCGAGATGGAAGGGCTGCGGATCGAACTCGGCAGCGAACGCGAGGACCCGCTCCTTGTCGATGCGTAGCCGCCCTGAGCCGAACGTCTGCCCCACTGCAAAATCTTCCAGATAGCGCTGCTCGTTCAACTGATCCATGACCTGCTCACAATAAAGTGACTAACCTGTAACTAATTTTAATATTACGGACAGGTCTGTCACTTTGTCAAGCGAGAAATCGGAACGAGGGAGCATGCAGGCATGCCCTCTCCTGCCATGCCCAAAACGCATGCCGCCCTGCTTACAAGGTCTTTGTCGCACCCATCACGGAAACCTACAATCGTTGCAGCAACATACATCGAACATTTGTACTGCAAATCTATTTTTTGATTCAGTGACGCGGTGAATCGCTCACGCATACTCCAGGAAATCAAATGTCTGAATTAGCCCAAAAAGTAGCACTCGTTACCGGTGGCTCACGCGGCATCGGTGCGGCAATCGCGAAACGTCTGGCCGCAGATGGAGCGAGTGTGGCCTTTACATATGCGAAGGACGCCAGCGCGGCATCGGCGGTGGTCAAAGAGATCGAACTCAATGGCGGAACGGCTATCGCGATCCAGGCGGACGCTACTGACGTCAAAGCTGTCGAAGCCGCGGTCGAAAAAACTTTTTCGACCTTCGGCCGGCTGGATGTGCTGGTGAACAATGCCGGCACGGCCATTCCGAAACCGTTCGAAGACACGACGCTGGAGGAGATGGATAGAGTAATCGACATCAACATCCGCGGCGTGTTCGCTACGACCAAGGCGGCGCTGAAGCACCTGAGTGATGGTGGGCGCATCATCATGATCGGTTCGGCGGTGGGCGAGCGCGCTATTGCGCCCGGGCTGGTGCCCTACGCAGCCACGAAAGCGGCCGTCAGGATGTTCACTCAGGCGCTGTCCAGAGAGTTGGGAGGCCGGGGCATCACGGTCAACAACGTCCAGCCGGGACCGATCGATACAGACCTGAATCCCGCCTCAGGCGATTGGGCGGTGCCGCAGAAGGCCGCCACAGCGCTCGGCCGCTACGGGCGCGCTGAGGAGATCGCCGCAATGGTAGCGTTCGTCGCCGGGCCGACGGCCTCGTACATTACCGGAGCGAATCTTACGGTGGATGGCGGGATGAATGCCTGAGCGCAATCAATTACTCGACCTACGGATTTGAAGAAGGTCAACGTCCGTGTGGACGCAACGGAGAGTTGATGAGCTAACGCAGTTGGCTCTCCGTTAAAGATCCCGCAAAGTGACCAGGCCGCGCCGATGCAGGTCGCAGGCGCGACCTGTGTCTGAGTCGCTTATCGCGAGACATGAGTTGGACTCAACTAGCGAGCACCGTGTTTGTTCACCCGGAAGATATCATTGTGGCCTTGCGGGGGTGCACGCCAGTATGACGGCGGTGCGTCGACCGACCCACCAAGAGCAAAGGCGGCGTGCCATGGCCATCGCGGATCGTAGAGCATCCCCCTTGCAAGTGCCACAAAGTCTGCCTCGCCATTACTAATGATTTGGGTGGCCGAATGAGGATCGGTGATAAGGCCAACTGCGATCGTAGCTATCCCGACCTCGCGTCTTATCCGCTCAGCGAAAGATGCCTGATAGTTCGGCCCTACCGGGATCTTCTGCTTCGGCGAGATCCCGCCAGGAGAGGCTGTGATCCAATCTGCGCCGCGCTCTTTAAGGCGCTTGCCAAGCTCGATGGTTTCGTCGACGCGCCAGCCACCCTCTACCCAATCTGTCGCCGAAACTTTAACGCCGACAGGTTTTTCGTCTGGAAAGGCAGCACGGACCGACTCGAATACCTCAAGTGGAAATCTCAGCCGATTGACAAGCGCCCCGCCATAAATATCTTCGCGTCGATTGGATACCGGAGATAGAAATTCATGCAACAGATAACCGTGCGCGGCGTGAATCTCCAGTCCGTCGACACCGATCTCGGCGGCGCGTCTGGCCGAATCGGCGAAAGCGCGCGCAATCCTCTCGAGCCCCTCAGGACTCAGTGCGTCTGGCACTTCTTCGCCGTCGATCTGCGGCAACGCAGAGGGCGCAAAGGTCGCCCAGCCGCTGTCAGCCTTCGATATCTGCTGACCGCCGTTCCACGGCTCACGGCTTGAGCCCTTTCTTCCTGCATGGCCAATCTGGAGGACGATCTTCGTATCGAAGGTTTTCCTGACGAACGAGACGACTTCTTCAAGAGAAGCCTGTGTTCTGTCGTCCCAGAGACCCAGGTCGCCGGGAGTGATACGTCCGGCTGGTTCGACAGCGGTGGCCTCTAAAAACAACAGGCCCGCGCCAGAGGCCGCCATAGTGGCGTAATGAGCCTGGTGCCACTCGGTGGCCTGCCCGTCCTTTGCGACGTACTGGCACATCGGCGAAACAGCAATGCGGTTGCTGGTCAACACCCGTCTGAATTGATATTTGGAGAACAATGACGTCATAGCCATTCCTTTTCAAAGACTCAAAGCGACTTACGCCTGGTAGCCACTCGCTCAATCCGCTCGCCGTTCTGCATACCTGCGGAACACCGGAAATGGGCGCGAGGCAGAGAGCCAGAAACTAACGAACCCGAGCGCGACGATGGTGAACGACGCCGTTGTAACAGCCTCGGCGAGTCCCCAGGTCCTCGCCATCCCGCCCAATACAAGGGCGAACATACCCATCGAGAGATACCCGATCAGATAAAACGCGGAAAGAATGCCGCCGCGATGCTCGGCCGGCGCGGAAGAGTTCAATACAGAAAGCGCTCCCATGAACAGGAGTGCATAACCGCCTCCGGCGAGCGACGTAGAGGCGAGGAGCATCGACAAGCTGACCCAGGTCACCGCGAGCCACAACAGGAGTAGCCCAAGTGAAGCCGTTATCGCCCCCAGAAGGAGCAGCAGCCTGGGGGACAGCTTTCTGCAGAGAACTGTGATTACAGCAGATACGATTGCGAAGCTTGCCAGGATCGCACCGTTCGTGAATGCGTTGACGGACCCTACCAGGTCATGCGCCATCTGGCCACCGAGGGATAGCAGAATCGCGCCCGATGCGAACGCAATGACAGCAGCAAGCGATGCGATAGCGAAAGCGTTCCGGCAATCTGCGGGAACGCGCGGCATGCGCACGGACCATCGCGTGTCTTGTCCGCCATGACGTGGCATGAACCAGACTCCGACGATCAGAACGACGATGACGACAGCAAGCACAAGGAAGTTCAACTGCAGAGGCCACGGCGCATACTGAATCAGCGCTCCCCCGAGAAGCAGGCCCGTCGCGAAGCCAATACCCTGAGCGATGTTGGTCGCCGCAGCCGAGCGCTCCGGATCTTCGTCAGAACTGAACTCTAAAATGGCTGCAGTTGACGAACCACTGCCAAGTCCGACACCGATCCCCATCAGCGCGCGTCCAACGAGAAGCCATCGGATATCGGGCGCGACGGTCATCACGAGCACACCGACGAGCGAACATGTGAGGGCAATCAACATCGTCATGCGACGACCGACCTGGTCGGACAAGCCACCTAGCAGAACGAGCGTACTAACAACGAAAATGGGATAGATGGCGAATACCCCGGCGGTGTCCACCGGTGAGAGATTCCACTTTTGCGCGTAGAGCCGATAGCTAAGCGCGGGTGCTGCGCTCGTCCATAGCGTATGAGTGCTGACGCCAAACGATACCCAGAAACTCGCCCTGCGACCCAGAGTTCGGCTACGTCGAGCTGCGGTGTTCTGCACATGTCCGTCACTGGCCTTTGATCTGATCACTCGAATCATCCTATTCACTCGCACTGAAGCTTGTTGTGTCGACATGGCCGTCGATCAGCGCGAACCACAGCTTGTAGCCGTCAGGCCTCACTTTCCTGCGTATTAGCCATGACCGATATGGAACTTCCCAGTTGGCTTCGAGATGAGCAGTCGGCAGCGCGCCGAGCAGGCTCGCTGAATATACGAGTGGGAACCCGGTGTTGAAAAAGACTTCGTTTATCTACCGCGATGCCTCAGAGGCATGCAATTGGCTCTGGCGGAAGACAGCATTTCGCGCGCGTGTCGAAACATCCGTCGGCGCCGGAGGGCGAGCTTTGAGTTCTGAAGGGAGCGAAAATGCGTATGAGCGAGCGTTGCTGTGTCGTGGCAGCTATGCCACGGATGCCTGATTTTCGGCCGCTATCGATCTGCAGCGGGCGAGTAGATGGTCGATTCTGGAAAGAAACAAACTCAATATCGGCGAAGTGTTGGCCCGGCTATAGCCGATGACGAGGTCGATAGTCGGCGGTTCAACAGCAAGTGGACGGCTTGTCACCGACGAAGGAAGGAAATTCCTGGCGTAACACGGAAGCAACGCGAGACCGCGCGTCGATGCCACCATTGACACCGCCATCGCGAGGTTATCCACTTCGTAGCTTGCACGTATGTCGAGGCCTGACTGCAGGATAAACTCGTCGATGACGGTCCGGACAGTAGGAGCCGTGTGCGAAACGGTGATGAACGTCTCGCCAATGAACTGCTGAAGAGCGATCTTTTCGCAAGCTGCGAGAGGGTGATCACTTGGCAAAACCACAAACAATGGCTCCTTGACAACAAGCCGGTACTCCAGGTCCGGTACGTTTGGCTCCGGCCGCATGAATGCGAGGTCGAGATCGCCTTTCACCAGCGCATCGCGAAGCGACGGCGAGTATTGGCTGGAGACCGTAACCTCAATCTGAGGAAGTTCGTCGCGGAGAACCCGCATCGCCTCCGGCAACCACTCTATCTCCTGCCCAGTAAGGAACCCAAGCGCAAATACGGGCTTTAAACGACGCGCCGCCCGTCGAGCCGCTTCAATGGCGGACTGCGCTTGCGCTAACGTTCCACGAGCGTGCTCGAGGAAAGCCTGACCTGCCGCTGTCAATTCAACTCCGCGGGCGCCGCGTATCAGCAAATCGACACCCACCTCCTCTTCAAGATCGCGGATCTGACGGCTGAGGGAGGGTTGGGCCGTATGCAGCCGCTGTTCGGCCGCCGTCGTGAAGCTACCCGTCTCCGCGACAGCGACAAAGTAGCGAAGATGTCGAAGCTCCATTGTTCTCTCCCCATGCCTGCCGAATATGGCTCCAGATATACAAAGTCTTATTCCGAGCCGCCGAAACATTCTACGCTTAAGCCACATCTGAGTTTCAACCCAGAATTGACCGCGAATTTGGCCAGGTGACGCCATGCGAACCCGAGCAACAACGGCCAACCCATACCTCTGAGGACTTAACGTGACGAATCGTGTTGTTCTAATTACCGGCGCCCTGACGGGAATTGGCCGGGCCGCAGCGTTCGCTTTTGCGCAGGATGGGGCACGGGTGGTGATTTCCGGTCGCAGGAAGGCCGAAGGCAAAGCGCTGGAAGAAGAATTGCGCCGCCTCGGTGCCGAGGCCGAGTTCGTCATTGCTGACGTACGTCGCGAGGACGAAGTGAGCGCCCTCGTTGACAGGGCGGTGACGCGCTTCGGCCGGCTCGATGTCGTCGTCAACAATGCGGGCGTCGAGGGCAAGCCAGGCCCTGTTACCGATGTATCTGCCGACGCCTACACAGCTTTGTTCGACACCAACGTGCTGGGAACGCTATGGGGGCTCAAACACGCTTTACGCATCATGCAGCCGCAGGGCAGCGGGAACGTCGTCAACATCTCATCGACGTTCGGAGAGCGTGGCGCCGCCAACTTCTCGCTCTACGCGGGCAGTAAGCACGCTGTGGAAGGAATCACGAAGTGCGCCGCGATCGAGGCCGCGGCTTACGGTGTCCGCGTGAATGCGGTGGCTCCTGGGCCGACCGAGACAGCAATGCTGGACCGCCTCACTGGTTCAACCGAAAAGAGTGCGGCGTTCTACTCCGCCGTACCGCTCAAGCGCGGCGCCACGCCTGAGGAAATCGCCGACGCGGTCGTCTTTGTCGCGTCAGACAAGGCGGCCTTTATCACCGGACAAATCATCAGAGTGAACGGCGGCAAGACGGCGAGTTGACGATAGTCGGTTCGATTCTGACGCGCCTGGAAAGCGTCGCTGTCCACGTTATTTACAGGAACTTGTATGTCAAAGCTTTTCTCACCGATCCGCATCGGCGCAGTCGAACTGTCGCACCGTGTGGTGCTTGCGCCGCTCACGAGAATGCGAGCAGACGTCCCCGGCAACGTGCCAGGCGACCTGATGATCACATACTACGAACAGCGTGCATCTCAAGGAGGGCTTCTGATAGCGGAGGCTACGTTCATCACGCCAACAGGGAATGGGGGTTATGGATCACCTGGAATCTATACCGACGAACAGGTGGCAGGATGGCGGAGAGTTGTCGACGCAGTACACGCGAAGGGTGGACGGATCTTCCTGCAACTTTGGCACGTTGGGCGACAATCGCATGTCGACCTTCAGCCAAACGGCCAGGCACCGATTGCGCCGTCCGTGACCCATGCCGAAGTTCGGGCCCTTCTGGCGAGCGGCCCTAGTGCCGCGTCTGTCCCGAGAGCAATCGAACTCTCCGAAATACCGGGGCTTGTCGACGACTATCGTCAAGCGGCCCGACGAGCGAAAGAGGCCGGCTTCGACGGTGTAGAACTACACGCCGCGAATGGCTATCTCATCGACCAGTTTCTTCAGGACAACTCCAATCTACGTACAGATGCATACGGTGGCTCTGTAGAAAATCGCGCCCGCTTTCTCCTCGAAGTTGTCGATGCAGTGGCAAGCGTCTGGGGTCCTGATCGTATCGGTGTTCGCATTGGTCCAAGCAACAAGTTCGGTGGCATGGGCGACAGCTCACCCGCAGTGACTTTCCCCTACGTTGCCCGCGCGCTATCGGCATATGGGTTGGCTTATCTTCATGTCATTGAACCGCGGGTCACAGGAAACGTCTCAGACGACTCGCAGAGCCCTGTGGCTGCAGGGCAACTCCGACCTCTATTCGGTGGTCCGGTGATCGCCGCTGGCGGCTTTGACGCAACCGGTGCTGAAGCAATCATTCGAGCGGCCGACGCGGACCTTGTCGCGTTCGGCAGGCACTTCCTCGCAAATCCGGATCTTCCCGAGCGGATGAAGCGCGATCTCCTACTCAATCCCTACGATCGCGACACGTTTTACTACGGTGGGAAAAAGGGCTATGCCGATTACCCCATATACGAGGCCAAATATTGACCAGGGAGACCAGGTGCCTTGGCTTTCGCAAGCTCGCGGCACGCGACGCCGACGCCGACGCCGACGCACCTGGATCAGAAACTCGAGTGTGGCCCGAGTGTGACCTTGGCCAGATGCCCTGGAACTAGAGAATGATCTTCGATCACCGTACTTACACCATCAAGCCGAACCGGCTCGCCCGATTTCTGGAGACCTACGAGCGCCTGGCGTTGCCGCTTCAGCGAAAATATCTTGGTGAGCCCTATGGTTTCTTTGTGACCCACATCGGGCCGCTTAGCCGGGTTGTTCATCTCTGGCAATACGATAGTTTGGCAGACCGCGAGCAACGCCGCGACGCCATGGAGGCAGATCCGGACTGGCAAGCATACCGGCGCGTCGCGTTAGAAGAAGACACGCTTGTCGATATGGAAAATCTGATTCTTAAGCCTGTTCCCTTCTTCCAACCGCGTTCAGTCACAAGTCAATAGCTGGCCTTCTCCGACTATATCGTCGCCCCCGACGCTGCAACTTCAGTATGCCGAAATGGACCTTTCCATGGTGCACGACTTCGACCCACCAACGTCCGTTACCTCATCAGACATAAGGGATTGACAAAATGCCAATCGAAACACCTCTCCTGTACGAGTCTAAAGGCTCACCAAACGCCCGTCGTGTTCGTGTCTTTGTCGCCGAGAAGGGTATCGAAATTGCACAACGAACGATTGATCTTGGTAGCAGAGAGCAATTTTCAGACGCTTTCAAGGCGGTGAATCCGCGAATGCAGGTTCCTGCGTTGCAACTCGCCGATGGAACAGTAATCACGGAAGTGCCCGCAATTTGGCGCTATCTTGAGGAAACCTATCCACACAAGCCCCTTCTTGGTGCGACAGCCAAGGGCAAGGCACTCGTCACCATGTGGGAGCGACGCGCGGAGCTGGATGGTTTCGCCGCGGTCATGGAAGCCGCTCGAAATGCTCTGCCCGGATTGAAGGGACGAGCATTGTCGGGGCCGCACGATTACGAGCAGATTCCCGCATTGGTCGAGCGTAGCAAGCAGCGCGTGTTGAACTTCTTCGCAGATTTCAATGCACGACTCGAAAGTGCCCCGTTTGTCGCTGGCGACGAATTCTCAGTAGCAGACGTTACGACCCTCGTTACCGTCGATTTCGCGGCAAATGCTCTGAAAATGCCGATTCCCGAATCTCACCAATCGTTTAGGCGGTGGTACGAAAGCATCTCGTCCCGGCCAGCTTCGAGCGCATGATCGCGACGTCGCCGACAGTTCAGATTCAGCGCAAGTTCGTGCGCAAGCCTCAATTCAAAAGACTACTCGAACGTAGAAATAATCCTTTTACTTTGTCAGTGTTGCGTAAGTCCTCCTGGGCCAGTATGGGATTGCTGAACGCGCCCGCTGGCCGCCTCTTTCGTGCCTGAGCGCGTTCTATTAGTCAGTCTGACGACCTTAGGCCAGTGCTGCTTCGACTTGCTGAGGACGGAAGGTTGACCGGGTCCCGTGGCAGCCGAAATCGTCGCCGCTTCCTCAAACAATCAACAGGAAATCTCCATGCGTTTGAAAGTCACCCCAAACGTCGGCGCCAGATACTGGGCGGCGATCATGATTGCGAGCATCTGCGGAACGAACCTGGGTGACATCATTCCCGACGTCCTCAAGCTGGCACCGGCCAAAGGCCTGATCGTGCTAGCGCTTATGTTTGCGATATTGGTGCTTGTTGAGCGTGCAAGCGCCAAAGGCAGCGAAGCCTTTTACTGGATCGCCATACTCCTTGTGCGAGCGGCAGCAACCAATATTGCGGATTATTCGATAGACCACGCGCGTCTAACCTACTTCGACGTTGTTACCGCCTTGGTGATAGTCTTCATCGGAATTGTGACGCTACGACGTCGATCGACACTCGAACAAACAAAGGGCGCATTGCAAACAGACGGCTTTTATTGGCTGACTATGCTGATCGCGGGAACCCTTGGAACAGCAACAGCGGACGCAATTGGCCACGCCTTCAATTCAGTCAGGATCGGCGTTCCAATATCCGCGTCAATCGCAACGCTAGCACTGCTTCTGATCCTGATTGCGAGAACACGCTTAATGAAGTTCGGTGCCACAAGCTACTGGGTGGCTGTCGCCGCCATCAGATGGTGGGGCACCAATGTCGGCGACATTTCGGCATTTTTTCTTTCGCTGATCCCAAGTGCTGCAATAAGCGGGTTTGCGCTCTGGGCCCTGTTGTCAGCTTCGGCCATCATTTCTTCAGCCGCGACCCGGCGCGAGATCGAAGAGCATTCGTAACACGCCAGCCATCGTCCGGATCAGCAGTGGGTGTCACGATTGCACACGCCAGAATTACACGCGGGAGCTTACTTTAAAGATGGAAACAGTCTCGTCGAGGCGCGTCGCCTGTTCGTCGAGCGATTGCGCAGCGGCCGCCGCCTCTTCGACCAGCGCCGCATTTTGCTGTGTAACCTGATCGATCTGACCGATGGCCACGTTCACTTCCTCGATGCCATGACCCTGCAAATCCGACGCCGCAGCGATTTCTTCGACAATGCCTGCGACCCGGCGTATCGCCTGCTGCACCTCAGCGGTAGCGCGCCCCGCTTCTTGCGCCTGCTGCGAGCCCGATCGAATCGTTGCTACTGATTGCTCGATTAGATCCTTAATCTCCTTCGCAGCAGACGAAGAACGTTGTGCAAGACTGCGCACCTCCGCCGCGACAACCGCGAAGCCCCGCCCTTGTTCGCCCGCCCGCGCCGCCTCAACCGCCGCATTCAATGCGAGAATGTTGGTCTGGAAGGCGACTCCTTCGATCATCGATATGATTTCCGCGATCCGCGAGGAACTCGACGCGATTTCATTCATCGTGTCGACCATCCGTTCGACCGCCATATTTCCTTCATCAGAGATTCGAGTCGTGCTGATAGCAAGCGCGTTGGCCTGGCGCGCTGCGTCGGCGTTTTGCTGCACTGTTGCCGTGAGCTCGCCGAGGTTGCTGGCCGTCTGTTGCAGCGACGCGGCCTGCTGTTCGGTACGCGAAGACAAATCGAGGTTGCCGGCAGCAATCTGTTTCGACGCCACACCGACCGCATCGCTCGATGAACGCACCTCGGCGACAACGCCGGCCATCTGCTCAAGCAGGCTGTTCAATGCCGTTGCCGTGTGACCGATCTCGTCCATTCGCACAACGCTTGCGCGCTGCGAAAGATCCAGTGACTGGCTGACCCGCTGAAGCGTTTCCTGCATCTGACGCATACCCTGGCTGATAAGCGCATAGAGGCGGCTCCCCAGTACCCCGGTCACCACGAGTGCTGCGCCTGCAACGGCGAGCATCAGGCTGAACGCAAATCGGTAGGCATTTGCGTTTTCTTCGCGCACGAGGTTGCTGCGAGCGATGTCCTCGCTCAGATGCTCGTGCAGCCCATCGTTCAGCGCCAGCGCAGCGTTATGAACGGCGCCGCCGTCGTGAAGCATCGCGAGGGCGCCATCGCGCTCGCCCACCTGCATCTTCTCGAAGAACGTTTGACGGGCGTCGCGATACGCGGCCATGCGAGTGCGATCCGCTTCGAACAGTTTTCGATCGACGTCGTCGGAGACTTCGTGAGCCAGCGCGCGAGCAATCACATCGTCAAACTGACGGTCTGATTCGGCAATTTCCCGTTTCATGCCTGACCGGCTGGCATCGTCGACGCCGTCGACCACATAGCGGTAAACGGCAAGCCGCATTGCGGCAACGTTATCAAGCGCGGCTGATATCGATTTCAGGCTCGGCACCGTGCGCGTCTCCAGCCCTTCGATACGCTGATAGGATGCGCGAAGTTGCATTAATCCGTAGCCGCTGACCACCGCCAGCGCGAGCAACGCGCCACCGAGTGTCATAGCGAGCCAGCGAACAATCGTCATTTTTTTCATTATCCTTACGTCCCCTGCGATTGCGTGCGGTGGATCCCGAGAGCATCGGTGTATAACGGCTCACCGCGGACGATTATTCAGCGCTGCCGGCATCAAATTAATCAAAAGGCGCGATAGATAAAAGTTATGTGTTGCGCACGAGCGGGCGCTGCTGTGCCGGTATCAACTTAAACCAACCCGCCTCCACGATTCCCGGGGCGGTTCAATTGGCGGCAGATCTGCGGCAACGCCTCATTCGCCTGTCGTTCTGGCGATGGCGTCCAGTTGATAGAGTTCCAGCTTGCGATATAGCGTGCTACGCGAGACACCCAATGAGCGGGCCGCCTGAGCGAGATTGCCGTGAGCATCCTGCACGGCCCGGACGATGGCCAAACGCTCCGTTTCCTCCAGACTGCCCGATTGCTTGTGCACAGGCAGTACAACGCCTGCGGTGCCGGTTTCGTCGAGCAGCTCAGCAGGCAGCTCATCGAGCGTCACCACCTCTTCGCTGGACGTCAGGAGCAGATTTTCGATGACGTTGCGCATCTCCCTGACATTACCGGGCCATGAATAAGCGCGTAGCACCGCCATGATTTCGTCGCTTAGTCGTCGCTCGGGCACCGCGTGGCGTTGCGCGAGTCGCCGGTTGAAAAACGCGACGAGGAGATCGATGTCGATGTCCCGTTCGCGCAGCGGCGGAATGCGGATACGCGTCACGCTGATGCGGTAATAGAGATCGCGTCGGAAGTGGCCCGAGTCGACCTCTTCGCGCAGATTGCGATTGGTCATTGCCAGCAGGCGCACGTCGACGCGCCGCGGCTGGGTGTCCCCAAGCCGGTAAATGACGCCCTCCTCGAGGGCGCGCAGCAGGACCGGTTGAAGTTCGAGCGGCATCTCGCCGATTTCGTCGAGACATAGCGTGCCGCCGTGAGCCAGTTCGAATCGGCCCGGCCGCCCTTCGGCAGTCGCGCCCGTAAAGGCACCACGCACGTGGCCGAACAACTCGCTGGCGATCAGTTCTTTCGACGCCGCTCCGCAGTTGTACGCGACGAAAGGCCCGCCGCCTCCTTCTTCGCCATGTATGGCGCGCGCGAAGAGTTCCTTGCCGACCCCGGTTTCGCCCTCGATCAGAACCGGAACACGCCTGCGGGCAAGCTGACGACCCCGGTTGATGGCGGCCAGCATGGCTGCACTTTGCCCCTGGATCTGCGCGAAGCAACTGCGCTGCGGATCGGCCTCGCCACTGCGCTCGGCGATCCGGGCGTTGATGGGTTGCGATCGCACGGGAACAACGAGCATGGCGCCGATCGTGTTGCCATCGACCACAACCGGGTTGAGCCAGTCGGCATGCAAGCCTTTGGGCAGATGTTGCGCCCAGTCCTCCACCGCGGAGTTCTCATCCATACCGGGGAAGCGTTCTCCGATGCTGACCGGCAATGGCACCCGGCCGGTGGTATGCACAAGCCGCCCGGCCCGATCGATCGCGATCATCCCGGTTGCATCGGATGACGACAGGCGCTGCAAACAGAAGGCCAAGAGGCGCATATGCTCGCGAGCCGCTTGCTCGGCCAGCACCATTTCAATCTGACGCGCAGCCGTTACCGCTAAAGTGAGGTTGTTGATCTGATAGGTGGAAGGCGGCCCGGAAATGTCGAGCACGCCGAGAATCTTGCCGGTGCCAGGTTCGCAAATCGGCGCCGCCGCGCAACTCCACGATTTGATCCCTTCGCAGAAGTGCTCAGAGCCGTGGATATAGGTGGGGTGGCCGGTGGCGAGCGTGGTGCCGATGCCGTTGGTGCCGGCCTGGCCTTCACGCCAGTCGCCGCCCATCGTCAAATGAATTTTTTCGCCGGCCGCCAACGTACGCAAGTCTCCTGCGGCCTTGAGAATCACACCATCCTGATTGGTGAGCAGCAGGATCGAATGCGAATCCGCAAAAAGATCAGCGGTCACGGTGAAAAGACGATCAGACGCCGCCAGCAACTCCCGGTGCCGCCAGCGCAGCGCCTCGACTGCGTCGCCATGAACCGCGAACGGTGCCGATCCCGCAGTGGGATTGACCCCCGATTGCAGACTGCGTCGCCAGGAGTCGATCAGGGCCGAAGGCGCGGACGTCGACGGCTCGCCCGCGAGAAAACGCTCCCATGCGAGCATCGTGACCCTGTCCGAGTGACGGTCGTTCGCACGCTGCGCGTTAGCCACTACCCGGCGCATAGCGGCCTGATTGCCAAGACCCGACATGGTGCTGAGCTGCTGTCTCGTCACAACTCTCCTCCTATGCGATGGGTCAGCCCGGAACCTGCTCTGCGGCTGGCTTCGGCGTGACTCGCAAGTATGTCGCGGCGTGCTTTTTTGTTCGACTGTCAGTCAAACCCAGCGGCGCGATCGCTGATTAGTATATGCCTGCATTGCGAATTCAGCCTGGCAAGCCAGGAATCTCGACGCCGAACGTTTGCAGTATCAACACGACATTGAACAATAAGACCACGAATGCCGCCAGCGTGGCGATCACGGCGATGAACGCGCGATTTTTGTATATGCCCATGACGTCCTCGTGGCAGGTGAACCATAGCAACGCGGCCATCGGCAGCGGCAACGCAAGGCTCAATACAACCTGACTGAGGACGAGCGCCTGAGTCGCATTGACCCCAAGCGCCACCACGACGAAACTCGGCACCATCGTGACGGCCCGGCGCAACCATAACGGAATGCGAAAGCCCACGAACCCTTGCATGATCATCTGACCCGCCATCGTGCCGACCACGGAACTCGATACGCCCGAAGCGATCAGCGACAACAGAAAAATCCCCGCCGCCCCAATGCCTAATAGCGGCGCCAGCGTGTGATAGGCCGTCTCGATCTCCGCCACCTCAGGATGCCCGTGATGAAATGCACCTGCGGCCATGATAACCATCGCCATATTGATGAGACCGGCGATGGTCAGTGCGATAACGACCTCGATATTCGAGAATTTCAGTAACTTTTCCCTCTCGCGCTCCGTTCTCGCGGGTGCTCGCCGCTGCGTTAGTCCGGAGTGCAGGAAAAGCGCGTGCGGCATCACCGTTGCACCCACGATACCGACGGCGATCGTGAGCGCATTCGCGTCGGGCAATTGAGGGGAAAACGTATGGACTAAGACACTCGGCCACGCGATCGGCGCAATGAACAGCTCGGCAAGGTAGGACAACCCAATGATGCCGACGAGTGCCCCGATCGCCAGTTCAAGGGGACGGAAACCGGCGCTCTCGAACAACAGCAGGCCGTAAGTCACTACCGCCGTGACCGCCATACCGGCGAGCAAGGGCATATGAAACAGTAACGAAAGTCCGATCGCGCCGCCGAGAAATTCGGCCAGATCGGTTGCCATCGCGGCAATTTCGCTTACACCCCACATGATCAGCAAGACAGGTTTTGGAAACCGTTCGCGGCATAGCTCCGCGAGGTTTCGCCCCGTGACGATGCCGAGCTTCGCCGAGAGCGCCTGAAACAGCATCGCCACAAGGTTTGCCAACAGCACCACCCAGAGCAACGTGTAACCGTATCTGGCGCCCGCCTGAATATTCGTCGCAAAGTTGCCCGGATCCATATAGGCAACAGAGACCACCACTGCCGGTCCAGCAAACGGCAGCAGCATCAGTGCGCCGCGCCGGCGGCCTTCCAATACCTCTCTGACCGCAAGCGTTGTGCGCTCGGTTCTCGTCGCCGGTCTGGCTGCCTTACGAACGCGATCATCCAAGCTCTGGCTCCTTGCTCATGAAAATGACAGGCGTGCCCGATTTAACGGGCAGGCATGGCATTCACGGCATCGCACTGCTGATTGCACCGAATATGCCTCGCAACAGCGGAGCGGCCGCCGTGCCCATATCGGACACAATAATCAATGTACCGCAGAATGTGATTGTCCCCCCCGACGCGAGCTTGAGCAGGCGAATCGAGGACATTGCACCAAGGTACCGAGCCGCCATCGCGACGGCATTGAATCGGGGAGTCGCGCCGATATCCATTGTTGTCTCCGTCTATTGATGGCCGCCCGAAACACGCCGGCAGCGGCCGTTTTTTTGCCGGTCCTTGACCCGACGACCGGTTGTAGTGTCACTATTTCCGGCCGAGCAATTCGGCGCCGGCGCCAAGCGCCGGGCCGGCGGTCGGATCGATCGTGTCCGGCTTTTTGGCAATCAGTGTCTGGGTGGTCAGAATCAAGCCGGCGACCGAAGCAGCGTTGCGTACCGCGCTATAGCTGACCTTGACCGGATCGATGATGCCCGCCTCCATCAGGTTGACGAACTTGCCCGTGCGGGCGTCTAGACCGACGCCCGGTTTCGCACGCACCGCCTCGGACACGATCGCCGCGCCGTCAAGGCCGCAATTGGTCGCGATGTGATAGAGCGGCTTCGCCAGCACGCGCTGCAGCAATCTCGCACCCTGTTGCACACTGCCGTGGGTCCGCGCAATCACGCCTTCGAGTTCGGCGGACACGCGCAGCAGCGCCATCCCGCCGCCTGGCACGATGCCCTCGGCAATCGCCGCGCGTGCCGCATTGATTGCATCCTCGATCAGATGAAGCCGGCGCTTCTGTTCGACCGGCGTGGCGCCGCCGGCGAGGATCATCGCGGTACCGCCGGACAGCTTGGCGAGACGCACCTGAAATTTGTCGCGCTCGACATTCTCAGGGCCCATCTCATACTGCCGCGCGACCTGCTGACGGCGTGCGGCAACGGCAGCCGGATCGCCGCCGCCAGCGGTAATGATGGTCTGGTTCGACGAGATGCGTACCTGCCGTGCGCTGCCAAGATCG
>NZ_VOSW01000349.1 GCF_009690905.1 Paraburkholderia madseniana
TCATTGAGTAGCGTACACAGGTTATCAGCGACGGTTTTCGCACCGAAGTCCTGCTGCAGCGCCAGGTAATCCAGGCCGGTGACAGCCTCAAGCCGCAGTCGGTGCTTCAGACGTTTGAACGCTTCCTCAATACGCCAGCGTTGATGATAGAGCGCGCCGAAAGCGCTGGCCGGATAACGTTCGCGCTCCAGCAGCGAGGTCATCAGCACACGCACGCGGCCGCTGGGCGTGACGTCCCGGATCAGGCGCACGGT
>NZ_VOSW01000350.1 GCF_009690905.1 Paraburkholderia madseniana
AGCATACTGTCGGAGGGCTCCGCCATCTTGCTTTCGCGCCATGACGCCTCCCAAGCTACGAGGCTTGAGTCTTTTGCCCCGGTCGGACTCTCACCGACTGGATAACGTGTCCTTACCTGGACACACCAATACGCCAGCGTTGATGATAGAGCGCGCCGAAAGCGCTGGCCGGATAACGTTCGCGCTCCAGCAGCGAGGTCATCAGCACACGCACGCGGCCGCTGGGCGTGACGTCCCGGATCAGGCGCACGGT
>NZ_VOSW01000351.1 GCF_009690905.1 Paraburkholderia madseniana
AGCATACTGTCGGAGGGCTCCGCCATCTTGCTTTCGCGCCATGACGCCTCCCAAGCTACGAGGCTTGAGTCTTTTGCCCCGGTCGGACTCTCACCGACTGGATAACGTGTCCTTACCTGGACACACCGATACGCCAGCGCTTGCGATATAGTCGGGCGATCTCGTGTGCGCCCACCGCGGCAGGCAGATTGCTCCACAGCCGGATCACCGTGTCGCCCGCCTCGGTGGGCTGGTCCAACTGCAGTTCGATGCG
>NZ_VOSW01000352.1 GCF_009690905.1 Paraburkholderia madseniana
ACGTATTCGCAGTCGAAACTTAATGCGGTCGCCAGGCGACTCAACGAGCGACCAAGAAAAACACTAAACTTCCAGACACCGGCCGAACGGTTTTATCAATGTATTGCGTCGACCGGTTGAATCCAAGACCCACAACTGCCGGTCGCGCTGTCTGGGGTTCAACGGCGGTTAACTGAGTGGTCCGGTCATCCAAGCCAGCTCGCCGGGGGCAGCGGTTCGGCCAATCCGGACATTCGCACTTCTCGAGCCTATT
>NZ_VOSW01000353.1 GCF_009690905.1 Paraburkholderia madseniana
GTCACTCCTGGATTCTGGAGAATGCGGCGATGGACAAGGAAGTCCTGCGCAAGTGGTTGCAGGCCGGCTATATCGATGAGGGAACCCTGTTTGAGTCGCGGGCCGGCACCCCGCAAGGGGGTGTCATCTCACCCGTGATCGCGAATATGGCGTTAGACGGACTGGAGGCAGCGGTCCATGCAAGCGTGGGCGCTTCCAGATACGCGCGCAAATATGCGAAGCTTAACGTCATCCGCTACGCCGATGATTTCG
>NZ_VOSW01000354.1 GCF_009690905.1 Paraburkholderia madseniana
GGCGCGTGCTGCATCTGATCCGGATGTGGCTGGAATGCCCCGTTGAAGAAACCGATAATCGAGGCCGGAAGAAACGTACGACGGAGGCCAGAGACAGCAGACGTGGCATTCCGCAAGGCTCACCCATCTCACCACTGCTGGCGAATATTTACATGCGCCGGTTTGTGCTGGCATGGAAAAGGCTCGGACTTCAGCGCAGTCTTGGTAGTCGAATCGTGACCTACGCGGACGATCTGGTGATCCTGTGCAAGC
>NZ_VOSW01000355.1 GCF_009690905.1 Paraburkholderia madseniana
GCGACCGTCTCAAGGACGAGGTCCACATCAACCTTGGAACAGCTTCTGGACCACGGCGCCAGGCACTCCCTTGAAATGCGCAGACCCAATTTTATCCGGCAGTTTGCTCTGTTGTTGGTGGCGCTATCTCGCCCGTCATCGCAAACATGACGTTGGACGGACTCGAAGCAGCAGTAGATGCCAGCGTGGGGCCGACGCAACGCGCACGCAGAAAGTTCAAAGTCAACGTCAATCGGTATGCGGACGACTTCG
>NZ_VOSW01000356.1 GCF_009690905.1 Paraburkholderia madseniana
GTCGTTTGTTGGCTGCGGGCCTCCCCATCCTGTCCAACTTTTATGTAGAGTTCCTACGACCGGAAACCTTTGCTATCGCGAGCGGGATTCGAGACTGCACATAACAACTTTCGGCCGGTAATATTGCAAATGTGCTGCAGCACATTTGCGTTATCTCAAGGTCGCGACCAGCACAATCTGCGCGACGACCAGCCCATTCGACCGGCTGCCCCCAAACACTTCACAGACCTCACCCGAAACGCCGGCTGACCA
>NZ_VOSW01000357.1 GCF_009690905.1 Paraburkholderia madseniana
CGGCCAAATGGAAAGGGATGGAGGCGATGCAACACCACGGCTACCGTGCGTTGCCGCTTCGACGTATTTACATCCCCAAGAGCAATGGCAAGAAGCGTCCGTTAGGAATTCCCCGCATGCTGTGCAGTGAAGTTGACCCAGAAAAACGGACATCTATCCTTTGGAGAAGGAGGTGCCGATTATGGGCAAGCATCGTACCCCGTACCCGGCGGAATTCCGGGCGCAAATGGTCGAGCTGGTGAAGGCTGGACG
>NZ_VOSW01000358.1 GCF_009690905.1 Paraburkholderia madseniana
CGAAGTCGTCCGCATACCGATTGACGTTGACTTTGAACTTTCTGCGTGCGCGTTGCGTCGGCCCCACGCTGGCATCTACTGCTGCTTCGAGTCCGTCCAACGTCATGTTTGCGATGACGGGCGAGATTACGCCTCGTACAATGTTGCATACTTTTCACTCCGTCGTCTGAATCATTCGGATTTTCGCTGGCGAGAGCCCCCGGCTGTGGATCGATCCTGAACACAACGACGATTTCATCCTTGTGGATTTCG